>CADCWG010000218.1:0-16159 GCA_902806335.1 uncultured Thermomicrobiales bacterium | reverse complement strand
ATACCTGACTGGCAGCGAGTCGGCGTAGTGCGGTACTTCAGGTCTTGGGCGATCTCAATCACACTTCGGGCGTACTTGCGCCATAGGTGGTTGTCCTGTCCCTCAAAGTGGTGCTCCACGATGAGGTCGAACCGAGCCTTGGTATGGTCTCGCGGCGGCAGGTCACACCCGACGGGAAGATGGACAGCTGGGTCGAACGCTACGTTCGCCAGCATCCCCACGATTCGAACGCAAACTGCGCCGACCGCGCAGTAGTCCCGAGGGGTGCGCGCGTGCCTGAACCGCCGCCGCAGTTCCTCAAACTCCAGGTCGATAGTGACCCACCCTGTCTTGCCGTGCGGCGAGATCGGTCGGGCCAAGGCGTCGGCCCAGGACCGGACGGCTATCCCGTCCAACTTCTCAAACATGGGATCGAGCACCTGGTCGAGACACGCGCGCCGGGGGGCGTAGGACCCGTACATGCCAGCGCCGAGCCAGTAACGTCGGAAGGTTGAGAAGTCCCTGAACGGCAGGTGGGGAAAGTCGACGCCGACGCGGTCGCAGCAGGCAGCGCAAGCCCTCAGGACGAGTTGAATGTCCTCGTCGTCTATCACCCTTCGCTGCCCCGAGGTGGCGTATGCCAACAACTCGTCGCGCGCCAGCCGAACAAGGCTCTCGGCCAAATCGTCGTCAGGCACGCCGGGGAACTGACCGGCCAGGACTCGCTGGAGGAGATCTCGCCGAAGACTGTTCTCGGGCGCGGACCAGTACGAGGATGAACTGTCGGACGCGAACAGGTCGTCAACGCGGAGTGCCATAGCACCACCAGAATCCTAGGCGGTCTAACTACACAACGTCGCCCAAGCGGCGTGTACGTACAGTTCTTCCAGGGCGAGTCTAACGCTTTGCATCTCGCCTTGCAAGATTTCTCCCTTGGAAGCGACCTGTTTAGGCATCCGTCGCTCCTGCTGATTGATCTAATGAAGTTGCGAACACCGTGATCACCTGCCTCGTTTCCATGCATCCGTCGGCGTTGTCGTGTTTCGGCGACCCTTGGGAGTGGCTCCTGACGTCATCCTGCGACGGTAGCTACCAAGGGCTCCCCCATGTCTGCTCAACGGCACTGCCCCGGGTCGGCTGCTATCCTCCGTGCCCGACGTGCCGGCGTCACGCCCACCGGGGAGAGGCTCGACCATGGATGACGTCAGCGCCCCCGCCACCCCGCCCGCGGGCACCTACGACGACCTGCCCGACCACCACGGGCTGCTCTCGGCGGCGGCGGTCGCCGAGTCGGAGCACGCCGACCTGCTGCGGCGGCACCAGGCGAGCCTCTTCCCGAGCGTGAAGCTCAACTTCGCCGAGCCGATCGAGCTGCGGCGGGGGGAGCGGCAGTACGTCTACGACGCCGACGGCCGCCAGTACCTCGACTTCTTCGGCGGCATCGTCAGCATCCCCAGTGGCCACGCGATCCCCGAGATCACGGACGCGATCAAGGCCCAGGTGGACCGGATGGTCCACACCACGACGCTCTTCCTGATCCGCTCCCAGATCGAGCTCGCCGAGCGGATCCGGGCGATGACCCCGCCCAAGCTCGACAAGGTGCTCTTCGTCAACAGCGGCTCGGAGGCGAACGAGGCCGCGTTCATGATCGCCAGCCTCGCCCGTGGCTCCGGCGAGCTGATCGCCCTGCGCCACGCCTACCACGGCCGCTCGTTCGCCACCGGCGGCGCCTCGCAGACCCCCTGGCGGGCCTCGAACCTCTCGCCGCTCCAGGTCCACCACGTCGGCAACCCCTACTGCTACCGCTGCCCGTGGGAGAAGACCTACCCCAGCTGCGGGCTGCTCTGCGCCCGCGACGTCGAGCAGGTGATCACCACCAGCACCAGCGGCCACCCGGCCGCCTTCGTCGCCGAGCCGATCCAGGGCGTCGGCGGCTTCGTCACCCCGCCGCCCGAGTACTTCGTCGCCGTCAAGGAGATCCTCGACCGGCACGGCATCCCCTTCGTCTGCGACGAGGTCCAGACCGGCTGGGGCCGGATCGGCGTCGCCGACTTCGGCTTCCAGGCCTACGGGGTCGAGCCGGACGTGGTGGTCTTCGCGAAGGGCCTGGCCAACGGCGTGCCGATCGGCGGCGTGATCGCGACCGACGAGCTCGCCTCGTCGATCCGGTCGCTGAGCCTCTCGACCTTCGGCGGCAACCCGCTGGCGACGACCGCCGCGCTCGCCAACCTGAACTACATCGCGACCCACAACCTGCGCGAGAACGCCCGGGTGGTCGGGGACTACCTCAAGGAGCGGCTCTGGGGCCTGGCCGAGCGGTACGGAACGATCGGCGACGTCCGCGGCCTCGGCCTGATGGTCGGCGTCGAACTGGTCGCCGACCGGACGAGCAAGGTCCCGGCGCCCGAGGTGGCGGTGCGGGTGCTCGACGGGGCGAAGCGGCGCGGGCTGCTGGTGGGCAAGGGGGGGCTGCACGGCAACGTGCTGCGCCTCTCGCCGCCGCTGATCATCGACCGGAGCGACGTCGACGCCGCGGTCGAGGCCCTCGACGGCGCGCTGGCCGAGGCGAGCGCGGCCTGACGGCGGAGGGGCGACGGTGGAGGCGAACACCCCGGTCCCGGCGGCGACGCTGGCGGAGCAGCAGCGGTACTACCGGGCGCGGGCCGCGGAGTACGACGAGTGGTTCCTGCGGCGGGGGCGCTACGACCACGGCCCCGAGCTCAACGCCCGCTGGCACGCCGAGGTGGGTCAGGTCCAGGACGCCCTCGCCCGCGCCGCGCTGACCGGCGACGTGCTGGAGCTGGCCTGCGGGACGGGGTGGTGGACCGAGCGCCTGGCCGCGACCGCCGGTCACCTCACCGCGCTCGACGCCGCGCCGGAGACGATCGCGATCAACCGGGCTCGCCTCGAGGCGGCGGGGCTGGCGGACCGGGTCGCCTTCGCGGAGGCGGACCTCTTCGCCTGGCGGCCCGACCGCGCCTACGACGCCGTCTTCTTCGGCTTCTGGCTCTCCCATGTCCCCGACGACCGGCTCGACGCCTTCCTCGGCGCGGTCGGGGCCGCGCTCCGTCCCGGCGGGACGGTCTTCTGGGTCGACAGCCTCCGCAATGAGAGCGGCACCGCCCCCGACCAGCCGCTGCCGGGTCCGGGCGACCCCCTCACCCAGCGGCGCCTCAACGACGGCCGCACCTTCCGGATCGTCAAGCGCTTCCGCGGCCGGGACGAACTCGTCGACGCCTTCGGCCGGTCGGGGATCGACCTCACCGTCACCGCGACGCCGACCTACTTCCAGATCGGCACGGGGCAGCGTCGGTAGCCCAGCACGTGCCGACCGGACGGCGGCGGTAGGGCGGCCCGCGCCGACCGGGCGGCGGTGCTAGGATCGTGGTCCCGGCGCGCGGCCGAGGTCGCGACGGGCATGGGGATCGTGGGGGTGGCCGGACCGACCGGGGGCGACGGACGCCCCCGGTTGACCCGCCCGCAGCAGGGAGGTCGGCAGGGTGGCGGCATTCCGGGGTGGCTCGTCGACGACCGGGGGCGATGACCTGGTCCAGCGGATGATCGGCGCGGCGAGGCTGAATCCGGCGACCTACGAGGAGATCGAGCACGACCAGAGCGCGACGCCGCAGGCGGCGATCGTGGTGGTCCTGGCGGCGATCGCCGGGGGCATCGGCGCGCTCGACGACGGCGGGGCGGGACTCATCGCGGGGCTGATCGGCAGCGTCCTCGGGTGGGTGATCTCCGCCGCGGTGGTCTACGTCATCGGGACCAAGCTGCTCGCCGGTCCGCACACCAATTCCTCGATCGGGGAACTGCTGCGGACCATCGGCTTTGCCTCGGTCCCGGGGATCCTGGCCGTGCTCGGGTTCATTCCGGTGGTGGAGATCATCATCGGCCTCATCGTCGTCGTCTGGTCGATCGCCACCTACTTCGTGGCGGTCCGGCAGGCGCTCGACGTCTCGACCGGACGGGCGGTCGCGATCGGGCTGATCGGCGCCCTCGTCAGCGGGATCGTCACCGCCCTCGTCACCGCCCCGTTCGTCCTCTAGACCGCGGCCGAACGCCAACGGACGCCCACGGCGTGGAAGGACTGCCGAGCAGCCCAAGCAGCCGGCATCCGCGACCCGTCCACCCGCTCTGATACCGAATCCGGCTGATCAGTAGCTGTATCGGGGGCGCCGGGACGGCCTGCCCGCCCAGGGCAAGCCCCGAGGTCAGAGGCTCGGGGACGAACCCGGCTGGAGCCGGCCGCGATCCCGCCGGGCGAAGCGCCAGCGTTCACCCGGAACCGGTATGAGGACACGACGAACGAGAGGGTCGGGCATAGTGCCCGACCCTCTCGGCGCGCGCGGGTGGATGCCTGATCCGCCGTGGTGCCTGACCCAGGTCGCCGGACAGGGCTGGGGACGCCGGCACGGGCGACGGGCGGATGACACCGCGGCGGCCGAGCGGACACGGCTGTTTCCAGGGGGAACCCGCCTGGCCGCCGCACCAATCGCGGCCCCGAGGGACCCGGCGGGGGCATGGACCGACTCCAGCACCGACAACTGGCGCCCCTCCACCCGGCGGACGGCACGCTTGTGGCAACGCGCGACGGTGATTCGCTCCGCCGGGCCGCGGATCGCGTGCGCCAGCACCGGCGTGCGGAGGTTGCGACCAAGGTCCCGGCTCGCTGCCCCCAGCGGCGTGCCACCAGGCGTCGCTAGCCGCGGGTCAACTTGGGCGGCTCGCCGGGGGCGACGGCACGGTAGTCGGGCAGGGCCTCGAGGTCGCGCTCGGGGCCGGCGGGGTTGTAGACGGCGAGCAGGCGGAGCGGCTCCCAACCGGTGTTGCGGGTGGAGTGGTAGGCGGCGGTCGGGACGTAGATCGCGTCGCCGGCGCGGACCGGGAAGGGAGCCCCGTCGCCGAGCATCTGCTCCCCCTCCCCGGAGAGGACGTAGAGCACCTCCTCGGAGACCGGGTGGTTGTGGCGGTCGTGGCCCTGCCCGGGCAGGAGGACCACCTCGCCGAAGCTGAGCGCGGCGCCTTCGGTGTGCCCCGGCGCGACGAGCCACTTGATGACCCCCCAGTCGAAGGTCTGGGTCGGCAGCGCGGCGGGATCGACCTTGTCCATGGGACCTCCAGGGGTGAGCCGTCAGCTATCAGCGATCAGCCGTCAGGTGTCGGTCGGCACGCGGGATCCGGGGTGTCGCCGGGGCTTCGCCGGGTCGGTCCGCGGCCGGCTCGAGCCGGCTTGGTGCCTGCGACTGTGACCTCGGGGCTCGACCCCGGGTAGGCCCGGCCGCGGGCGCCCGCCGATGCCAGCGCCCAGCGGCCGAACTCCGTATCGGCGACCAGCCGTCGGCAGCCGGACGCCGTCGGAGGGGCTGCCCGCGCCGACCGTGCGGGCACCGGTCGCCACCGGCAGCCCTCGGCCGGCGACCAGCCCGGGCGCCCCGCTCCCTCCGCGCCCCCCGTCGCTCGTCGCCCCCTCACCGCCCTCCCCCGACAGCCGACAGCTGATAGCCGACAGCTGATAGCTGATAGCTGATAGCTGATAGCTGATAGCTGATAGCTGATAGCTAGGTTGTCGTCCGGATCGCCTTGAAGCGGCGCATCGTCTCGATGATCGCGACCTCGGTCGGGAGCCGCTCGACGCTGGAGGCGCCATAGAAGCCGACGACGCCCTCGGTGCGGGCGAGGACGTAGGCGACGTCGTCGGGCTCGGCGATCGGGCCACCGTGGCACAGCACCAGCACGTCCGACCGGGCCGCCCTGGCCGCGTCGTGCATCGCCTGGACCCGCTGGACCGCGTCGTCGAGCGTGATCGCCGTCTGGGCCCCGATCATCCCCTTCGTCGTCAGCCCAAGGTGGGCGACCAGGATGTCGGCGCCGGCCTCGGCCATCAGGCGCGCCTCGTCCGGGGTGAAGGCGTAGGGCGAGGTCAGGAGGTCGAGGGCGCGGGCCTGGCGGACGAGTTCGACCTCGAGGCCGTAGCCCATCCCGGTCTCTTCCAGGTTCTGGCGGAACAGGCCATCGATCAGGCCGACGGTCGGGAAGTTCTGGATCCCGGCGAAGCCCATCTCCCGCAGCTGGCGCAGGAAGACCGGCATCAGGCGGAAGGGGTCGGTGCCGCAGACCCCGGCGAGGACCGGCACGTGGCTGACGACGGGCAGCACCTCGGCGGCCATCTCGACGACGATCGCGTTGGCGTCGCCGTAGGGCATCATCCCGGCGAGGGAGCCGCGACCGGCCATCCGGTAGCGGCCGGAGTTGTAGATCACCAGCAGGTCGACGCCGCCGGCCTCGGCGCACTTGGCCGAGAGGCCGGTGCCCGCGCCGCCGCCGACGATGGGCTCGCCGCGGGCGACCTGCTCCCGCAGCCGGGCCAGGATCGCCCCTCGGCCCTCGGCCGTGCCCCGGGGGCGGCCAGTGCCCACGCCCGCCGTCACGCGCCGCCCCCGGCGACCGACGCGCCGGTCGCGGGCGCGGTTGCCCCGGTCCTGGCGCCATCGCCGCCCAGGAGGGCGTCGAGCATCGCGGCCATCGCCTCGGCGAAGGCGGGGTCGTTGATGTCGGTGTCCAGCTCGCGGAGTTCGATCCCGGGGCGGAGGTCGGCCTTCAGCGCGTCGATCAGCGCCCGGTCGGCGGCGGGGTCGTGGAAGGCTCCCCCGGGCGTGTCGATCAGCGAGACGCCGCCGAGCGGGACGAAGACCGCGACCGGTCCGGTCGCCGCGTTCAGCTTGCGGGCGATGGTCTGGCCGAGCGCGGCGTTCTCCTCCGGCGTGGTCCGCATCAGGGTGACGGTCGGGTTGTGGCGGTAGAGGGTGCGGTCGGCGAAGCGCTCGGGGACCGACTCGAACGGGCCGAAGTTGACCATGTCGAGGGCGCCGAGCGAGACGACCTGGGGCACGCCCGCCGCGCCGGCCGCCTCCAGACGGTCCGGGCCCGCCGAGAGGACCCCGCCGACCAGCTCGTCGGCGAGTTCGGTCGTGGTCGCGTCGAGCACGCCGCCGACGAAGCCGTCGCGGACGAGGGCTTCCATCGAGCGGCCACCCGTGCCGGTGGCGTGGAAGACGAGCACCTCGTAGCCGCGCGCCTCCAGCCAGGCGCGGGCGGCGTCGACGCAGGGGGTGGTCACGCCGAACATCGTCGCGGCGACGAGCGGCTTCTCGCCTCCCCCGCCGTCCGGCGCGTTGCCCGCGCGGCCAGCGGCGCGGTTCGCGGCGCGGTCGGCGGCGTAGGCGTGGGCCATCCCGGCGGCCGCGGCGGCGGCGTTGCCGAGGATCCGGGCCGAGACCCGGTTGATGCCGGCGATGTCGACCACCGAGTACATCATCGTCACGTCGACCGCGCCGACGTAGGGGCGGGTGTCACCCGACGCGACGGTCGAGACGAGGAGCTTGGGGACGCCGATCGGCAGGGCGCGCATCGCCTCGGCGGCGATCGAGGAGCCGCCGGAGCCGCCGACCGCGAGGCAGGCGTCGAGCCGGCCGGCGGCGAAGAGGTCACGCACGGTCGCCGCGGCGCCCCGGCCCATCGCGGCGACGGCTACCCCGCGGTCCCCGGCGGTGGCCAGGGCGGCCGCGTCCTCGCCGGCGGCCCGGGCGACGGTCGCGCGGTCGATGTCCGGTTCGACCTGGGGTTCCCCGAGGACCCCGGCGTCGACGAGCAGCGCCTCGCAGCCGGCCGCGCGGACGCGATCGCGCAGGAACGCGTACTCGCGGCCCTTGGTGTCGAGGGTGCCGAGCAGGACGACGGTCGGCATGGGCGCTCCCGCGAGGGCAGTCGGGCCAGGTGGGGTGACGCGCCGGGGGCGGGCGGCCCGTCGCCATTGACGGACCGTCGCCGGCCACGGGGCCACGTGGCACCCGGGGCCGACCGGCGCAGGCTACCGCCGATGGGCGCGGAGGGGAAGGGGGGACTGTCCGACCGGTGCCGTCGGCGCCGACCCGCGGTGCCTCCAACGCGACACCGACCGGTTACCCCGCTGCCGAGTGGCGCCCAGGGAGCGAGGACCAAGGCGCGATGCACAGGTGATTGGTCGCGGATGCGATCCTGACACGAGAGGGGGAGGCCGATAAAGGAGATCCTGGCGGCGATGACGAGCGAGGGCCAGGTCACGATCCCGAGTGAGGTACGGAAGCACCTTGGCATCTCCCACCAGGATTGGGTGATCTTCGTGGTGACCGACGAGGGCCGCGTCGAGATCCGCCCGGCGAGGTTCACCCTTGATTCGGTCCGCGGGATCGTCCCGGCACGACCGGGGCGGGAGTCGATCGACTTCGACGACCAGATCGAGGAGGCGATCGAGGTGGAGGCCGGGCGGATCACCCGCCGCCTAGAAAGCCGGTGATCCTCCTGGCCGCCAACGATTCCCGGCGCTACCGAACCTAGCCGACAGCGACGGCCGATAAGGTCAGGCACGCGACCGCGACGGCGCTCGTCCGGGCCGTCGCCCGTGGCGAGGTGGACGCGACGACCTCGGAAGCGATCGTCGCCGAGGTCGCCTTCGTCCTGGCATCCAAGCACCAGGACAACGTCCCACCCGCGGATGTCGCCGCGTACCTCGATCCGATCCCTGCGGCTACCCGGGCTCAGGCTGCCCCACGGGTAGAGAAGGCTATGGCTCCGTGGCCTGGGGCTCTGGGCGGGCTCGCCGGGTCCTGGGTTCGTCGACGCCTCGACCGCCGCCTACGCCGTCCAACCGACGCCGGAACTGGCGACCTTCGACTGCGGCTTCGACGCGACCCCGGGCATCAGACGCTGGCAGCCGCCGACCTCCACTGCGGTGGGATAGGCGTGTGGCCGACCCAGCGGGTCTCGGGCCAGCCCGCGCGCGAGGTCCTCGACGTCCTCGGACTGGTCCGCTGGCGGCGGTTGGTCGGGCCGGTGCCGCGCCAGCCGTGCGGTGACGACCTGTTGGGCCGGCAGGACGACAAGGGACTGCCCAAACCTCTCCTGGGGCATGACGCCCACGATCTCGCCCCGGGCGCGGCGGGTCAACGACAGCCCCCAGGCGCCAACCTCGTGCGCGCCGATGGCGGCCCAAGCCGGTCCGAGCCGCTCCTCCAGCGCCCGGGGAGTGGGCGGTGGCCGACGCGAATCCGGCGTCGGCCGTCAGTTGGATCGGGGTCAGGACCTCGGTTCTCACGCCGCCGGCCGGGGTGGTTGGTCCGGCCGCGGCGCAGGCGGAGTCCGGGCCGCGCGGCGGCATCGTGGGCCGGGCGACCCGCCGGGGGCGGGGCTATACTGCCGGTTCGCGGGCGGCAACCACGAAGGTCGGGGCGCGGGCGGGCGCCAGGGCCGGGCTGCCCCACCACGGTCGGCGGGGCGCGGGTGGCGCGGCGCCGGGCGGTGGGTGACGTGGCACGATGGGCGCCTACCTGCGGCGCGTCCGCGGCTTTGGCCGCGACATCCGGCTCTTCCTCCTCTACAACCTCCTCGCCTACGTCGGCTTCGGCGTCTTCCAGCTCCTCTACAACCTCTACCTCTACCGCCTGGGGCTGCGCGAGGACTTCATCGGCGCCTTCAACGGCGTCCAGACGCTGGCGATGGCCGGCGCGTCGGCGACGATGGGCCCGGTGCTGGCGCGGACGGGCGTATGGCGGGCGATCGTCGGCGGCTTCGCGCTCTTCCTCGTGGTGTCGCTCGCGCTGGCCTTCGCCGAGGCCAGAGGCGTCCTGCTGGTCCTCTCGGCGCTGCTCGGGGTGGGGCTGGCCTACCTGTTCACCTCGACGATGCCGTTCATCATCGAGTGGGGTCGGCGGGACCTGCGCGCCGACATCGCGGCGATCGCCTTCTCGCTGATCTCCCTGGCCACCACCATCGGCTCGCTGCTCGGCGGCGCGTTGCCCGCGCTCGTCGGCCGCCTGGCCGGCGGCGGCCCCGACGGGGTTGCCGCCTACCGCTGGACCCTGGTCGCCGGCACGGTGCTCGCCACGGCCGGGCTGGCGCCGCTCCTCGCGATGGGACCGGCCAGGCGGAGCCGTCCGCGCCACGACCACGCCGCCGCCTGCGAGGACGAGGACCCCGCCATCCGCCGCCAGGTGCGGAAGGACATGGGCGTGTTCATCGCCGTCGGCGGCCTGATGGCGCTCGGCGCCGGGATGGTCATGCCCTTCTACAACGTCTACCTGACGACCCTCGGGGCGAACGCGCGGTCGGTCGGCTACGTCTACGCGGTCGGCGGCCTGGCGGCGGCGGTGATCGGGCTGACGGCCCCCGCCCTGGCCGCGCGCGTCGGGTCGCTGCGGGCCGTCCTCTGGGTCCGGCTCTCGGTGGTGCCCGCCTACCTGCTGCTGCTCGTCGTGCCCAGCTACGGGGTCGCGGTCGTCGCCCACCTCGTCCGCCAGACCAGCATCAGCATGGGCTGGCCGCTCGACTCGACGTTCATCGCCGAGGTGCTCCCGGCGCGGGCGCGGGCGTCGGTGTTCGGCCTGCGGTCGGCGGCGTGGAACCTCGCCTTCTCGGGCGCGAGCCTGGTCGGCGGGGCGATCATCGTCCGGGCGGGCTACGGGTGGACCTTCGCCAGCCTGGTGGTGTTCACGTCCCTCGGGGTGGGGCTCTTCGTCGGCTACTTCGGCGCCCACCCGATGGTCCGCTCCGGCGCGGTGCCGTCGGCGCTGCCGCGCGGCCGGCGCACCAGGGTGGACGTCGCGGCGGCGACACCCGGGGGCGGGGGCGAGGACGCCGCCGCCACCCGTCCGGACGGCCCCGCGCCCACTTCCCCCACCCCGGCCAACGCCCGACCGGCGAAATGAGCCGCCCGGCGCCGTGCCTTCGCGATGGCCCGGCGCGACGACGGACGGCGTGCGGACGCAGCAGGTGTCCGCGGCATCGGCGCGTCGCCCCGCCGGGGTCAGGACGGGACCCGGGAAGGCTCCCTGACCGAGGCTAGCCGGACGCGGCGGTGAGGCCCGGCGGCCACCCAGGCCCGCGTCCCCGGACGGGATCCGGGTGATCGCCGGGGGCTTCGACCGGCGGGTCCGCGGGCGGCGCCGGCCGGCTTCGTGCCCGAGCCTCTGCGCCCGAGGCCCAGCCCGGGGCGGGCAAAGCCGCCGACGGTGTCCCCTTCTACCACCAGACCGACGGATCCTGTGTTACGTCAAACACCGCCGGGGACCGTGACGACACGCTGCTCCGATCGCGTTGTTACGGTCGGGTCACGCCGCGACCCCGTCGCCGGGCGGGCGGTGGCGCGACGAAAAGAGGCGATCCGACAGACAAATCGGCGTCCGGGTCCGTGATTTCCCGCACGGACACGTTGCCGTGACGCGTAAGGCTCTGCCAAGCTGAGGGCATGAACCAGCCCCTCTCGCCGACCTCGACCGACTCGCCGCCCCACTCCGACGCGACCAACGCCGCGTTCCCGGTGGTCTCCCGGCTCAGCCGGCGCGCCCTCGTCGGGGGGGCGATCGGGTCCGCGGGGCTGATCGGGGCTGCCGGCCGGGCTCGGCCGGCGGAGGCCAAGCGCTCGATGACCGCCCGCCTGCTCGGGCTGCCGCTGGCGGAGAAGGTCGCCCAGCTCTTCGTGTTCGAGGCCAACGGGACCTCGATGAGCGAGGCGTACGACGAGCGGCTGCGGACGACCAGGCCGGGCGGGGTCGTCCTGGTCGGCGCGAACGTCGGCACGCCCGAGGAGTTGCGGGCGTTCGTGCGGGCGATCCACGACTCCAACCCGGAGATGCCGCCCCTGGTCGCGGTCGACCAGGAGGGCGGGCTGGTCAGCCGGGTGCCGGACGACCCGGCGCCGGACCCGACCGAGATGGGGCAGCTCTCGTCGGCCGAGGCGCGGGCCGCCTCCGAGGCCCGCGCCGTCCACCTGCGCCGCTTCGGCTTCGACGTCAACCTGGCGCCCGTCGCCGACATCGCCTACGCGTCGGACAGCAGCATGGCGATGCGCAGCTACGGCACGGACCCGTCGACCGTGGCGCGGACCGTCGCGGCGGTGGTCACCGGCGAGCGGCGGACCAGGATCGTCGGCTCGGCGAAGCACTTTCCCGGGCATGGGCGGACGTCGCTGGACTCCCACGACCTGCTGCCGTCGCTGGACGTGACGCTCGACGAGTGGTGGGAGACGGACGCCGAGCCGTTCCGGGCGGCGATCGCGGCCGACGTCGAGAGCGTGATGCTCGGCCACCTGCGCTTCCCGAACTGGCCGGGGTGGGACGACGCGGCGGCGTCGTTCTCGCCGGTGGCGGTCGACCTGCTCCGCCGCGACCTCGGGTTCACGGGCGTGATCGTCACCGACGACCTGGGGATGGACGCGCTGGCGGCCTGGGATCCCCTGGAGGTGGTCGACCGGGCGATCGACGCGGGGGTCGACGTGCTGCTCTACGTCCGCCCGCCGCTCCCCGACGCCGACCTGATCGGCCACCTGGTCGACCGGATCGAGCGGGGCGAGCTGAGCGAGGACCGGATCGACAAGAGCCTGCGCCGGATCGCCCGGATCCGCCGGCGGTAGCGCCTCGCCCGGATCCGCCGGCAGGAGCGCGACGTCTCCGCCTCGGAGTCGCGACCCGGCCCGCCCCGGCCCAGGGAGCGGCACCGGCCCGGCGGCGCACCGCGACGCCGCCGGCCGCCACCGACCCTGGCCGTCCGATGCCGCGTGTCGGAGACCCCGGTTGGGAACCGGTTCGCCGGCATGGGGTGAGGGTCGGGGCGGGGAATCGCCGGACCGACCCGAGGCCGCCAAACTGCGGACACCGGGCTCGACGGCGCCTGACGCGCGGCTACGGCGGCGGTCAAGCGCGGGCCGAAGTCTCGCTCTCGGCCGACACCTGTTCGGCGTCACCAGCCCGCGGCGCGTCGCCCGAGCGCGGTGCGCCTGGCGTGGTCCCGGACGCCGGGGTTGCCCGCGCGCTGCCGTCGCCGACCGACGCCTCCACCGGAGGGTCGGCGGGCGCGTCGTCCGACGGGGCAGCGGCGGACGGCGTCGCGGTCGACGTGGGCGTCGCGCCGCCGGCCGAGGTCCGGGTCGAGTCGACGGGGAAGGGGTCGGGGGTGATCGGTCGGTGGGGGTCCGGCTCCTCGTCGTCGTCCAGGCCGGGGATCACCCGGGCGGCGAGGTGGCGCAGGCCCTCGGCCAGGCGACCGACCGGTCCGGGCTGGTGGGTGACCTCTTCGGCGTAGTCGGTCGCCGAGGCGATCGGACCGACGTCGCGGCCCTCGCGCTCTTCCAGCTCGCCGCGGTGGCGCATCACCCAGAGGTAGACGTCGGCCTCGGTGTGGTGCGGGAAGCGGTCGAGCACCCCCCGCTCGGCGACGACGCGGACGATCGGGCGGTAGATGTAGTCGTACCAGTCGGCGACCGCCTCGGCCACCGTGGCCGGGCGGTGCCAGATGGCCGAGAGCCACTGCTGGTGGCCGCGGATATGGGTCCAGATCTCGTCGTAGCGCCCGAGCGCGGTCGGCCGGATGTCGTGGTCGGGGCGGATCCGGTCGATGTCGGTCCGGCGCAGGAACTCGGCGTACTCGACCTGGAGCAGCAGCTCCTGGGGGCGCATCGAGGCGTAGAGGGGAACGCGGACGTGCCCCTCGATGACCTCGGCGTCGATGAAGTCGACGCCCTTCTCGCGGGCGACCGAGACGCGGTGGTTGCCGTCCTTGACGAAGTAGATGTCGCCGACCTTGTAGAGCTGGATCGGCGGCAGGGTGACGTCGTCGTAGTAGGCGCGGTCGACGTTGCGCCAGCGGCGGGCGGTGTGGCGCTGCCGGGGCAGAAAGGCGCGGTCGAAGTCCTGGAAACGGTCCATGCTGCCGACGATCTGGTCGATCGGCACGGTCTGCAGGCCGCGGTAGCTCTCCCGCTCGGGGGAGAGGCGCTGGCGGACCTCGTGGTAGGGGATCAGGTCGTTCGGGCGCCGGCCGACGACGGCGAGCAGGTCGTGGAGGAACGCCTTCTGGCGGGCGCGGTCGAAGTCGTGGGCGGTCAGCTCGTCGGTCATGACGGCGGCTCCTGGCGGGTGATGGTGTCGGGCGCGTGCCGGCCCACGCCCACCGCGGCGCCCAGCACACCGCCGGTGGCGGGGACGGTCGCGCCCTCGGGTGACGCGACGGCGGCGCCCAGGGCCGGGATCGCCAGGTCGACCACCCGGTAGGGGAAGACGTTGACCACCTCGGTCGCCTCGAAGCGGGTCACCGACGACTTCGAGCGGTCGTAGAGGTGGACGTGTCCGTGGAGCTGGTAGTCCGGGCGGAACCAGCGCAGGAAGCGGCGGAAGACGACGAAGCCGCGGTGCGCCTGGTCGGGGGCGTCGTTGACGTCGCGCGGCGGCGCGTGGGTGATCAGGACGTCGAGGGCGCGGCCGTGGCGGCGGCGGTTGAACCAGAGCCGCGGGGCCATGCCGAGGATGATCCGCAGCATCTGGGACTCGGTGTACTGCTCCGGCTCGTGCTCGTTGTACTTGGGCGAGCCGGGCAGCCCGGCCAGGATCAGCCCGGTGGCCTCGTCGCGGATGACCTTGCCGCCGAGGTCGATGCAGCCCAGCGGCTGGTAGCGCTTCCCCCAGTCGCCGCCGCGGGTGAGTTCTTCGGCGTGGTTGCCGAGGACGTAGTAGACGGGCTTGTTGAGGGCGTCGGCGAGGAACTCGAGGTAGCGCGCGGGGAGGTCGCCGCAGGCGAAGACGATCTCGACGTCGGGCATCCGCTCCCGGAGGCTCGGGCTGTGGATGCGATGGTCGATCTCGTCGGAGACGGCGAGCGCGCGGATCGGCATCGTGGCATCGCCCCCGGGCGTCCGGCTGCCCTGCTCGCGCGGCCCGCGCCGGCCCGTCGAGGCGGCGCGGCTAGCCTACCCAAGCGCGGGAACGGCCGCAAGGCGCGCGACGCACGCCTCCGGCCAGGACCGGCCGTGCTCCGGCGCCGCTGCTCGCGGCCGAGCGTCACCACGGTCGATCGGTCGAGGCGCTCGACCCCGGCATCTCCCGGACGGCGGGATCGACCGTCGGACCCAGCCCGTGGCCATAGCCGTGGCCGTGGCCGTGGCCGTGGCCACGCCCGGCGTCCACGGCCGCGCCCACCGGGACGAGCACCGGGACGAGCCGCGACCGGTCGGGAACCAACCGCGGCCGGGGCGACCTTGGCCCCAACACGGAATCCGGGTGATCGCCGGGGCGTCGCCGTGCGGGCCCGTGACCTGCTCAGCCGGCCGCGCATCCAAGCCGCTGCCTCGAGGCTCGGTCGCGGGCGGGCCCGGCCACTGCCCCTCCGATACCGCCACCGAACGGCCGGATCCCATCCAGGCCGGAGGTTCCCGCGCCCGCGAGGAGATCGGGACATCGAGGTCCGGGCGGAGTGCCTATGGGCGGGCGGGCGGTAACGGCCGGGATTCGGCCGGAGGCTCGCAGCGGTCGGCGCCCGGGGCACCGGCGACCACGCGGGGTCCCGGCGGGTGCGTCAGCCCTGGCCGCCGGCCAGGGGGACGCCGGCCGGGCCGTCCGGCCCGCCGTCGGGGACCCCCTCGACGAGAATCATGCGGCCCGAGGAGTGGCGGCGCCGGATCGCCTTGGCCTCGGCGTAGGTCTCGGAATCCCACCAGCCCCGGGCGGCGGCGACGTCGGGGAAGCGGAGCACGACCATCCGCTTGGGCGCCCCTTCCCCCTCGAGCAACTCGGCCGGACCGGCGCGGACGATGAACTCCCCGCCGAAGGGGCGGAGCGTGTCGGGCACCAGCCGGGTGTACTCGCGGTAGCCCTCGGGGTCGGCCACCGCGACCTCGGCGACGATATAGGCCGGCACGGTCTCCTCCTCATTCATCGATCAGTACCAGTACCAGCGGCACCCGGGCCGATGGGGTATGGGGTCGGCGCACGGCAGCCGAATCGGGCGACACCGTGGTGGAGCCCTCCGCCGGGGACGGGAGGCGGGGACGCGCACCGGGCGATCGGTTCAGGAGAATCGCGGGGCCGGCGTCACCCGCCGTCGCGGGCCTGGCGGATCAGGCGGCGGACATCGGCGGGAGTGAGGCCGCGCATCGGGCGGCCGATCAGGGCTTCGACGTCGCTCTGGGTGTCGAGCCCCTGGCCGCGGGCCCACTGCCAGAACGCGGCGTGGGAGTAGTCGGCCAGTTCCGGCTCGCCGTCGCCGCCGGCGGCGCGCTCGCCCCGGGCGGCGCGGGCGGCCGGCGACGACGCGGCTGGGGCGGACGCCGGTGGAGTGGCCGCCGGCGACTCGGCCGGGGCGGACGGGGCGGCTGGAC
>CADCWG010000217.1 GCA_902806335.1 uncultured Thermomicrobiales bacterium | reverse complement strand
CCGGGCGGGTGCAGGACGATGGACGTGGCGGGCTGGGCGGGCGGGCCGACCGTGATCCAGCGCATGCCGCCGTATCCGACGTCGTTGCGGACCTCGAAACCGAGGGAGTCCCGGTAGAAGGCCAGCGAGGCGTCCGGGTCCTCGTGCGGGAGGAAGCTCGCGTGAATGGTGATGTCCACTCGTTCCCCTTCGTCAGCGTGGTCGCGGCAACGATCCGCAGCCTAGCTGACCGAGGGGTCCGGCGCTTCTCGATTCCTGATCGGTCTGGTTACCTGCTTCGCCACGCAGGACGGCATCCCCGCCGTCGCCCGCGCCGCCTGGTCCCGATAGACGCTGGGCGGCACACCCACCAACTCGGTGAAGCGACTGCTGAAGGTGCCCAGCGACGCGCAGCCGACCTCGAAGCAGACCTCGGTGACGCTGAGGTCGCCGCGACGCAGCAGCGCCATCGCCCGCTCGATGCGCCGGGTCATCAGGTAGGCGTAGGGCGACTCGCCGTAGGCGAGCCGGAACTGTCGGCTGAGGTGCCCGGCCGACATGTTCACGCCACGCGCGAGCGCCTCGACGTCCAGCGGCTGGGCGTACTCCCGGTCCATCCGGTCGCGAACGCGGCGCAGCCGGGCGAGGTCGCTCAGGTGCTGTGCCGCGGGGGGTCTGCTGTTCACCTGCGCGATTGTGCCACGGCGTGCCGGGTCCAAGTCCTTCGACACGATGTCCTCTGGGTGATACCGAGGTGCGGCCGGGTCAGGCCGCGATAGCTTACCGGGCCCGATCTCGGGTCACCGCCCCGGTCGCGGTGCCGAGCGCTCGAATCCGGGCAAGGACGGCGAGCCCGCGAGCTCGCCGTCCTTGCCTAAGCGTCGTGCTGCCTGGCCTGGACGGCACCGACGAGGCGCATGATCGCGCTCCGCCCGGGGTAGGTGCCAATCCGGTCGGTGCGGTGGCGGATCTCCTCGTCGAGCCGTTCGGCGGGGTTGTTCGACCGGTTCCTCCGCCAGATCTCATGGGGGAACGCGGGAAAGGCAAGGGAGTGCTCCCGGACGTTCCCGAGGTGTTCCGCCGCGCTGGCCGGCTTCTCGGCGACGGATCGCCGCTCGACGGGCGCCTACCGAGCGCGACCACCGGTGAGAAGACGAGGGCAGAGCTCAAGGGAGTGGCCCGGATTGAGACGCCGGTCCGCAACCGACCACGACCGTCGGCTGCCCCCTGGGTGATCACCTCACCGTTCCCCATCCAAGCGAGACACGTGGCCGGATCGCCGCGCGCGCCGTGCACACTCGGACCGGGCGGCGGCAGCTGGAGCCGATCCTGGCCCGCGATGACGCTCAGGCGACCCTCCTCGTGCGCCACCTGCCGGGTCGTGGTCGTTCGGTCGGGTCCGCGTCAGACGAAGACGCGCGCCTTCTTCCGGTGCTCGATGTACTCCGCGCGTGCCGCCTGGACCGCCGCCTGCTCGGACACCTCGGCCACGGGGACGTCCCACCAGCTCTCGAAGCTCGGGACCTGCTCGTCGATCGGCACGGCGACGGAGATCAGCGTCGTCCGGTCGGCCGCGCTGGCCTGCTGGAGGGCTTCCCGCAGTTCCCGCTCGGTCCCGACCCGCACCGCCCGGGCGCCCAGGCTCTCGGCGTTGCGGACGAAGTCCACCGGGACGACCGGGCCGTCCAGCCGGCCGCTCGCGTCGTCGCGGTAGCGGAGCTCGTTGCCGAACGACGGCGTGCCATTGGCCGTCTGCAGACCGCGGATGCAGCCGAAGCCGCCGTTGTCGAGCAGGACGATGATCAGCTTCTGGTTCTCCTGGATCGACGTGACGATCTCCGTGTGGAGCATCAGGTAGCTACCGTCGCCGACCATCACGAAGACCTGCCGCGTGGGGTCGGCCATCTTCACTCCGAGCCCACCGGCGATCTCGTACCCCATGCAGGAGTAGCCGTACTCGAGGTGGTAGCCCTTCGGGTCGACCGGCCGCCAGAGCTTGAGCAGGTCGCCGGGGAGGCCTCCGGCGGCGCAGACGACCACGTCCCGGGGGCCGCTGGCCTCGTTGACGATCCCGATCACGTTGGCCTGGGTCAGCGCGTCCGGCGCCGCGACGGCCCGGATCTCGTCCACGGCCCGGTCCCACTCCCGCTTCAGCAGGCCGACCTCCTCGGCGTAGCTCGGGTCGGTGCGGAGGGCCGCGCCACGGAGGCGGTCGCGGAGGGCGCAGACCGTGGCCCGCGCGTCCCCGACAAGCGGCACGGCGCCCGCCTTGTGGGCGTCGAGGGCCGCCACGTTGATCGCGAGGAAGCGGACGTCGGGGTGCTGGAAGGCGGTGCGCGAAGCCGTCGTGAAGTCGGCGAAGCGGGTGCCGACGAGCAGCACGAGGTCGGCGCGGGCGGCCAGCCTGTTGGCGGCGAGCCCGCCGTTCGCGCCGACCGGACCGGCGTTCCAGGGGTGGTCCCAGGGCAGCGAACCCTTGCCGGCCTGCGTCTCGCAGACGGGAATGCCGCACCCATCCGCCAGCTCCGCCAGCGCACCGGTCGCGTCCGAGTAGATGACCCCGCCACCGGCCACAATCAGCGGTCGCTCCGCGGACCTGATCAGCTCGACGGCCCGTCCGAGGGCGGCGTCGGCCGGGAGCGCCCGGTCGATCGTGTGGACCCGATCCTCGAAGAATCGGGCGGGGTAGTCGTAGGCCTCCGTCTGCGTGTCTTCGGGCAAGCAGATGGTCACGGCGCCGGTCTCGGCCTGGTCGGTGAGCACCC
Source organism: uncultured Thermomicrobiales bacterium (assembly GCA_902806335.1). Lineage (GTDB taxonomy): Bacteria > Chloroflexota > Chloroflexia > Thermomicrobiales > UBA6265 > CADCWG01. The sequence continues at coordinate 1,215 of CADCWG010000217.1, read as the reverse complement.
GCATCGCCTCCGGCAGGCTGCTGAGGAGCTGCTCCGGGCGAACGATCCGGTCCCAGAAGCGGGAGACGGGCCGGAAGGCGTCGTTGACGCTGATGTCCATCGCCAGCGGGTGCTCGAGCTGCTGGAGCACCGGGTGCGGCAGGCGGCTCGCGAAGGTGTCGCCCGGCAGGAGCAGGACCGGCAACCGGTTGACGGTGGCCGTGGCCGCCCCGGTCACCATGTTGGTGGCGCCGGGCCCGACCGACGACGTGCAGGCGAAGGTCTGGAGCCGGTTCTTCATCTTGGCGTAGGCGATCGAGGTGTGGACCATCGCCTGCTCGTTCTGGGGGCGGTAGAAGCGGAGGTCGCCCACCTCCTCCAGGGCCTGGCCGAGGCCGGTCACGTTGCCGTGGCCGAAGATGCCGAACATCCCGGCAAACAGGGGCGCCGTGACGCCGTCGCGCTCGACGTGCTGCCTGGCGAGGAAGCGGACGAGGGCCTGGGCCATGGTCGCTCGGACGGTCTGCATGGAGAGCTCCTAGCGTGGGTCGATGCCGGTGCCGCGGGCGTCGCGCCGGTCGCGGGCGCGCCGACGCCCCTCCACTGTGTATCCGTTCATGGATTTCTCCCTCCCCAACGGACCCGGCCGCAGAGCACGTCGCCGGCCGGTCGCACCGTTGGGACCGACTCCTCTCTTCGAACAGGGACAGGGGTGGCCGCAGACACCGACGAAGACCCGTGGCGTCCCTGGGACAAAGACGAGGGCGCCGTAGCACGTGGCCCGGCCCCTGGCGATGCGACTCGCCCAGCGTGGAGCCACCTCGGCGTCGACCCGTCCGAGGCGCCGACGCGGGACAAGGTCCGGTCGCGGTCGACCAGGGCCAATGGTGGAGAGGTCGCCAGCGCCGCGCCGACGTGGCGCCCTGACGGAAGGTCGTTGACGAGCCGGGGCAATCCCCGGGAACGGGCACCGCACGACTCTGGGCCATTCGGCGCTGCCGCGGCGCTCGGCCAGTGCGGGGCGGTCGGCCCGCCCGCCGTCTCAGCCCCTGCCAGCGTCCCGACATCGGCGCTAGATCCCACAGCGGTCCCTGAGGTAGGCACGGTGCGCGGCGGCGCGCTCCGTTGGGTCGCCCAGGCAGGTGTCCTGCTCGACGACGATCCAGCCGTGGACATCCGCCGCCCGCAGCGAGCGGACGATCTCCTGGATGTCGACCATCCCCGCGCCGAACGGGC
>CADCWG010000216.1 GCA_902806335.1 uncultured Thermomicrobiales bacterium | reverse complement strand
GATAGCGACCGTCCCGGCCGGCGTACCTTGGGCCCAGCCGGGTCGTGGTCGGCGGGGTGCCACCCACCCGCCGTCCGTCTCGCGGACCGGTCGCTCCTAGCCCGCACCCAAGAAAGCGGGTTCTGATCCGCGGCGACGACGCGCGGTGCCTGGACAGGCGCCGCGCGTCGTCGCGCTCCTGTCGGCCGTGCGCCCCGCCAAGCCGATGCCGATCCGGCGCACCCGGCAGTCAGTCGTCGACGCGCCAGAGCAAACGGGTGTCGAGCGTCGGCCAGAGGACGTTCGGGACGAAGCCGCGGACCTCGGGGCGCGTCACAACCAGCGTCTGGGGGAAGCCGAGCCAGAGCCCGTAGAGGTCCTCGTTGGTCTCCTCCTGGAGACGACTGAGCGCGTCCCGCTGGGCGTCGAGGTCCTCCGCGTCGGCGGCGAAGTGGTCGGCGATCGCCGCGTCCACCTCGGCATTGGCGTACCCACCGGGGTTCCAGCCCTGGACGTTGATCCTGGGATCGAAGGCCGAGCCGTAGAGGTCGAAGTCGGTGAACCCGGGGAAGAGGTCGTAGGCGAACGCGACCAGGTCGAAGTTGAAGCTCCGCTGCGTCCGCTCCGCGAAGCGCGACGGGTCGAGCGGCACGATCTCCACGTCGGCGCCGACCTCCGCGAGGTCCTCGGCCACCAGCGCCAGCGTCGCGACAAGCTCCGGCCGCGCGTCCTCCAGATGGATGACCGTCAGGGCCAGCGGCGCGCCGGCCGCGTTCTCGGCGGTGCCGTCGCCGTCGCGGTCCTCCCATCCGGCCTCGGCCAGGAGGCCGCGGGCCGCGTCGAGGTCCCGCTCGGTCGTGGTCACGTCCGGATCGTACGCCCACGGCTGGGCGACGGTGCCGGCCGCGTCCGTCCGGAGGAACCCGGCGAAGACCTCGTCGGCGATGCGGCGACGGTCGACGGCAAGCGAGAGGGCCTGGCGAACCCGCACGTCGGCGAACAGGTCCGGCACGTCCCGGACTTCGTTGGCGAAGTTGAACGCGGCGAACATTACCGAGGCGGCCTCGGCGACGTGCAGCGTTCCCGGCTCCTCGGCGATGTCGGGCAGGTCCGCCGGTGACACTGGCCAGAGGAGATCGACCTCGTCCGCGCGCCACGCATCCAGCCGTGCCTCTCGGTCCGGCTCGGCCGTCAGCGTGAGGTTCTCGAAGTGGGGCGGACCGGCCCAGTAGTCGGCATTCCGGGCGAGCGAGATCCTGCGCCCGTCGTCGTCGACGGCGTCGACGACCCAGGGCCCGGTGCCGATCGGCGGTGAGTCCTCCCAGTCGAATCCGGTCAGGGTCCGCTCGCCCTCCGGCTTCGACTGCCAGTACTCGGCGTACTGGCCGCGGTAGAACACCGGTTGCGTCGACGCGTTCAGCAACCAGTTCACGTCCGGCGCCGAGAGCGTCACCCGCAGGGTGAGATCGTCGAGGGCGTCCGCCTCGCGCATCAGCAGGTAGAAGTTGCGGATCTGGCTGTCGAGGTCGTCGCGGCCGACGAAGAGGCTGAAGCGGACGTCGACCGCGTTCAGCGGCGTCCCGTCGTGCCAGGTGACGTCCGGCCGCAGGCGATAGGTGATCTGGGTCCGGTCGTCGCTCCACGACCAGGACTCGGCGAGCCAGGGCTCGGGGGTCATCGTCACAGGGTCGACCCGCAGCAGCGGGTCGAGGTAGCTGGCGGCGACCGAGAAGTCCTGTCGGTAGGCGACCGGCTGGAAGTCGGCGCTGCCCTCCGACCGGAGGAACAGGCGGAGCTCGCCGCCGTCGGTCGGCGCCCCCTCGTCGCGTTCCGTCGGGTGCCGAACGATGTCCAGCCGCCCCGTCGCGGTCGGGGAGGCGTCCGGGCTGGCGCCCGGTGTGGCCTGGGCTGCCGCCCGACCGCGGATCGAGGTCGCCCCGGCGGCGGCGGCGAGGCCGATCGCTCCCGCCCTGACCAGGAGATCTCTACGGTCGATGCGGGCAGTCGCCCCTGGACGGAAGGCGGCACGCGACACGTCGTCATCCACGGCGTCTGCCACCTCCAACGGAAGGACTGCGGGCCAATCGATTCCCGTGCTCCCAGTCGCACGGCCGACGCCACACCAGGCGGTCGTCGTCCCCGATCCCTCCCCGATGCGTCCGATGGCGCCTCAGAGCGCGGCGGCGGCGCGAAGACCGTCGAGCAGGAACCAAGCGGCGAAGAGGAGGAGCACCCCCGCGCCGAGGGCGGTCAGCGTCCGAAGCAGCCGCTCGGACACCCAACGCCGCCCGCCCTGCGCCAACCCGGCGAGCACGGTCACCCAGCAGACGATCCCCGCGAACACTCCGACCACGAGCACCGGCGCCGCGTCGCGCCCCGACCGCTCGACCGCCGAGGCGACGAGCGCCGCGCCGATGGAGAGCCAGTAGACGATCCCCATCGGGCTCGCCGCCGCCATCAGGAAGCCGGTCGCGTAGGACCGGCGGGCCGGGGGAGGGGCGGCGGTCACCGGCCCGCCGGCGAGCGCGCCCCGGAGGCCCACGATGCCTAGGTAGCCAAGGACCACCGCCCCGGCGAGGTAGAGCGGGGCGCGGAGCGCCGCGCTGTCGGCAAGGGGCGCCAGCCCGCCGACGACCAGCGCGCAGTAGATGGTGTCCGCCGAGACGGCACCGAGCCCGACCAGCCATCCGCTGAGGAACCCGCCGCGAAGCCCTCGGCGGACGATCTCGACGTTGATCGGCCCGATCGGCGCGGCGAGGGCGACCCCGACCGTCATCCCCTGGACGACCACGTCGAGCACGCCCCGTCCCCCACTACCGTCCTGCCCGCGGCCCGTTCCCGGCGTCGCCGAGTCTACCGCCTTTCGGCCTCGCCAGCGGTCGTCGCCGGCCTGCGGCGAGCGTCTCCGCCCGATGGCTCCTCGCCCCTATACTGCCGCTCCCCATTGCCGGAGCCGGAGCCGGCGGCACGGAGACGAACGGAGGTCCAGCGTGGCAGCACCCCGCACCACCTGCCCCAACTGCCTCGTCGATGTCGAAGCGCTGCGTTTCTGCGGGAACTGTGGTGACGCCCTGGATCGGGGCGAGACCGGGACGGACAACGCCGGACGGGTCTCCTTGCCGATGGTGGTCGAGACCGGCCCCTCGTCGCGGCGACGCGGGGCGACGTCCGGACCGGCCGGGACCCGTGTCCCCCGGATCGGCCGGGCAGGCGCTCTGGCATTCATGCGGCGAGCGCTCGGTGCCGCCTGGGCTCCGCGGCTGGTCCTCGCGGCCGCCGCGGTGTCCGTGCTCGCCGCCCTGCTGCTGGGTCAGACCGGCCTCGCGCTGCTCGTCGCGGCGGTCGCCGTTCCGGCGCTCGCGCTCGCGACGATGGTCGGCGTCGACGTCTACGAGCGGGAGCCCTGGCCCTGGCTCCTCGCCGTCGCGGCCGGTGGCGTGGTGGCGGGCATCGCCGGCGCGGTGGCGAACACGCTGCTCGTCGATAACCTCTGGTTCGACGACGGCGCGTTTCAGGCCGGCGCCGCGGCGTTCGATCCCGGTGCCGTGACCGACCCCGGGTCACCGCCCGCCCTCGTGCTCGTCCTCTGTGGCGTCGTCGTACCGCTCGTCGCCGCGTCGCTCGCGATGGCCGGACCGGTGGCACTCCGGCGCCGCCCCGAGTTTCGCAACGAGGTCGTCGACGGGATCACGCTCGGGGTGGCGGCCGGCGGTGGCCTCGCCATGGCGGCCACCGGCGTCTACTTCTGGCCCGTCGTGCGCGGCGACCCGCCCGCGGCGTCGGTCGCCGACTGGACCGGGACCCTCCTCGCCGTCACCCTCGTCCGGCCGCTGGTGCCCACGATCGCGCTCGGCCTGGTCGGCGGCGCGATCTGGCACCACGCGCTCTCACAGCACGGGCGCGACCTCTACGTCCCGCTCTTCCTCGGGGTCGTGGCGACGGTCGCGCTCAGCGTAGGCGGCCTGCTGGTGCTGCCGGTCGGGATCATCGCGGGTCTTGGCGTCGTCGCCGCGCTCCTCGTCCTCGTCGCCGCCGCCTTCCGATGGCACGTGCGCCGGGCCGTGGCCTACGACCGCCGCGTCCTCGGCGCCGGCGGCAACCGGGTGGTCTGCGGCTCGTGCCGGGCGCTGACGCCGGCCGGCAGCCACTGTGCCCGCTGTGGCGCCCGCCTCAGAGGAGGCGGCGCCCTCCAAAGTGAGCCGGTCCGGCCGCGGGTCCTGGCGGTGCCGGTTCTCCCCGCGGACGCGCCGCGAGGGGTGACCGACGACGACGCCACGCTGCCGATCGTGTCGACCGTGCTCTCGCGGCCCGAGGCGACCGCATCCGGGTACCGGATTCCGGACCCGGATCTTGCTGGCGCCCAGCCGACGTCGCGACCCGCTGACGATGCCGCGACCGATGACTCGCGGCCCGACCGCGAGCGCCCGGCGGGAGCCTGACCACGAGTTCCGGTGCGGTCAGGCGAGCGATCACCAGCCCACTTGGGCGAGGTCGGACTGATGGCCGCATGCCCGACGACCCCGGCCGTGTTCCATGCGCCGCCGGCATAGTCGGAACCGGGGAATCGCCAGTGCTTCGCAAGGCGGCTCGTAGTCTGCTCGAGCCAGTTTCGTCCCCTAGCCCCGGGGCCCGCGCCGGCCGGCCCGGTGCCCCCGACCCCTCCAGCAATGGCTCGGATTCGAGATTGCCTGACAACCGTCCCGGAGGTGCCGACGGACGTGGCATCGAAGGCATCCGGTTGTCGCTTGGACCGCCCCGCGAGCGCGGTCGCGCCTGGGCTACCAGAACAACAAACCGAGCGTCGGTCGGCCGGTGGGCACGCCCAGAACACGCCCGCCGTCCACCCCTGGGACTCGCGCCACCCGACTATCAGCCCGTCAGCCCGTCAGTCCAAAGGTGTCAGATTGCGGCTCGGCTCACCGCGTCTCGGCGATCGTGGCGTGTCCACCCACCAGACCCGGGTCACCAGACCTCCGCGATGAGGCGAAGGGCCGGCGCCTAGTCCGATGTCGCCTCGTTCCCGTCGCGCAGCTTCGTGACCGCCCGATCGATGGCCTCCGCGGCCTGGTCGTGCGCGTCCTGGAGGGCGACGATCACGTTCAGTCGTCCCATCACGTCGAGCATCGCGTCGATGTCGCGGTGGCGCCCCGTCGCGTTGGCAAGCACCTCCCGCAGGCTTCGGAACGCATCCTCGGTCGCCGGGTCGTTCTCGGCGCGGACGGCGGCGAGGTCGTCGGCGACCTCAGCGGCGATCGCGGCGGCCCGCCCCTCACCGGAAGGCACCAGCGTCGGCAGGAGGTCCGCCAGCTCGGCGACCAGGGCGGTCGCCCGTTCCAAGCCACTCCGGGTCGGCACCGGCCGATCGTGGCCGTCGGCGGCGTTCCGCTCCACCGCGGTCGTCCCACCGCCGCCGAACCGGACCGGCGCGTCGAGCGGTTCGATCGGGTCAACGCCTGAGGCGCGAAGGGTGGCCACCCCGTCCTCGTCAACCGCCGCCATACCAGGCAGGTCCCCGGCACCGTCCTCTCTCACGTCCGACGACGCGGGCAGGGCCGATTCCGTTCCGGTCTCCTCCGACACGAGCAGCGGCGCGGCCGAACCTTCCCAACGTTGGGAATCGTGCACCGGGGTCGCCTCGGCGCCGCCTTCGTCTCCCGCGACGGGATCCTGTCCCTCGAACTCCGTTGCGACACTTGCGCCGTGGGGCGACCCGCCGGCCGACCGGTACTCGACGTCTTTGCCTCCGGTCTCGCCAACGAGAATTCCGGAGGTAGTCTGGTCGCTGCCTTCAGCCACGCTGGGCTCAGGCGCCGAGGACTCGCCGGCGTCGTTCGCCAGGTCCTCCTCGTGGTCAGGCGTCTCGGCTGGGGCCGTCCGCCACCCGCTCACGTCGGGCGCTCGCTCCACCGAGTTCAGCCCGGCGCTCGGATCAACGCCATCCGCGCCGTCGACCGCGTTCTCGGCGGGCGCTCGGTCTTGGTTTCGGGTGTCAGCACGGGCGTCGGACGCGTCGCTCTCGCCGATCCGCCCGAATGCCCGGTCGCCGGACCACGACGTTGCCCAGCCGGCCGTGTCCACGACCCGGTCGTCATCGGCGGCGGTGACCGACCATGCCGAGGGCGCGCCGCCCGTGTCCTCCCCCGGCGCCGCGGCAGCGGCGTCGACCGTGGCGTCGTGGCCCTCGCCCTGACCATCGGACGCCGGGGTGCCTTCGGCGCCACCGTCGGTTCCCGCGACGACGACCAGGTGCGGCGTGTCCTGTCCGGGCGACTTCCCGGACGCCGGCCTCTCCCACGGCGAGGCCGGCGCGACCTCCGCACCACCGATCGCGACGGTCTCGGGCCGGATCGGCACCGGCTCCCCCCAGCGCGAGGGTGTGGCCGTCTCCGCGGCCATCGCCGGGGCATCCGTCCCGGCAGCAGACGCGAGTTCGCCGCCTCCGCTCGGCGGGACGGCACCGGAGGAGCGCTCACCGACCACGGGCAGGGGCTTCACGCTCGCACCTCCGGCCGGGTTGGTCAGGCGGTGGCCGCAGGCGGTGCAGAAGCGGGCGCCGACGCGGACGGAGGCGCCGCAGTTGGGACAACGTTCCATCGGGTTCTCCTCTTCGCGGCAGCGTCCGTGCCGGCGGTCCACCTGGGCGCGATCGGCCGACGTCGGGATGCCCGCGGCGGCCCGCCCAGCGGGGCCGAGCGGCGATGTCGGCGGTACGGGGCTCTTTGCCGCTATGGTACACGGCAGTAAAGGGACCAGAGCCGCGGCGAATGGGGGCGCGTGGGCGGACCCGGCGGCGGGCATGCCGGGCACAGCGATTGCCGTGCTCTTGAAGGGCCGGACCGACGGCCCGGTCGTCAGTCGTTGTGGGGAGGCAGGATGGACGAGCGCGACATGCGGGAGTTGCTCACCGGGTACTTCACCGAGATGACCTGGGCGGGGGGTCTGACGAAGGAGGACATCGTCGCCAAGCTGACCGGCCGCGACGACGCGCTGCTGAATGTGGTCGGCCACTACGTCCCCGAAGGCACGTACCCGAACGGGCAGGCGGTCATGGACGTGATCCCGGAACAAGCGTGGCAGGACGCTCAGGGTGACGAGTGGCGCGGCGGCGCGATCGGTGACACGGGCGGACACTTCCGCGACAGCCCGGCCGCGCGGGACTCCTGACCGGTCGCCACGGTACCCGTCTGAAGTCCGGGCCTCCCGGGGTCGGGGCTCTAGGCGAGGCCAACGGCCTGGATCGCGACCCCCGCGACGCTGCCGCCGAGGACGAGCCACGCCGAGTTGAGCCCGCTCCGGATCAGCAGCGCCGCCGCTCCGACGGCCAGGAACACCGTTGGCACGTCGACGACGGCTGTCCGACCCAACTCCCACCCGACCGCCGCCATCAGCCCGACGGCGGCCAGGTTCACGCCGTCGAGAAGGGCAGCGGCGACCGGCGAGCGCCGGAGGCGCGGCAGCAGGGGGTGGGTGACGGCGACGAAGAGGAATGCGGGGAGGAAGATGCCCACCGTCGCCAGCACCGCCCCGGGGACGCCCGCGACCAGGTAGCCGACGAACGTGGCCGTCGAGAAGACCGGTCCCGGGGTGAACTGGCCGACCGCGACCGCGTCGAGGAGCTGGCGCTCGCTCAGCCAGCCGTAGCGCTCCACGAAGTCGTTGCGCAGGAACGCCAGGAGCACGTACCCCGACCCGTAGAGCACGCTCCCGATCTTGAGGAACGTGAAGAACAGGCGCGCCGCCCCGTACCCGACCGTCGCGTCGGCGGCCACCCCCATCACCGCGGGGAGGCCGAGCAGCAGCCGCGGGACCATGAGCACGGCGCCGACGCCGACGAGGCCAGCCGGCCCCGTCGCCCTCGGCGCCTTCGCCCGCCGGGCGAGGGCGGCTGTCCCACCGACGACTGCACCGAACACCAGCAGCAGGATCTCGCTCGTCCCGGCCAGGTAGAGCGCGATGACCACCACGCAGAGTGCCGCCTGCCAGGGGCTGTTGACGGCGGCGCGCCCGAGACCGAGCACCGCCTGCGCGACCACCGCGATGATGACCGGCTTCACGCCGTAGAGCAGCCACTCGCCGCCGGTGGTCGTCCCGTACCGATCGTAGGCCACCGCGAAGGCGAGGGTGATCACCGCCGCCGGCGCGATAAAGCAGACGCCCGCGACCACCAGGCCACGTCGACCGGCGCGATCGTGACCGACGTGCATCACGAGTTCGGTCGAGTTTGGTCCCGGGATCAGGTTGGTGATCCCGAGCAGGTCGAGGAAGTGCTGCTGCTCCAGCCACCGGCGCCGGTCGACCACCTCCTGTCGCAGCATGGCGATGTGGGCGGCCGGACCGCCAAAGGCCGTCACGCCCAGCCGCAGCATCAGGAGGGCCACCTCCCTGGTCCGCCCACCGTCACCAGGGCTGTCGGGCCCCGTCTCTGCCGCCATTCCTAACGACCCCCGCGACGTCCACGCGCTCCAGAACAGACGGATTATCGAGGGCCGGGGGTGGCGTGGGGTTATCGGCAGCCCCGGTGCCCGGTGCGTGACCCGTCGTCGTGGCCACGCGCCGGCGCCTACACAGCGGGCGCCACCCCTGCGACAATCACCGGCCGGGCCGGGACTCCCGCCCACACCGTCGCCGCACCGGCGACCGGACCGCGGGCGGCCGCCTAGACCGCCCCCTCTGGAGCGAGCCTTATGAGCCAGGCACTGGTCGGTCGGGTGGCCGTGGCGGCCAAGCAGATCGGGCCGGGAGGGGCCCTCGCGGTGGCGGTCGCCGCCGGCCAGGCGGTCCAGATCGTCGACGCCCACGGCGGGCAGGTCGCCGAGTTCGTCGCCTTCGCCGGCGCTGACCATGCCGAGCACCTCTCCCCCGCCGCCACACGCGCCGCCAACAACGCACTGATGCTGCAGCGAGGGATGCGCCTGCTCTCCAACCGCCGGACGCCCCTCTTCGAGCTGGTTGAGGACACCGTCGGCCGGCACGACCTCCTGGTCGCGCTGGGCGCCCCGCCCGAGGTCGGCACGCCGGCCAATGGCAACGGGAGCGTGACCGTCGAGACCGCCGCCGCGGGTGACGGCGCCGGCGCAGCGTCCGGTGCGGTACCGGCCGACGTGACGTCCGATGCGGCACCCGTCGACGGGGAATCGAACGGCGAGTCCGAGGCGGATGAGCCTGTCGCCCCGGTGGACGTCCTCGCGGAGGCACTCGCGCCGTTCGGCATCGGGGCGGACCGGCTTCCGGACCCGGTGAACTGGTTCGGCCACGTCGCGATCAAGGGCGGCGGGGAACTCGAGGTGCGGGCTCCCTTCTCGGAGCGCAACGACCACGTCGTCCTGCTCGCCCTGGTCGACACCGTGGTCGCGGTCCGCGCGCCGACGCCGGCCGAAGGCGAGGGCGACGACGGGCGACGACGCCAGATCCTGGTCCGCGTCTTCCGCTAACCCTCGCCTGCGCGCGCCCCGGGTGCCCGCGGCCACGCGGTGCACCGCCCCAGAGCGGACGGAACGCGCGGGATCGCGATCGGCGCGGCCGAAGCCGCCACGCCGTCGCGACCAGGTCCCGGGCGGGACGCTGCGGAAGTGGATGCGTGGGCTCCGGCCCGCTCGGCGCCACGACCGTCCGTCGCGCTCTCGAACGGGTGGCCGTCTCAGGAGCCGCCCGATGCCCGGACTGAATCGGGAACCGGTCGATCACTTAATCCTCGCCCGGCGGGTCCGCACCCGGCGCGAATCGGCTTCAGCCGGCTCCGCGTCTGAGCCGAGGGCACGCTCCGGGCGGGCCGGGCCGCCACCGCGCCCCCCGATCCTCACCGGACAGCCGGCTGCCCAACGACCCGACGACACGTCCTCGAAGAACGCGCTGCGGCAAGGACCGAGCGGCCTGGCTTCGTGGACGGCGGGCGATTCGCGCCGAGGGTCGTGACGCTCGGCCACGTCCGGTAAGTCGACGCACCGCGAGATCGGCAGGCCGCCCGGATGGCGGCCGGTCGTGCGCTGCCCGGTCGGCGCCGTTCATGTCGCTAGAGGAAGAGCAGCCAGATCAGAATGACAAGGAGGACGGCGACCCCGGCGGCGAGGGAGAGGTAGAGCGTTCGATCGGTCATCGGTTCGCCTCGGGTAAGACGGCGGAGGCGGGCCGGAAGCCCGCACCGACCGTTGGAAAAGCAAGGACGCCGACAACCGCCTGGGCGGCCGTCGGCGTCACCTGCGGGAAACACCTCGGCTGGCCGTCGTCGCCGGTGGGGCGGCGATGGTCCCCGGGGTTCGACCCGTCTCCCGCGGCTGGGCCGCCATCGATGGGCCGGGTCTCGGCGGCGAAGCGAGCAGCGTCGTCACCACGCGGCCGCGACTTCTGGTCCGGTGTCGCCACCGGGCCATCCGTCTCGACCGGCCCCGGCGTCCCTTGCGGGCCACCGGGCAGACCGCCCCCTGGGCGAGACCGATTGAGGCCCTGAGGCCCTGACCGATCCCCCTCGCGTCCCCCGCTGGATCGCTCCGTTGGGGTCTGCTTCCCGCTCTCGCGGGCCCTGGGTGCTTCCGTACGTACACAGTATCAAGCCCTTGACCCGTTGTCAACACCCTTCTCGATATTGGTCTCGTGGCACCCTCGAGACGGGCAACAGGCGCCTTCTCCCCGACCGTTGATCGCCCTCGGCATCAGCCGCCGAGCTTTGGCGGACGGCAGCCCGGGCATCGCCGAGGGACGAACATCGTGACGGTGGCAACCGCTACGGGAACCCGCCGCGAGCGTCGCGACCGGGTAGCCCCACCCGCGTTGAGGAGACCATGGGGCGTCCGAGTCTCTCCGGGCGACAGGATCGGCGCGAACGACGGCGCCGCCGCGCCCTCAGCCCCGCGGTGAGGCGAGAAGCCAGAAGCGCTCCGCGGGAACGCCACCGCCGACCGCTTCGGCGTACCCCCGCAGCGTCCGCTCGATGGCGTCGCGCTCCGGCCGCACCCCCAGGTAGGAGAAGACGGCTTCCAGTTGGGAGGGGTAGGTGAGGACCGCGCCGATCTTGCGGTCCCAGGTGGACACCACGCCGACGGTTGCGGCGGGCGCGAGGGAGACGCCCTGCGCCGCAACCGCGGTCAGCCGGGACGCGAGGGCGTCGCGACGCCCCGCGTATGGGAGGTCCTCGTAGAACCAGACGTCCTGCCCGAGGCTCGAGAGCGCCAGGCCGGCCGCGAACACCTGCTGGTGATCGACGTGGCTCCCCACGCCGAGCGGGGCATAGACCCGACGGTCGGCGGTCGGCGAGTCCCCCGCTCCGAGGGCCGCGGCCACGTCGCCGGGTAGGTCCGCCTCGTCCGCCGCCGGCGTCCCGAACAGCGCCGCCTCGCTGGCGTACCGGTCCCCGCGGTAGATCGCGTCCGGGAACGGCAGCACGCGGACCGTCGCGCCGAGGAGCGCCGCCGCCGCGTCCTCCTCCGCCCGTCGCGCGCGGACCACCGCACCGCGGTCGAGCCCCCAGCGGACGTGCATCGCCGCCGCGAAGGGGGTCAGCGGGTCGCCGGCGGGGGGCTCCGCCCCGAACACGACCGCGATCTCCGGCGTGAGCCCGGCCGCGGCGAGGAGGGCGGCGGTGCCACCGAGCGAGAGGGCGGCATCGTCGAAGTGGGGAGCAAGGATCAGGTGCCGGCGCGGTGCGAAGAGGAGACGTCGGTCGCGCCCACCCGGCGCCCGAGGATCGAGACTCCCCGGCACCGTCGCGGCGTCCCCCTCAGACACGGCCTCCCCTCCTGTTCCCCTAGCGGGCCGCCTGGCCGGGGGATGGCACCCCGGCACCGGAATCACCGTCGCCGGAGACGGGGGTACGGGGGCGCGGCGTGATCTGTTCGGCCGCCGGGCCGCGAACCCGCTGGTCTCCCACGCGCCGGGTCACCCGCCGCGCGTCGAGGTGTTCGAGGGTCGCCTGGGCGTACTTGCGGCTCGTCCCGAAGTGGTCGCGGAACCCGGCGAGGGTCACGGTGCCGTCCCGGTCGATCAGGGCGACGGTCTCCCGCTCGAGCGCCGCGTAGGCTTTGGGGTCGTAGACCACGCCCTCGGCGACGCGGACCACCTCTCCTCGGTCAACGAGCGCTCCCAGGGTCTCGTCGTCGAGGCCGAACAGGTCCGGCGCCGGCGGGCTATACGGCGCCCCGGCGATGGCCGCGAGGTAGCGATCCGCCGTTGCGCGCCGCTCCGGACCGAGCTCGATCGCGAAGGACGGGAGCCGGACCGACTGGCCGTCGTCGACCACCATCCCTTCGTCCGACGCCGTCGCCAGCGCGTCGTCGAAGAGTCGCGCCGGCGCGAGCCCGAGCCGGCTCCGCAGGGCCTCCTTCGGGATCCCCCGCCGCAGCGGCTGGGCGGCGTGGAAGCCCTCCACGGCCGCGACCATCCGGGAGCCGAGCCGCTCCCAGCCCGGGCTGGCGAGGAGGTAGTCGTTCGGGCGCACCTCGCCGTCCCGACGACCTGCCGGCCCGAGGACGCGGAGGTCACCCTCGGCGACCAGCTGTTCGATGATCGCGCCCAGCTCGGCGTCCGAGAGGGTGGCCAGTGCCCCAGCGTGGACGACCCGCCGCTCGCGTGGCTCCGCCTCGACCGCCTGCAGCAGCAGTTCGTCTGGCGCCCCCGCGGCGAGCGTCTCGAGCGCCCCCACCACCTCGGGCCGGAAGCGGCGGTGGCGAACCGGTCCCGGGTCGACGATCTCGCCGCCCCCGATCGTCTCGCTCGGCGACGGCCGCCGGACGATGAACCGATCGCCCCGGAGCACCGCGATCGGCTCCCGGAAGCGGATCTGGACCCACCCCTCGTCCCCGGGCTTCAGCTCCGTCCGGTCGAGCAGGGTGAGCCGGGCCGGCAGCTCCGTCGCCCCCACGAAGAGGTCCACGGCGGCGTTCTGCTCAAGGGTGACCGGCGACCCGGCCAAGAGGCGTAGCCGGGCGTCGAGCCGCCGGCTCGCTACGAGCGCGCCCGGCGGGGCCAGGACGTCCCCACGTCGGAGGTCCTCGACCGCCACGCCCGAGAGGTTGACCGCCGTCCGCGCGCCCGGCCGGGCGCGCTCCACCTTGGCCCCGTGGCTCTGGAGGCCCCGGACCCGGACGGGTCGACCGTCGGGGTAGACCCGAAGCTCCTGGCCCACCGTCAGCTCCCCGCCGAGGAGCGTCCCGGTGGCGACGGTACCGAAGCCGCTGACCGAGAAGACCCGATCGACGGGGAGCCGCGGCCCGCGTGCCGTCGGTCGCTCCGCTGTTGCGGCCTCGTCGAGGATCGCGTCGAGCGCGCCGCGGAGTTCGCGCAGCCCCTCCCCGGTCTGCGCGCTGACCGCAACCATCGGCGCGTCGGCGAGGACGGTGCCCGTGACCGCCTCCCGGGTCTCCTCGCTGACCAGATCCAGCCAGTCGACGTCGACGGTGTCGCGCTTGGTGAGCACGACGATGCCGCGCTCGACCCGCAGGAGATCCAGGATCGCGAGGTGCTCCCGGGTCTGGGGCATTGGCCCTTCGTCGGCGGCGACGATCAGCAGCGCCGCGTCGATGCCGCCCACGCCGGCGAGCATGTTCTTGATGAAGCGCTCGTGGCCGGGGACATCAACGACGCTCACGTCGCGGCCGCTCGGCAGCGCCAGCCAGGCGAAGCCGAGGTCGATCGTCATCGCCCGGGCCTTCTCCTCGGCGAGGCGATCGGGATCGATCCCCGTCAGGGCTTTGACCAGGGTCGACTTGCCGTGGTCGACGTGGCCGGCGGTCCCGACCGTGAACGCGCGCCGGGACGGGTCAGGGAGGAATCGCTCAGGCATGGTGACGGCGGTGGTGCGGCATCGGGGAGGTACTCCGGGCGGACGAGTCACTCGCGGGCCGAGTATAGCCCCGGCGGTCTCCTCCCCCGCGGGCGCGTTGGTCTCGGGCGGTCGAATGCCCCACGGACCGCGCGAGCCCACACGAGACCTACCGCCACAGCCGAACCCGGCCGTCACCGGCCATCCCATCGAGCGGGAGGCCCGGTGACCGAATACCGAGTGCGGACGACGTCCCAATCCTGACGCACCGAGGACGGTCAGGTCCCAAGGACCGGGCCGCCCACTACAGGGTCGGCCGGCAATGACTCCGGGCGGTACCGGCCGAACGGACCGCTAGGCGGACCGGGCGAGCTCCCCGGCGCCGGTCCCGGTCAGGACAACGTCGTCGCTCTCCTCGGTCAGCGCGGCGTGGAGCGCGAGCCCGCGCCGCCGGATCGACGCCAGCTCGGCCGGCGAGATGGTCTGGCTCGCGTCGCAGCGGGCGGTCTCGGGCGTCGGGTGGACCTCGATGATCAGGCCGTCCGCACCGGCGGCCAGGCCGGCGAGCGCCATCCGACCGACCAGCGTTCGCTTCCCGGTCCCGTGGCTCGGATCGACCACGACCGGCAGGTGCGAGAGCTCCTTGGCGAGCGGGACCGCGTTGAGGTCCAGGTTGAAGCGGACGAGCGGGTCGAAGCCGCGCAGGCCGCGCTCGCAGAGGACCACGTCGGGGTTGCCGCTCGCCAGGATGTACTCGGCGCTCATCAGCCACTCCTCGACCGTCGCCGAGAAGCCCCGCTTCAGCAGCACCGGCCGCCCGGACCGGCCGACCCGCCGCAGCAGCGGGAAGTTCGCCATGTTGCGCGAGCCGATCTGGAGCATGTCGGCGTACTCGGCGACGAGTTCCACCTGGTCCGGCTCGAGCACCTCGGTCACCACCGGCAGCCCGGTGGCCGCCCGCGCGGCGGCCAGGTGGCGGAGGCCTTCCTCGCCGAGCCCCTGGAAGGCGTACGGGGACGTCCGGGGCTTGTAGGCTCCGCCGCGCAGCATGTCGGCCCCGGCGGCCCGGACGGCTTCCGCCGCGGCGAGCAGCTCCTCCTTCCCCTCGACCACGCACGGTCCCGCCATCAGGACCGGACGCGGTCCGCCGATCGCGACGTCCCCGACGCGCACCACGCTCGGTCCCCGGTGCTCGCGGCTCGCCAGCATGTACGGCTTGTGCTCTCGATGGACGGCGTCCACCCCCGGCAGCATCAGCGCGTCCGGGGGCAGCGGGGCGTCGAGCCCGACCAGCGTGCCGCCCCGGCCGTCGGCGGTGCCACGGGCGCCGATGCCAGCCGCCGCGGCGGCGGCGAAGATCGCGGTACCCGTGGCGGCGGGGGCGTCGGCGGCGATGGTGACGATCATGGCGGGCTCCTCTCGGTCGGTGGCTGCCGAAACGGATCTGGGTCGCCGGACGACGGCTCAGCGGCAACAAAAAAACCGAGGCATGTGCCTCGGTCCCCCGGCGGTGCTGGCTTGGTCTCTCAGGGCAGTCAGCGCATACGCGACTCGTGCCCGACCAGCAGCGCCGGGGGGAGATAGGTAAACCACGACCAGACCGACCACGGCATGGTTGCCATGGTGCCCGGAGCTGCTGCGATGGCGGTGCGGCGCTGGTCGGGTAGCATGGACGGTACGGTAGCGGTCGTCGCCGGCCCTGTCAAGATGGGCTTCCGGTTGCCGCGATGGTCGACGGCCGGCGACGGTGGTCGCGACCTCGCGACCGCACCGTCGCCTCGCTCAGCCTCTGTCGTATGCCGCCAACACCTCGGGAAATACGCTGATGTCCACACCGCCGGCCCGCGGTGCCGCCCCACCAGGCGTGACCCCGCTCAACCTCACCCTCGCGCCCCGCCTCGACGCGGCACTGACCGGCGGCTGGCCGGCCCTGGAGGAGGCTGCCCGCGCCGCGGGGAGTGCGAACGTCGCCGCGTGGCTCGCCCAGCGGCTCGGCGACCCAGCCCTCGGGCGCCAGCTGGCCGACCCGGTCCGCGCGGTCCTCGAAGCCAACGACCAGGACGAGCGGGCGATGGCGCTCGCTGAGCTCGGCGAGTTCCTGGAAGGGTCCGACGACGCGGTCGCCGACGCCCTCTGGGAGGGCGTCTACGCCCACGCCCTCGCGGCGGAGGACCCCGACGCGCTCGCCGAGGCGACGGCGCACCTAGCGGCCATCGCGGAAGCCCACGCGGACGTCCTCGCCGCGGCCGAGTATCACCTCGCCTTCCTGAACTGGCGACGACAGCCCGGCCATACCAGCGACCCCGAGCAGGTCGAGGAGAGCTTCGAGGAGGTGGTTCGGCTCGCCACCGCCGACGGCGCGCCGGCGCCGGCCGCCCTCTTCGGCTTTCGCCAGGCGACCTTCACCCGCCTGGTCGAGGCGGAGGACGACCGGGCGAGCGAGGGCGACTGGGAATCCGACCCGACGCCCTACCAGATCTGGGCGTAGCATCCTCTTTCCCTCGCCGTCGGACCGTCGATTCAGCTCCGAAGGGTTCAGCCCACCTAGAACCCGACAGGCACGATGGTTGTTGCTTGATACAACATCCGCGCAGGCAGCACTGGGGAGCCCAAGAGTGGATCCTGGCCGGGCCCCCGCAGCGAGTCCCTAGCAGCGGGGATTGCGGGCGGCCGACTTTGGTACGGGCCTTGCTGACCGACCTAGAAGGGGCGGCCCGCCGCAAAAGGGGGGCCGCTGATCGCCCCTGAGGGGGCTCATGTCCCGACGGACGGTCAATGCCGTTCGTCGCGGGGAGGTAAGCCACCGTGGCCTTCGAGCTACCGCCACTGCCCTACGCGCCCGACGCGTTGGAGCCGCACATCGACGCCCAGACGATGTCCATCCACCACGACCGTCACCACCAAACCTATGTGACCAACCTGAACAACGCGACCCAGGGCACCGAGTTCGAGTCGATGGACCCCATCGAGGTCGTCAAGAACCTCGACCGCGTCCCCGAGGACAAGCGCACTGCCGTCCGCAATAACGGCGGCGGTCACGTCAACCACACGATCTTCTGGCAGATCATGGGCCCCAACGGCGGCGGCGAGCCGACCGGTGCCTTCGGCGACGCGGTTCGCGCCGCCTTCGGCGACTTCGCCGCAATGAAGGACGCCGTCAATAAGGCCGGCGCCGCGCGATTCGGCTCGGGTTGGGCCTGGGTGGTCCTTGGCACCGACGGTCAGCTCCGGGTGACCAGCACCGCCAACCAGGACAACCCCTACATGGAGGGGGAGACCCCGATCCTCGGCGTCGACGTCTGGGAGCACTCCTATTACCTGAAGTACCAGAACAAGCGCCCGGACTACCTCAACGCCTGGTGGAACACGGTCAACTGGGACGCCGTCAACGCCCGCTACGAGGCCGCCCGCTCGGGATCCTGAGACCCGGCGACGCGTCCAAGCAGTTCCACGTGATTGAGTCGACGAGAGGGGGCCGGTCGCTAACGCGACCGGCCCCCTCTCGCTGCGCTGGTCCGCAGCGCCGGGGGGAGGCGTCCGCACATCTGGACGGCCGCCGCGCCCCGACCCTGGATCGCCAGTGAACGCACGACCCGCGTCGTGACCGCACGCCCGGCACTCATCCCACGGGTGCCCGCGCGTAGTCCCGCAGGTCGGCAGGACGTCGCGCCGAGCGGACTAGCTGGTGGCCACGGTGAGGTCCGGGTGCTCCTTGGTCATCAGGGCCGCCCCGATCTCGAGCAGGCCGAGGATGACGAGGATGGCGATCACCTGACCGTCGTTCTCGCCGAGCAGCAGCGGCGAGACGGCCAGGGCCGCGCCGGCGAGGGCGTCCAGCGTGAGGTGCGCCTTCATCGAGAGGACCTTGAAGACGCCGAGCTCGTAGCGGGTGGCGAGACTGTAGGCGGCGACGCCGATGCCGGCGACCGTCAGCAGTGTCGCGGGTGCCGTATCCCACCCGAGCACCCGCGGCAAGACCAGGAACAACCCGGCAGAAGCATAGTCCAGCATCCCATGGACTCGGGTCGGAATCACGCGCATGGTCCCTAGATCCTCCTGGTCGGATAGTTACCCCCCGACCGGTTCCGTTCCGTGCGTGCCGGCCGCCACCGCGACCGGCATTTGTCCGTGGGGGGAGGCACGCGGCGTGCCAAACCCGGACGGCGACCGTCGCCTACGGTCGCCCGGCGTACGCCGGGGACGGACCCACCCGTCCCGGCGGTCTCGCCGCCAGTCCCGAGTCGAGCGACATCCCCCGCACCTGGAGAGAACGAGCGTGTCGGTGACGAAGCGAACGAGCGACGACCGCGGGCGGCGGCCCCCGGGCAACGGGCCGAGCCCCGACGATCCCACCACCAGGCTCGGCCCGCGCCGGGTCCCGACGAGGGCGAACGGGAAGCGACGGAGGCGCGCCGCCGGGCGGCCCGCCGCTCCCGACCGGCACGGCGCGGCGGTCCCCGCCGCGTCCGAGATCGCCCAGGTCGCGACCGAGCGGCTGGGCTTCTCGGGGCTCCGCGACGGGCAGGCCCAGGCGGTGGCCGCGGTCCTCGCGGGGCGGGATACCCTGGCGATCCTCCCCACCGGTGGGGGAAAGTCGGCCATCTACCAGATCGCCGCCTACCTGCTGTCCGGGCCGACCGTGGTGGTCTCGCCGCTGCTCGCCTTGCAGCGCGATCAGGTCGAGGCGATCGGCCACCACGATCTCGGCCGCGCCGCCGAGCTCAACTCCACCCTCTCCGAGACCGAGCACCGGCGCGTCCTCGACGACCTCGTCGCGGGGTCGCTCGAGTTCGTCTTCCTCGCCCCGGAGCAGTTGGCCAACGACCACGTCCTGGCGTGCGTCCGGGCCGCCCGCCCCTCGCTCTTCGTCATCGACGAGGCCCACTGCATCAGCGAGTGGGGTCACGATTTCCGTCCCGACTATCTCCACCTGGGCACGGTGCTCGACAGCCTCGGCCGCCCCAAGACCCTGGCGATGACCGCCACCGCCGCGCCACCGGTGCGAGCCGAGATCGTTCAGCGACTGGGACTCCGCGACCCGTCCCTCGTGCTCGGGGGGTTCGACCGCCCCAACATCTGGCTCGGGGTGACCAGCTTCGTCGAGGGGCGGGACGCCCCGGGTGCCAAGACCGAGGCGCTCGTGGAGCGGGTGGCACAGACGACGGGCAGCGGCCTCGTCTACGCCGCGACCCGGCGCCGGGCGGAGGCGGTTGCGGCCGACCTCCAGGCCAGGGGGATCGAGGCGGCGGCCTACCATGCCGGGATGCGGGCGTCGGAGCGAGAAGGGGTCCAGACCCGGTTCATGTCCGGCGGGGTCCGGGTTGTGGTCGCCACCACCGCGTTTGGCATGGGCATCGACAAGCCGGGCGTGCGGTTCGTTTTCCACCACGACATCAGCGAGTCGGTCGACTCCCTCTACCAGGAACTGGGACGCGCGGGTCGGGACGGGGAGCCGGCGGAGAGCGTGCTCTTCTACGACCCCGCCGACCTGAACCTGCCGCGCTTCTTCAACGGCGGAGCGGGTCTTGACCTCGACGAGGTCGAGGAGGTCGCCGAGGTCCTGGCGGAGCACCGCGGGCCGACCGACGCGACCTGGCTCCGCCAGGAGACCGACCTGACCGCGACCCGGCTCGGGCGGATCCTCGATCGCCTGGAGGAGACCGGCGCCGTCCAGGTTGGCGCCGGGGGCGAGGTGGCGTTGACCCACGCCGGCGAAGACCGGGAAGCGATGGCCACCGCGGCGATGGAGGCGGATAGCGAGCACCGGCAGTTCGCCCGGTCGCGGGTCGAGATGGTTCGCGGCTACGCCGAGACGCAGGGGTGCCGCCGCGCATACCTGCTGACGTACTTCGGCGAGGAGCGGTCAGGACCGTGCGGGCACTGCGACAACTGCGAGGCCGGCCTGGTCGCCAACGCGACCGCGGAAGACGAGCAGAGGCCGTTCGCCGTGGGCAGCCACGTCGACCACCGGTCCTGGGGGACCGGCCAGGTGTTGCGCTACGATGGCGACAAGATCGTGGTGCTCTTCGACAGCGTCGGATACCGCAACCTGTCCCTGGAGGTGGTCCAGGAGGGAGACCTGCTCCATCCGGCCGACGCGGTCCGTGCTCGGCCCGCGTGACCGGAACGCCCTGAAGGGGGGCTCCGGCATTGCCGCCCGACGACCGTGCCCTCACCACCGACCCGTCAGAGCGGGCGCGACGAATCCGTCCCAACATGGCACCGGCCATGCATAAGGGCGGTGGCGCGGAGCCGAAGGAGCGACGCGCCGCCCGGCGGAACCAAAGGCCGCGGTGGGACGTATAGTATGTAGGCACGGCAGAGGTCGATCCGCCGGTGCCCGAACGGAGCGACGATGAGCCAACTTCCCCGCGACCGATCCTTCGCTTCCCGGCTCGTGGACTTGGTTGACCGTCTGCTCGGGCGGCCACCTCGGCTCTCGCCGGTTCTGGTCCCGGTGGCGGTTCGCCGCGCCGGCCAGGGCCGGCCCCCGGTTGGACGGCGCTAAGCGCTCGTCTTCCCGGCGCGACCGCGCCTCCAGTCCGTCGCGGGAGGTCCCCTTGGGGCTGACGGCCAAGATGGTCGGTCCCTCTCCCCGCACGACGCCCAAGCTCTCCGGCGCCACCTTCGGGTGGCGCCGGGGTCGTTTTTCTGGGCACCGCGGGCGAGGCGTCCTGCCCCCGCGCCGGCTCTCCGAAGTCGCTCCAGCCAGCGTGTAGACTGTGGCCCCCCCGGGCCACCGGCGACGACTCCTCCGGGAGTGCCGATGGGCGCGGCGCATGGCCCCGGTCGCGGAGGACTACGGGCGGATGGACGAGCGAGACGAGCACCCCCGCGGCCCAACGGTGTCGGTCGTCCGCGAGCGATCGCCCGGAGAGCGCCGGGTGGCCCTGACCCCCGCGTCGGTGAGTCGCCTGGTCGCCCGCGGGTTGGCGGTGGTGGTCGAGGCGGGTGCCGGAAGCCTCGCGTACTACCCCGACGACGCCTACGCCGCGGCCGGCGCATCGCTCTCGGCAGACGCCCTCGCGGTCCGCGCCGCGGCCGATGTCCTTGTGGCGGTCCGTCCTCCGCTCGACCCGGACGGGCAATCACCCGCGTCGGGCCTCCGTCCTGGCGCCACGGTCATCGGCCTGCTGGCGCCCGACGAGAACGCCGCGTTCGTCGAAGTCATGGCCAGGGAGGGTCTGACGGGGCTCTCGCTGGACCTCGCGCCCGCCCGCCCGGGGGCGCGCCGGTTCGATGCGCGCGCCTCGCAGGGAACAGTCGCCGGCTACCGGGCCGCCCTCCTGGCCGCCGCCCACTGCCCCCACCTCTTCCCGATGATGATCTTGCCCGCGGGACGCCTCGCCCCGGCGCGGGTGCTGGTGATCGGCGTCGGTGTCGTTGGCCTCCAGGCGATCGTCACGGCGAAGCGCCTGGGCGCGATCGTCGAGGCCTACGACACGCGGTCGCACCTGCGCGAGCAGGTCGAGAGCCTGGGTGCCAGCTTCGTTCTGCCCGCTGTGGAGGCCGCTACCGAGGGCTACCGCGACACCCCGGCGGAGACCGCCCGCCGCCAGCAGGAGACCGTCGCCGAGCTGGTGGTCCGCGCCGACGCCGTGATCACCACCGCGGCCGTGCCGGGTCGGCCCGCGCCGATCCTGATCCCCGAAGAGACCGTCGCCGCGATGCGCCCCGGAGCAGTAATCGTGGACGCCAGCGCGGGCAGCGGGGGCAACTGCGAGCTCACGGTGCCCGGCGAGACGGTGACCCGGCACGGTGTGACCGTCGTCGGCGCGACCGACCTGGCGAGCGACCTCCCGGGCCCGGCCAGCGCGCTTCTCTCGCGAAACATCGAGCACCTGCTCGCCCTCGTCGTGGGTCCGGACGGCGCCAACGTGGACCCCGCCGACCCGCTGGTGGGACCCGCCTGTGTCACCCTCGGCGGCGAGATCTACCACGAGCCGACACGGGCCCGCCTTGGACTGTCCCCGCTGCGACCAGCACCGCCCCGGACCGACGAGACGCCCGACGCGGTCACCGAGGGCCCGGACGGCGAGGCGCCGTCGGCGCCCACCGCGTCCGAGGGTGATCGGGGGCCCGGGGACGACGGGCGGCCGAGTGCCCGAGGGGACGACCCCGACGAGCGGAGCACCACCCCGCTGTTCGTCGAGGCGGCGCACGACGCCGACGTCTTCCGCCACGCCGAACCCCTCGACGCTCCCGCACGCGATTTCGGTGAGGCGGCCGCAGCCGACGAGGCGGGAAGCCCGCCCCGCACGGGTGACGCTCGACCCGCCACGGTCGTCTCGACGTCGACCGACGTGGCCCCCGAGCGAGCCCCGCTCCCTCGAACGGACACCGCGACCGAAGGCCCGGAGCCGCCGCTAACTACTCGTCCGGCGCTTATCGTCAGCGACGGGGAAGCGCCCCCGGCCCGTGAACCTGACCAGACCCATCGCGACACGGACCGGTCGCACCTGTCCGCGGTCGAGGGCGAGTCGGAATCCCCCTCACCAGTCGTCGAGCGGCGGTACGTGACGGCGACCGACGTTGGCCCGGTGGGATCACCGCCCAGCGTCGACCAGGAGGGCGAGGCGACAACGATCGGCTGGCAAGGGTCGAACCCGGTCGGTCACGACGAGGGCGATGCGGCCGACGGACGAGGACGAATCGACTCCTCGTCCCTCGGAGGGCCGCCGGAGACCTGGTGGTCCGCTCGACCCGCCGCCGGAGCTTCACCGATGCCGGGGGAGACGGCTACCGAGCCCGACCTGGCACCGACCGCCGTCTTCCCAACGCTTTCCCCCCCATCGGTGTCTCCCTCGGGGACGACCACGTCGCCACTCGAAGATCGGTCCGCCGTCGCGTGGCGCCCGCCGGCGGACGAGTGGGGCGCGTGGGACGAAGAGGACCCGGCAGACGAGCGGGGGACCGCGGTCGACCCGGTAGAACGGGCGTCCGGTCCGACGGCGGGGTTCAGTGCGGCGGTAGGCCCGGCCGCGGAAGGCTCGTCGGCCGCCATAGTGTTCGGCTCCGCCGGTCCGCCAACGGATCGCTCCGACCCGGGGCAGGGTGGCTCGGATGCCTCGTCGGCCGACGCCCACGATTCGCCCTGGCTCGGCACGACGTCGCCCTTGGACGGCCACGTTCTGACTGCCCCCCCGTCGACGCCCACGACCCAAGCCGAGCCCTCCGGCGATCCGTCGCTCGGCATGGTCCCACCGGCCGGGACCGAGCCGGCCGAGGTTCCGGTCGCCCAATCTCCCCAGCCAGGGCCCTCCGCAGGATTCGCGGATCCAGCGATGGGGCCGTCGAATACGACCCTGCCGTCAAACCCGGCACAGAACTCCGACGGTGGGCAGCGCCCGACGTTCCGCCCACCGTGGCGGCGGAGGCCCGCCGGCCCGCCCGATGGGGACTAACGCCGGTCCGGCCGGGGCTGGCCCGGGAGCACGGCGCGACCGCCTCCGGCCGGAGGAAGTACCGCGCGGCACTCGGCTACG
>CADCWG010000215.1 GCA_902806335.1 uncultured Thermomicrobiales bacterium | reverse complement strand
GAGCGACGCCGAGAGCAGCGCCCCGGCGGAGCTGAGCGGCGAGCTGGTCGGCGCCGGCGCCAGCAGCCAGCAGTCCGCGATGGAGGCCTGGCAGGCCGGCTTCCAGGGCGAGTACCCCGACGTGCAGTTCAGCTACGACCCGGTCGGCTCGGGCGACGGCCGCGACTCCTTCGTGGGTGGCGCGACGGACTTCGCCGGCTCCGACGCCGCGCTCGACGAGGAGGAGCTGGCCGCCGCCCAGGAGCGGTGCGCCGGCGGCGAGATCTTCGAGCTGCCGAACTACGTCTCGCCGATCGCCGTCCTCTACAACCTCGAGGGCGTCGACGAGCTCAACCTGTCGCCCGCCACCATCGCCGGCATCTTCACCGGTGAGATCACCACGTGGAACGACCCGGCCATCGCCGAGGACAACCCCGACGCCGAGCTGCCGGAGACCGCGATCACGCCGGTGCACCGCGCGGACGACTCGGGGACCACGGAGAACTTCCTCGACTACCTGTTCCAGGCCGCCCCCGACGTCTGGACCGCGGAGCCGGACGGCGTCTGGCCGCTGGAGGGCGGCGAGGCCGCCAACCAGACCTCGGGCATGGTGGACGTCGTCGGCAACGTCGACGGCGCGATCGGCTACGCCGACGCCAGCCGCGCCGGTGAGCTGGGCGTGGCCAACGTCGCCGTGGGCGAGGAGTACGTCGCACCGTCGCCGGAGGCCGCGTCGGCCATCGTCGAGAACAGCGAGGCCGTCGAGGGCCGCGGCGAGTACGACTTCGCCATCGAGCTGAACCGGGCGACCGAGGGGTCGGGCGAGTACCCGATCGTCCTCGTGAGCTACCACATCGGCTGCATCCAGTACGACGACGAGGAGACGGCCGCCAACGTCCGCGCCTTCATGGAGTACGTGATCAGCGAGGAGGGCCAGGACGCCGCCGCCGAGAACGCCGGCAGCGCCCCCATCTCCGACTCGCTGCGCGAGCAGGCCCAGGGCGCCGTCGAAGCGATCAGCGCGGGCTGAGCAGCTGATACGGCACACTGCGATGGCCCGGGACGTCCCACGGACGCCCCGGGCCATCGCCCCGCCCGGAGATCCCGGGCCCGACGTACCGACGACCGAGTCCACGGAGCAGCGGTGACCGCCACGAAGGCCCCGACCGAGCGCCCGACGCAGCAGGCGCCGCGTCGGCCGGGCGACCGCTACTTCGCCGGAGCCGCCAAGGGCTCGGGGATCTTCATCCTGCTGGTGCTCGCCGGGGTGGCCGCCTTCCTGGTCACCGAGGCGATCCCGGCCCTCACCGCACCCGCGGAGGACGTCGCCGACGGCGAGGGCCTCGGCAGCTACATCTGGCCCCTGGTCGTCGGCACGCTGGTGAGCGCCGTGCTGGCCCTCGTCATCGCCACCCCGCTGGCGGTGGGGATCGCCCTCTACGTCACGTACTACGCACCGCGGCGGATCGCGGCCGTCCTCGGGTACGTCATCGACCTGCTCGCCGCCATCCCGAGCGTCGTCTACGGCTTCTGGGGGGTGGCCGTGCTGGCGCCCGCGATGGTGCCCTTCCACCAGTGGGCGGCCGAGAACCTGACCTGGATCCCGTTCTTCGCCGGGCCGGCCTCGACCAGCGGTCGGACCATGCTGACCATCGGCGTGGTCCTGGCCGTCATGATCCTGCCGATCATCTCCGCCATCTCGCGCGAGGTCTTCGGCCAGACCCCGCTGCTGCACCGCGAAGCGGCCCTGGCCCTCGGCGCGACCCGCTGGGAGATGATCCAGATGGCGGTGCTTCCCTACGGCAAGTCCGGGGTGATCGCCGGCTCCATGCTGGGCCTGGGCCGAGCGCTCGGCGAGACGATGGCCGTCGCGATCGTGCTCTCCGGCGGCGGCGCCGCCACGCTGAACCTGATCAGCAACACCAACCCGTCGACGATCGCCTCCAACATCGCCCTCAGCTTCGCCGAGGCCACCGGGCTGGGCGTCAACACGCTGATCGCGAGCGGGCTGGTGCTCTTCCTCATCACCCTGGCGGTCAACATGCTGGCGCGGTGGATCGTCAACCGCCGGGCCGACTTCTCCGGAGCGAACTGATGAGCACCGCGACGCAGAGCCGCCCGACGTCCACCCGTCCCACGGCGCCCGGGCGGCGCCTGTCGCGCCCGGCCGCCGTGGGCCTCTACCTCGGCGGGGTGGCCCTGGGCATCGCGCTGTCGGCGCTCACCGGGTTCACGATCACCTCCGCGGTGGTGTACGGCGTCGTCCTCGGCACCGTCGCGCTGTTCGTCGCCTCCCGGCTGCTGGAAGGTCGCCGGAAGGCGACCGACCGGCTCGTCACCGCGCTGGTCACCACCGCCTTCGCGGTCGCGATGCTGCCGCTGGTCTCGCTGGTCTACACGGTGCTGACCCGCGGGCTGACCCGCCTGGACGCCGAGTTCTTCACCTTCTCGATGTTCCGGGTGGTCGGGGAGGGCGGCGGTGCCTACCACGCGATCCTGGGCACGCTGATCATCACCGGCCTGGCGACGATCATCTCGGTGCCCATCGGCCTGATGAGCGCCATCTACCTCGTCGAGTACGGCCGCGGCCGCCTGCAGCGGTCGATCACGTTCTTCGTGGACGTCATGACCGGCATCCCGTCGATCGTCGCCGGCCTCTTCGCCTTCGCGCTGTTCACGCTGGTCTTCGGCAACGACATCCGGCTCGGGATCATGGGTGCCATCGCCCTGTCGGTGCTCATGATCCCCGTCGTGGTGCGCTCCTCGGAGGAGGTCCTCAAGCTCGTCCCCAACGAGCTGCGCGAGGCCTCCTACGCCCTCGGCGTCCCGAAGTGGCGCACGGTCGTCAAGGTCGTCCTGCCGACCGCCGTCGCCGGCCTGGGGACGGCGGTCACGTTGGCCGTCGCCCGCGTCGTGGGTGAGACCGCACCGCTGCTCGTCACCGTCGGCCTGATCACCGGCACCAACCTCAACCCGTTCGACGGGCGCATGGCGACGCTGCCGGTCTTCGCCTTCTACCAGCTCACCCAGCCCGGCACCCAGACGCAGGCATACCTGGACAGGGCCTGGACGGCCGCGCTGCTGCTGATCATCCTGGTCATGGGGCTCAACGTGGTCGCCCGCCTGATCAGCCGCTCGTTCGCCCCCAAGACCAGTCGCTGACCTCGGCGATCGACAGGAGAGACCCAGTGGCCAAGCGCATCGACTGCTCGGACGTGAACATCTACTACGGCGACTTCCTCGCCGTGAAGGACGTCACGGTCTCCATCGAGCCCCGCAGCGTCACCGCCCTGATCGGGCCGTCGGGCTGCGGCAAGTCCACCTTCCTCCGGTCGATCAACCGCATGCACGAGGTGATCCCGGGCGCCCGCGTCGAGGGCAAGATCGCGATGGACGGCCAGGACCTCTACGCCGCCGACACCGACCCCGTCGCCGTGCGCCGCCAGATCGGGATGGTCTTCCAGCGGCCCAACCCGTTCCCGACGATGTCCATCTACGACAACGTCGCCGCCGGGATGCGGCTGAACAGCACGAAGATCCGCAAGTCCGACCTCGACGACCTCGTCGAACGGTCGCTGCGCGGCGCCAACCTCTGGACCGAGGTCAAGGACCGCCTCGGCCGCCCCGGCTCGAGCCTCTCCGGCGGCCAGCAGCAGCGGCTGTGCATCGCCCGCGCGATCGCGGTCGAGCCCGACGTCCTGCTCATGGACGAGCCGGCATCCGCGCTGGACCCCATCTCCACGCTGGCCATCGAGGACCTCATGGCCGAGCTCAAGGAGCAGTTCACGATCGTCATCGTCACCCACAACATGCAGCAGGCGGCACGGGTGAGCGAGCAGACCGGGTTCTTCAACATCGCCGGGGCCGGCCAGCCGGGGCAGCTGATCGAGTTCAACCCGACCGAGAAGATCTTCAGCAACCCCGACCAGAAGGCGACCGAGGACTACATCTCCGGCCGCTTCGGCTGAGGGTGGGCCCCGCTGCCCCCGACTCTCGCGTCAGGC
>CADCWG010000214.1 GCA_902806335.1 uncultured Thermomicrobiales bacterium | reverse complement strand
GCAGTCTAGCACCGGCGCAGCGCCCCCGGGTTGCTTGGCGCGTGCGATGCCACACGGTCCACTACTGACCCTCGCGCGGGGCGCGGTCGGCGCCGGGACCGGGGCGACGACGGGCAAGCTCGCGGGAGAGCAGAGCGTCGGTGGGCTCGGCCTCGCCGTCGTCGCCTGGGCGGCGGGGGCGGTCGCGGCGGTCGTCGCGGTCAACGCCGCGGGCGACGTCGTCGACCCCGCCACCGGGCTCCGGGTCGCCGACCCCGACGCCAAGCCCGGCGACCGACGAGCAGCGATCCTCGGCGACGTCGGGACGGCCGCCGCGACCATGCCGCTGGGCACCAGCACAACGCTCGTGGCCGTCGTCGTCGCGGCGCCGGCCGACCACCCGACCCTGCAGCGATGCGCGGTCGCCGCGCACGATGGGCTCGCTCGGACGATCCGCCCCTGCCACACCGCCTACGACGGCGATACGGTGTTCGTGGCGACCCTCGACGAGGGTGCCCCGACCCCTGCGGATGGCCTCGCGCTCGCGGTCGCCTGTGAACTCGCCGTGGAACGGGCGGTGCTGGACGCGGTACGTCGGGCGATGGCGTCGTCGGTTGGTCGGGCCTGACCGTGTGGCATCGCACGCGCCAAGCAACCCGGGGGCGCTGCGCCGGTGCTAGACTGCTTGGAAGGCTCGGGCGCGTGGCGAGTCGCCTGGACCGGGGTCCTACCGATGCCCGTCGGTTAACTGGTCACCGGGGCGTCCAGTGCCTTGACTCTCCGCCCACCCCGCCGGCCCGCACGACGACAAGGTGACGCGCGATGGCCACCGCTCCCACCCCGCCGCTGATCACCCTCTCCACGCGGGCGTCCCGCCTGCTGCCCCTCGCCTCGTTTCTTCCCGTCGCCGCGGCCGCGGGGCTCGACGGGGTAGACCTCGACCTCACCGGCCGGCTCGGTCGCCCCGCGCCGGAGCCGATCCGGCTGCGGGCGGCGCGCGAAGGCGTTCCGGTGCGCTCGGTCTGGCTGCCGCCGACCTCCGGTGGCCCCCTCTCCGAGCGGCAGGGGCGCCGGATGGCCGCGACCGCGGTCAGTCTGGTCGCGGGCACGGGCGCGACCACGGTCGTCGTCGACCGCCCAACGGCGGCGACGGAGCGACGTCCCCCGGGGCCCCGTCGCCCGGGGACGCGATCGCTCCTCCAGGTCCTCCGCCAGGAACTACCCGAGCCGATCCGGATCGCGCTCGTGGTGCGCCCACGGCAGTTAGGCGGCACGCGGGATCACCTCGTCGAGATGACGGCGCTCCGTCGGCTCGCCGAAGAGTGGGACTACGACCTCGCGCTCGACCTGTTCGGGCCGATCGACATCGGCTGGGAGGCGGAGGCGGCGGTGACCCGTCTGCTGCCGCGCCTGACCGCCATCCGGCTCGGTCCGCTCGAGTCGCGGCCGCCGGGTCGGGGGCGGGCACGGATGACCGCCCGGGTGCTGTCGCTGGCGGTCGACGCCGGCTTCGGGGGCACCATCGCCACCACGCCCCAGCCCGCCGCCCTGCAGGGACTGTGGGGTCCCGCGATCGCCCGCGCCGGATCGGCGACCGCGGCGCTGATCCGAGACCGCTACCTCACCGTGCACCAGCCCACGCAGCGGGACACGTTCACGCGGTCTCGCCAGCGCTCGTGACCGACGAACACCCCGGTCAGCGCTGACCCTCCTCGCGGTGAGAGGTCCCCTATCGGGCTGTCCTCCTCCACGGACGTACGACGATCGGGCGCGTCCGCCCCGCAGGCGGCGTCGACCCGCTGTCGCCCGTCGGCTGGGAACCGTCCCTGCCCAGGGCGCGTCGAAGGGAAGCCGGCTGACGGCGGGTGGCACGGGGGCGCGTCGACGACCGGGCCAGATCAGGGCGAACCTCGTGCTCAGAGGCACTGAGTTGGGGACATTGACGCCGGACCAGCCAGACCTAGCCCAGGCGATCACCTGGACCCGGGGTCAGATGTGGTCGACCCGCGTGCCGCCTGATCCTGACTCCGGGTGACCGCAGGGGGGGGCGCGGCGGCGGCACGGTTTGCAGGGGATTGCCCGAATGGGCCTCACGCCCGTACGAGTCGCCATACCGTGACCCGGCAGCTGCTTCCCGTACGAGACGCCGATTCGACCGCGACGCCCGCCGCGGCAAGCCTCCCAGGCCGGCGCGTCACCGCTATCGGGGTAGACCGCCGCTCGTCGTTCCAGCCGACCAGAGCTGGGACGGGAACGCGAACGGCCGGCCCCGACCCTGGTGAGGGTTCGAGCCGGCCGTTCGAACTTCCCGGGTTCGGGACGATGCGGTGTTACCGCTTGGTGTACTGAGGCGCCTTGCGGGCCCGCTTGAGACCGACCTTCTTCCGCTCCTTCGCCCGCGGGTCGCGCGTCAACATCTTGGCGCGCTTGAGGGTCGGGCGGAGCTCCTCGTCGAAGCGCAGGAGCGCCCGCGAGATGCCGTGCCGGATCGCGCCGACCTGTCCGGAGACGCCGCCACCGGCGACCCGGACCGAGACGTCGAACCGGCCGGCGAGGTTCGTCAGCCGGAGCGGGGTCATGATGGTGAGCTGGTGCAGCTCACGCCCCCCGAAGTACTCGCGGGAGGTGCGACCGTTGACGGTCACGTTGCCCTCGCCCGGGTAGAGCCGGACGCGGGCGACGGCGGTCTTCCGCCGGCCGGTGCCGTAGTGGAAGCGCTCTGGTCGGGACGTCTCGTTCGGCATGGCGCAGATACTCCTCGGGCCCGCGGGGGCGTGGTTAGTCGGCGTGGCGCATCGCGCCGGCCCGCTCGATCCTGTCGATCGACAGGTCCTGTGGCTGCTGGCCGGCGTGGGGGTGACGCGGGCCCTTGTAGACCTTCAGCTTCTTGAGCTGCTGCTCGCCCAGCACATTGTGCGGCAGCATGCCCCGCACCGCCGCCTCGATGATCCGCTCGGGGTGCCGCTGGCGCATCTCCCGGAGCGGGATCGCCCGCAGGCCGCTCGGGTACCCCGAGTGGCGGTAGTACATGTGCTGGGTCTCCTTCTTGCCCGTGACCACCACCTTCTCGGCGTTGATCACGATCACGAAGTCGCCCACGTCCACGTGCGGCGCGAACTGGGGGCTGTTCTTGCCCCGCAGCGTGGCCGCGATGATCGACGCCAACCGCCCGAGGGTCTTGCCCTCGGCGTCGACGATGTACCAGTTCCGCTCGACGTCCGACTTCCGCGGCGAGAAAGTACGCCGTTCCATGACCTCGACCTCCGTCGTCCGTCGCCGCCCCGGGCGGCCCAAGTCCTGTCGCTTGGCCGCCCGGGGGCGGCGCCGTGTCAGTCGGCCAGGTCCTCCGGCCGTTCCTCGTCGTACCCGACGCGCCAGAGCGTCAGCCCGTGCGCCGGCGCCGTTCCGGCCGGCCCGGCCCGGCGATCGCGGCCGGCGAGCACCGCATCGACCTCCGCGACTGAACGCTCGCCGCGTCCGACCTCCGCCAGCAGCGCGACGATGTTCCGCACCATCCGCGGCAGGAACCCGTCGGCCACCACCCGAACCTCGATCAGTTGCCCGCTGCCGCCGGGTCCCCACCAGGGCGGTAGCTCGCGGCAGTCGCACCGGGTCACGGTCCGCACCGTCCCGCGGGGCTGCCGCTGCCGCGGCGACCAGGGGACTCCCTCGCCGCCGCCGGCCAGCGCCGCGAAGTCGCGCTCCCCGACCAGGCGCGCGGCGCCGTCCCGCATCGCGCCGGGGTCGAGCGACCCGGTGCGGTGCCAGGACCAGCCGAGCGCCGCCGGCTGGCGCGGACCGCACCAGACCCGGTACCGGTACTCGCGCCAGCGGGCGTCGTACCGGGCGTGGAAGCCTTCCCCCCGCCCGGCCGAGACGACCGCCAGGTCCGGCGGCAGGTGGGCGTTGAGCGCCCGTGAGAGCCGACCGGGCTCCAGCCCGGGCGCCGCGTCGGCGCAACTGGCCACCTGGCCCGCCGCGTGGACACCCCGGTCGGTCCGCCCGGCGAGCACCGCCGGGATCGGTCGGCCCGCGATGACCGTGAGGGCCCGCTCCAGCTCACCCTGCACCGTCCGCCCGCCCGGCTGGACCTGGGAGCCGACGAAGGCGGTCCCGTCGTAGGCGAGCGTGAGTCGAAGCGTCGCGGGCGCCACCGGAGACGAGAGCTCTCGCTAGGCGACGAACTCGATCAGGGCCAGCGGTGCGCCGTCGCCCCGCCGGGGGCCGAGCTTCGAGACCCGGGTGTAGCCGCCCGGCGTACCGACGTACCGCGGCGCGATCACGTCGAAGAGCTTGGCGGTGGCGATCTCGTGGTCGATCTTCGACATCACCAGCCGGCGGTGGAACTGCGAGTCATCGCGGGCGAGCGTGACCAGCTTCTCCACGACGCCGCGCATCTCCTTGGCCTTGGCCTCGGTGGTGGTGACGCGCTCGTGGAGGATGATCGAGATCGCCAACTGGCGGAGCAGCGCCTTCCGCTGCGCGGGGTTGCGGCCGAACTTGCGGCCGGCCTTCTGGTGCCTCATCGGACGGGGTCCTCCACGGCCGTGCTGCCGACCGTTGCCTCGTCGCCGCGCAGGGAGGCGATCGCGTCGGCGACATCCTGAGTGTCGACATCGTCGGCGTCGTCGCCCTCGGCGCCGTAGTCGCCGAGGTAGCCGTTGTCGCCGAACGCGGCGACCTCGGCTTCCGGCAGGTAGCCGAACTCCGCCAGCTTCTCCCGCAGCTCGGTCAGCGAGCGCGGGCCGAAGTTGCGGATCGAGAGCAGCTGGTCAGGGTCCATGGTCAGCACCTGGCCGACCTTGTCGATTGCCCGGCTCCGCAGCGCGTTGAGCACCCGCGGCGAGAGCCCCAGCTCGTTGAGCGGCTTGTTCTGGATCTCCTCCGAGATGTAGGGGCTCGCGCCCGTGACCCCGGTGTCCTTCCGGTTGTACTCGGCGAAGACGCGCGCGTGATCCTGGAGGATCTCGGCCGCCTCGGAGAGCGCCTCGTCCGGCTCGATCGTGCCGTCGGTCAGGATCTCGAGCAGCAGCCGGTCGAAGTCCGTCTGACCGCCGACCCGGGTGTGCTCGATCACGAAGTTGACCTTCTCGATCGGCGTGAAGATCGCGTCGATCGGGATCTCGCCGAGCGAGTAGGTCTCCTGGGACTCCGCGGGCCGGTAGCCCCGATCGCGGCTAACCCAGATGTCCATGTCGAGGACCGCGTCGGGCGACTCGAGCGTCGCGATCGGCTGCTCGGGGTTGACGATGTCGACCTCGGTCGGCCAGTTGACGTCGCCGGCCGTGACGACCCGCTCGCCGCCCGCGTCACCGCGCACGTAGAGGTGGGCGCGGACCTCGCCCCCGAGCTCGAGGACCCGCTTGAGGCGGATCCGCTTCAGGTTGAGCACGATCTCGGTCACGTCCTCGCGGACGTGGTCGACCGTCGAGAACTCGTGCCAGACGTTGTCGATCCGGACCCGAGAGACCGCCACGCCCTGGAGGGAGCGGAGCAGAATCCGCCGCAGGGCGTTGCCGAGCGTCGTGCCGTAGCCCGGCTCGAGCGGCTCGATCTGGTACCGACCGTAGTTGAGACCATCTTCGATCTTATCGATCTTGAACTGCGGCTTCTCGAACAAGCGGACTCGCCTCCTCCGTGGCGCCGGCCGGACGGGCCAGGGCCCGCCGGGGTGATCGGCAACCGCCGGCTCCCGGGCACTGGCCCCGGCCGCGCGACCGGTGCCTACCGGCTGTAGTGCTCGACGATCAGTGCCTCGTTGAACGTCGGCACGTAGATCTGCTCGCGCAGCGGCAACTGGAGGACGCGCCCGGACAGATCGGTGTTGTTCATCAAGATCCAGTCCGGCGACTGCTTCGTCGCCAGGATGTCCTGGAAGTCCTTGAAGTATTCCCGCTTGCGCGACTCGGGCCGGACCGCGATCACGTCGTTGGCCTTCACCAGGAACGACGGAACGTTGGTTTTCCGCCCGTTCACCGTGAAGTGCCCGTGGCGGACGAGTTGCCGCGCCTGCGGCCGCGAGTCGCCGAAGCCCATCCGATAGACCACGTTGTCGAGCCGGGACTCGAGGATCTGGAGCAGGTTGTCACCGGTGACGCCACCGCGGCGGGCGGCCTCGCCGTAGTGCTTGCGGAACTGGGTCTCCATGATCCCGTAGAACCGCCGCACCTTCTGCTTCTCGCGAAGCTGGAGGCCGAACTCGGACGGCCGCCGGGTCCGCCGCTGGCCGTGCTGGCCCGGCGGGAAGTTGCGGGGCGGGTTACGCTGCACGATCGGGCACTTCGGCCCCTCGCAACGCGCGCCCTTCAGGTAGAGCTTCATGCCCTCACGCCGGCAGAGCCGGCAGACCGGGCCCGTGTACCTCGCCATCGCCTCGTCCGTTCCTCCTCAGCCCGTTGGTGGCCCGCCCGCGCATGCCGGCGGCTCTCGGGGGACTGTGATGCGTGTCAACCGTCGTGCCGTTGCCCCCCGGAGCGCGGGTGACCCCGCCGCCGCGCTGGGCGCGGCCGCGGGACCGTCGGCTAGACGCGCCGCCGCTTCGGCGGCCGGCAGCCGTTGTGGGGGATCGGGGTGGTGTCGGCGATCGACATCACCGCCATCCCGCTGGTCTGCAGGGAGCGGATCGCCATCTCGCGGCCGGAGCCGGGTCCGCGGACAAAGACGTCGACCTGGCGCAGCCCGTGCTCGGCCGCCTTGCGGGCGGCCTGCTCGGACGTGACCTGGGCGGCGTACGGGGTGCTCTTGCGCGACCCCTTGAAGCCGTTCGCCCCGGCGCTCGACCAGGCGATCACGTTGCCGGCCGGGTCGGTCAGCGTCACGATCGTGTTGTTGAACGTGGCCTGGATGTACGCCCGTCCGCGAGGGATGTTCTTACGGTCACGCTTCCGGACCCGCGTCTTGCCCTTGCCCTGCCCGCCGGCGCCCCGCCTGCGCTCCGACATGCCGCCTCCCTTTCACCGTGCCACCGCGTGACCAACGCGCCCAGTACGATCAGATAGCGCCTGCCCGGGGGCGGTCAGCCCCAGACCCCGGTCCTACCTACCGACCCTTCTTCCGCACCCCGATCGCCCGCTTCGGCCCGCGCCGGGTCCGAGCGTTCGTCTTGGTCCGCTGCCCCCGAACCGGCATGCCCCGGCGGTGCCGGAGCCCGCGGTACGAGCCGATATCCATCAGCCGCTTGATGTTCATCGAGACCTCACGCCGGAGGTCGCCCTCGACGCGCATCTCGCGATCGACGATGTCCCGCAGCCGGTTCACCTCTTCGTCGGAGAGGTCCCGCACACGGGTGTCCGGGTTGACCCCGGTCCGCTGCAGCAGCGTCTGGCTGGTGTGCAGCCCGATGCCATAGATGTAGGTCAGCCCGATCTCCACGCGCTTCTCGCGCGGCAGGTCGATCCCCGCGATTCTCGCCATCGGTCTCCGCCCATTCCGTGCGGTCGCTGGGAGCGACCACCCCACGCCCGGCACGTCCGCCCGGCGATCCCGCTCGGCGCGTCCGCCGGGACACCCGGGCGGGGGCACGCCTCCTCTGTGGCCGCGTTAGCCCTGCCGCTGCTTGTGCCGCGGGTTGGTGCAGATCACGCGGATGACGCCCTTACGCTTGATGACCTTGCAGCGCTCGCAGCGCCGCGTCACCGATGCCGCTACCTTCACGGTTCTGTGCTCCCTTACTGTATCCCGCCACCGATCGCCGCCGGGGGCCGACTTGAATCGGCCCCAGATCACCGAACGGTGGCGCACCGCGCCGGCCCGGTCCGTGCCGCCGCCGGACACGGTGACGACGCACGCAGAAAACGTGCGCCACGACCCGTCAGTTTACGACGGCGATGGGGCGTTCTGTCAAGCCCGCGGGCGCCATCTCCCCGACGCCGACGGTGAGGAGCTCCGGCGCCCCGTCCCCGATCGCCACCGTGTGCTCGAAGTGCGCCGCCGGCGAGCCGTCGCTCGTCACCACCGTCCAGTTGTCGCCGAGGACCCGGGTCGCGGGCGAGCCGAGGGTCAGCATCGGCTCGATCGCCAGCGTCATCCCCGCGCGCAGGGTGACGCCGGTGGCCGGGTCGCCCAGGTTGGGGACGTGGGGGTCCTCCCACATCTCTCGCCCGATCCCGTGCCCCCCGTACCCCTCGACCACGCCGTACCCGCGCGGGCGGGCGTACCGCTCGACCGCGTGGCCGATCGCGCCGAGCCGATTGCCCGGCACCGCCGCCGCGATCGCCGCCATGAGGGCGGCCCGCGTGTCGGCGAGGAGGCGCGCGACGTCCGGTGAGACGTCTCCGACCGGGTAGGTCCAGGCCGCGTCGCCGTGAAACCCTCCCACGATCGCGCCGACGTCGACGGAGATGATGTCCCCATCGCGCAGCGGCCGGTAATCCGGGATCCCGTGGACCACCGCGTCGTTCACCGACGCGCAGATGTGCCCCGGGAAGCCGTGGTGCCCGAGGAAGGAAGGCCGCGCTCCCGACTCCCGCATGGTGTCCGCCGCGAGGACGTCCAGGTCGCGGGGCGTCACGCCGGGGGCGACCGCCGCGGCGATCCGGGCGTGGACGAGCGCGACCACCCGTCCGGCCTCCCGCATCGTGGCGAGCTGAGCAGGGCCCTTGAGGGTGATCTTCGGCCGCGCCGGCCGGCGTACCCGCGTCACGCCTCGTCCCTGACCGGCCCGTCGCTCGTCCCGCTCGTGGCGCCGTCGGCGAGCCGGGGTCCCACGGCATCGAGGATCGCCTGGGTCACCAGCTCGATGTCCTGGGCGCCGTCGACTCGCGTGAGCAACCCGCGCTCGCGGTAGTAGGCGAGGAGGGGGGCCGTCTGGGTCCGGTAGTTCTCAAGACGCCGCGTGATCGGGCCGGGCTTGTCGTCGTCGCGCTGGGCGGGCGTGCCGCCGCAGACGTCGCAGACGCCCGCCTGCTTGGGGGGGTTGAACTCGACGTGGTAGGTGGTGCCGCAGTTGGGACAGACCCGCCGGCCGGAGAGCCGGGAGACGAGCTGGTCCATCGGGACATCGATCTCGACGATCGCGGCGATCGCCTCGCCGCGCCGGGCCAGCAGCGCGTCGAGCGCCTCCGCCTGGGCCAGGGTGCGCGGGAAGCCGTCGAAGAGGGCGCCCCGGGCGGCGAGCCCTTCGGCACGGTCGGCGGCGATCCGGTCCAGTCGCTCCTCAACCAGGGCGACGGTGAGGTCGTCGGGGATGAGGTCGCCGCGGTCGTAGATCGGCTGCACCCGCTGGCCGAGCGGGGACTTCGCGGCGATCGCCTCGCGGAAGAGGTCGCCGGTCGAGAGGTGCTCGAGCCGGAGGCGTGGCGCGAGCCGGGCGGCCTGGGTCCCTTTGCCGGAGCCCTGGGCGCCCATCAGGATGAGGTGCACGGGTTGTCGCCTTCAGCTCTTGGCCATCAGCCCGCAGCGCCGCGCCGCCCAACTCCCCGCCGCCAACCCGGCACGCGGCCCGGTGGCGACGGGGAGCGGCGGCACGACGGCTGGGCACTGACCGCTCGCTACTGGATGAAGCCCTCGTAGTTGCGCATCATCAGCTGGGCCTCGAGCTGGCGCATCGTGTCGATGGCGACGCCGACCACGATCAGCAGCGACGTCGAGCTCAGCTGCAGGGACTGGACGCCGCTGATCTGCGCCCCGACGTAGGGCAGGATCGCCACGATCCCCAGGAAGAGCGCGCCGATCAGGGTGATCCGGTTGAGGACGCGGCCGAGGTACTCGGCGGTGTTCCGGCCGGGCCGGATGCCGGGGATGAACGCCCCCTGGCGCTGGAGGTTCTCCGGGATCTTCTGCTGCTGGAAGACCACCAGCGTGTAGAAGTAGGTGAACCCGACCACCATGAAGAAGTAGATGAAGTTGTACTGGAACGTGTTCGGCTGGAGCTGGCGCTGGAGCCAGCCCGCCGCGTCCCGCACCGTCTCGACGCTGGAACTCTGGAGGAAGCTGGCGATCATCCCCGGGAAGACCATGATGCTGACCGCGAAGATCAGCGGGATCATCCCGGCGGAGTTGACCTTCAACGGGATGTGCGTCGTGTTGCCGCCGTAGACGCGGCCCGAGCGGACGCGCTTGGCGTGGTGGACGGGGATCCGGCGCTGCCCCTCGTTGACGAGGACGACCCCGACGATCGTCACCAGGCCGATCAGCAGGAACAGGGCGGTGCCGAACAGCCCCTGGCCGACGGCGTTGCCTGAGAAGAGCTGCCCGAGCGAGCCCGGCATCGAGGCGACGATGCCGCCGAAGATGATGATCGAGATGCCGTTGCCGATCCCGTTCTCGGTGATCAGCTCGCCGATCCAGACCAGGAGCATCGTCCCGGCCGTCAGGGAGAGGAGGATCGCCAGCGTCGGTAGGAAGGTGCCGCCGTCGAAGAGGCCGAAGCCGGTGATCAGCGGCTCGCCGGTGTTCGGGTTGGTCTCGTTCGAGAACAGCAACGCCTGCCCGTAGCCCTGGAGCAGGGCGAGAGGGATCGTCAGCCAGTGGGTGTACTGGTTGATCTTGTTGCGGCCCTGCTGGCCCTCGTTGGAGAGCTCGTTCAGCTTGGGGATGATCGGCGTCATCAACTGCATGATGATCGACGCCGTGATGTAGGGATACACGCCGAGCGCGGCCAGCGAGAAGTTGGTCAGCCCGCTCCCCGAGAAGAGGTTGAGCATCCCGAGCAGCTGGCTCTGCTCGATGTAGTCGCGCAGACCCTCGCGGTCGACGCCCGGGATCGGGACGCTGGCGATGAACCGGAAGACGACCAGCATCCCCAGCGTGAACAGGATCTTGTTCCGCAGGTCGGGGATCCGGAAGGCATTGATGACCGCCGCCAGCATCGCCTACCCCTCGTCGGCCAGGGCCGCCGCTTCCGCGCGGTTGTCGGGGCCGCCGACCTTGCCCAGGCCCGCGGCCTTGAGCTCCCGGTTCAGCGGCAGGCGCCGGCTGCGCGGGCTCGCCTCGACCCAGCGGTCGGTCCGCTCTAGCGTGACCGTGGTCCCGCCGGCCGACTCGATGCGCTCCCGGGCGGAGGCCGAGAAGGCGTGGGCATGGACGGTCAGGGGGCCGTCCACCTTGCCGTCGCCGAGGATCTTGACCGGGAACTCCAGGCCCCGGATCACGCCCCGCGCGTAGAGCGTCTCCGGGGAGACCTCGGTGGTGGCCCCCAGCAGGGCCAGGTCGCCGAGGTTGACGACCTCCCACGGGGTCTTGTGGATGTTGGTGAAGCCGCGCTTGTACGGCAGGGCCTGCTGGATCGGGAGCTGACCGCCCTCGAAGCCCGGCCGGACCCCACCGCCCGAGCGGGAGTTCTGGCCCTTGGTGCCGCGGCCGGCGGTCTGGCCGGAGCCGCTCCCGTGGCCGCGTCCGATGCGCTTGCGCCGGTTGTTGCTGCCCTCGTTGGGCCGCAGGTCGTCGAGTCGTAGGGGCATGTCCATCCGCTCCCGGCCGCCGCTCCCGTCCCCACCGCGGAGGACCGGGGCCGACGGCCGTCAGGCCGGTCCGCCTAGCCGACGCTTCCGTCGCCGGCCGGCAGCTCTTCGACCGTCACCAGGTGCCGAACCTTGGTCACCATTCCGCGCACCGACGGGTGGTCGGGGCGCTCGACGGTGTGGTGGAGCCGCCGCAGGCCGAGGGCGCGGACGGTCCGCTCCTGGTCACTGGGGCGACCGATGGTGCTCCGGACCAGGGTGATCCGCAGCCGTCCGCTCTCCGCCGTCGTCACGTCGCTCATGATCCAGATCCACCCTCTCGGCGCCCGCGGCCACCGCCACCCGGACCGCCGCCGCCGCGGCCGCCACGGCCGCGGCCGCCGCCCGGTCCGCCCTGCCCCCGACCGGGGCCACCCTGGCCACGGCCAGGACCGCCATCACCCCGGCCCGGCCGGTCGCGGTCGGGTCCGGGACGCGGCGTCTGGGCCTCGGAGGGCACCGGGTACGGCTTGCGGATCGCGCGCGTCCGCTGCCGCCGCAGGCGGACGGCCTCCGGTGACTCCAGGGTCTGCAGCGCCGCGAGCGTCGCCCGGACCA
Source organism: uncultured Thermomicrobiales bacterium (assembly GCA_902806335.1). Lineage (GTDB taxonomy): Bacteria > Chloroflexota > Chloroflexia > Thermomicrobiales > UBA6265 > CADCWG01. The sequence continues at coordinate 57,987 of CADCWG010000214.1, read as the reverse complement.
CGTTCACCGGGTTGTTGCTACCGAGCGACTTGGAGAGGCAGTCCTTGATCCCGGCCGCCTCGACGACGGCGCGGACGCCTCCGCCGGCGATCACGCCGGTCCCCGGCGCGGCCGGCTTGAGGAACACGGTCGAGGCCCCGAACGAGACCTCGACCTCGTGCGGGATCGTGTTGCCGTCGAGCGGCACCGTGATCATGTTCTTCTTGGCGGCCTCGACGCCCTTGCGGATCGAGTCGGGCACCTCGCCGGCCTTGCCCATGCCGGCGCCGACGCGGCCCTTGCCGTCGCCGACGACGATCATGCTGCCGAAGCTGAAGCGCCGGCCGCCCTTGACGACCTTCGAGACGCGGTTGATCTGCACCACGCGCTCTTCGAGGTCGCTGCCCTCACCGTCGGAGCGGCGCCGCCCGCGGTCCTGGTTCCGGTCCATCCGTCTGCTCCGTCCTTGGTCCTTGTCCGCGGCGCCCCCGCCGGGCGGCCCGCCCCGTCCGCGCCGGGGCAGCGCCCCCCGCGGCTCCTAGAACTGCAGGCCGCCCTCGCGGGCACCGTCGGCCACGGCCTTGATCCGGCCGTGGTAGAGGAAGCCGCCACGGTCGAAGACGACCGCCTCGTAGCCGGCCGCGCGGGCCCGCTCGGCGATGATCGCGCCGACCGCCCGCGCCCGGGCGACCTTCGCGGCGCCCTCGCCCGCCCGGCTCACCACCTCGTCCTCAAGGTCGCTCGCCGCCACCAGGGTGTTCCCCACGGTGTCGTCGATGACCTGGGCGTAGATGTGCGCCGACGACCGGAACACATTGAGGCGGGGCCGCTGAGGGGTCCCGCTGACCTTGGCGCGCACCCGCACGTGCCGCCGCTTCCGTGGGCTGAGCGCCCGTCGCCACTTCGTCCGCGCCATCGTCTCGCTCCTACCGCCAGCGCCGCCCGGGGACGGGCGCCGGGACCGGCCTGCCCCACCATGGTGGGATCACGCGGCTGCCCGGCGCCACCCAGCGGCCGCTACTTCGCCTTGCCCGTCTTGCCGGCCTTGCGACGAACCCGCTCGCCGCTGTACCGGATGCCCTTGCCCTTGTACGGCTCGGGCGGACGGACCCGGCGGATCCGAGCGGCCTCCTCGCCGACGGCCTGCTTGTCGATGCCCTGGACCGAGATCCGAAGGATCCCGTCGAGCACGTAGGAGATCCCCGCCGGCGGCTCCATCCGGACCGGGTGGGAGTAGCCCACGCTGAGGACGAGCGTCTGGCCGTCCATCGCGGCCCTGTACCCGACGCCCTGGATCTCCAGGTCCTTCTTGAAGCCGTCGGTAACGCCGAGGATCATGTTGTTGACGAGGGTTCGGGTCAGACCGTGCAGCGAGCGGTGCTCGCGCTGGTCGTCCGGCCGCTCTACGGTGACGGTGCCGTTCTCCCGTACCAGCCGCAGGTCACGGTCGAAGGTCGCCTGCAACTCGCCCCTGGGTCCCTTGATCCGGACGGTATTGTCCGGGTCGATCGCCAGGTCGACGTTGCCCGGGACCGCGATCGGGCGGCGTCCGATTCGTGACATCCTTGGTTTCCCCCTGCCCGCGGTCTGGCGGCGCGACTGCCGCCGCCACCCGACCGAGCCGGCCACTGCGCGCGACGCTACCAGACGGTGCAGAGCACCTCGCCGCCGATGCCGCGCTTGCGCGCCTCGTAGCCGGTCATCACCCCCTGCGGGGTGGTCACGACGGCGATCCCGAGGCCACTCCGCACCCGCGGCAGGCGGTCCTTGCTCGCGTAGACGCGAAGGCCCGGCTTGCTCACCCGCTTGATCTCGCGGATCGAGTGGCGCTTGTCGGGACCATAGCGCAGCGCCACGGTCAGCTTGTTCTGGGGCGCCTGCTCGGTGACCTGGAAGTCGCCAATGTAGCCCTCTTCCTTCAGGATCCGGGCGATCTCGACCAGGATCTTGGTCGAGGGCATCGTCGTCTCCGGCTTCCGCGCCATCCCGGCGTTGCGGATCCGCGTCAGCATGTCGCTGATCGGGTCGTTGACGCTCATCCGTCTCGTCTCCGTCGTGCCATCGGTGGTCCCGGGCGCCCCGCTGGCGACCCGGCCTGCCGACGTCGTGGTCTGGTGCCCCCGGTGCCGTGCGATCCGCGCGGCTACGGGCGCCGGTCCCGCCCGGGTGTTGCGGGCGGCGCCAGCCTAGAAGCTGGACTTTGTGACGCCCGGCAGCCGGCCGTAGGAGGCCAGCTCCCGGAAGCAGATCCGGCAGGTGCCGAACTTCCGCATGTAGGACCGGCTGCGGCCACAGAGCCGGCAGCGGTTGACCTGACGGACCTCAAACTTGGCCGGCTTCTGGGCCTTGACGATCAACGACTTCTTGGCCATCGGTGGTCTCCTGCTCGCCCGGGGACACGCCCGCGGGTCGGTGCCGGGCACACCCCGGCGGGCGGAAGGGCGGCGACGCCCCGGGTCAGCGCTGCTCGCTGCGGGCGAACGGCATCCCGAGGAGCGTCAGCAGGCGCCGGCCCTCCTCGTCGTTGCGGGCGGTGGTGACAAAGCTCATCTCCAGCCCGCGGGTCTTGTCGATCCGGTCGTAGTCGATCTCGGGGAAGGCGATCTGCTCGCGGAGGCCCAGGGTGTAGTTGCCGCGCCCGTCGAAGGCGTTTGGCGAGACGCCCCGGAAGTCGCGGATCCGCGGCAGGGTGACCGAGGTCAGCCGGTCGTAGAACTCGTACATCCGCGGCCCGCGAAGCGTGACCATCGCGCCGATCGGCATGCCCTCGCGGAGCTTGAACGCCGCGATCGACTTCTTGGCCCGGGTCACCACCGGCTTCTGGCCGGTGATCGCCGTAAGGTCGCCGACGGCCGCGTCGATCGCGCGGGCGTTCTGGACCGCCTCGCCGAGGCCGATGTTGAGCACGATCTTCTGGAGCTTCGGCACCTGCATCACGTTCTTGTACCGAAACTCGTCCATCAGCGCCGGCACCAACTCCGCCTGGTACCGCTCCTGCAGCCTTGCCATCGACGCGTTCTCCTACCATCGCATCCGGCGCGGCGACGCCGATCGCGCCCACCGCCCGGCGTCTGGGCGTTCCCGCCTGGTCCGCCCCTCGGGTTTCCCCTCGGGCGCTCAGGCCGCCGCTCCACCCTTCAAGTTATGTCCGCTAGGACCAGCCGGGAATCGTACCGCCCCGCGCCCCGTTCCGACCAGTCGGAGCCGGGGCCGCGGCACCTGTCCGCGCTGACCGGCGTCCGGCCAGCCGGTGTCCGGCTAGCCGGCGTCCGGGCGGGGGATGGTCTGGCCGTTCCGCTTGTCGTATCGCTCGTTCTTGCCGTCGGCGTTCCGGCGGATGCCCACCTTGGCGATCCCACCGTCGACCGGGCTGACCAGCCGCACGTTGGAGACGTGGAGGGCCGCTTCCACCTCGACGATACCCGCCTGCCGGGCCCGCCCGCGCTTGATGTGCTTCTTGACGATGTTCACGCCCTCGATCACGACCCGGTCGCGCTCAAGGAGATTGACGCGGACCCGGCCGCGCTGCCCCTTGTTCCGCCCGGAGGTGACGATGACCTCGTCGCCGGTCCGAATCTTCCGCATCGCGCGGTTCCTCCCTGGCCACGATCGCCGTCTGACCCCATCCCCGGTCCCCTAGAGGACCTCCGGCGCCAGCGAGACGATCCGCATGAACTGGCGCTCCCGCAGCTCCCGGCCGACCGGGCCGAAGATCCGCGTCCCGCGCGGGTTGCCCTGCTGGTTGATCAGCACGGCGGCGTTGTCGTCGAACTTGATGTGGCTGCCGTCGGGCCGCCCGTACTCCTGGGCCGTCCGCACGATCACGGCCCGAACCACGTCGCCCTTCTTGACGCCGGCGTTCGGCTGCGCCTGCTTGACCGCGGCGATGATCGTGTCGCCGACGCTCCCGTACTTGCGGGCCGAGCCGCCGAGGACGCGGATGCACATGATCTCCCGCGCCCCGCTGTTGTCCGCGACGCGAAGCCGCGTCTGCTGCTGGATCACCGACCTGTCCTCCCCGTCGGGCGCGGGTCGCCCCGCGCCGCGCCACCAAGCGTCTAGATCTGGACCGCCCGCTGCACGATCTCGCGGACGACCCACCGCTTGTGCTTGGAGAGCGGTCGGGTCTCCTCGATCCGCACGATGTCGCCCGGCTTGCAGGCGTTCTGCTCGTCGTGCGCCATGAACTTGCTCGTCCGGGTCATCCGCTTGTGGTAGAGCGGGTGGCGGCGGACGTAGTCGACGGCGACGACGATGGTCTTGTCCATCTTGTCGCTGACGACCCGGCCCACCTTCTGCTGGCGCGGCCTCTGGCCGTCGAAGGGCGCCTTCTCCACCGCGGCGGCGGCGTCGGGCGTCGTCGGCGCGGGAGCGATGTCGGTCACGGTCGGTGTCCTCTCCTGGTGGCCGCCGGTCCCCGCCGACGGTCGCGGCCGGCCCCGATGGGGGCCGAGGGGTGGGCCGGTGGGGTCCGGCCGTAGCTGGGCGAGCAGTCGGCGCCTCCCGGCGCCGGCCGCTAGCGGCGCTTCCGATCCTTCCGGCGGTGCGCCAGCGGCTCGCCGGCGGCGACCGAGGCGGCGATCTGGCGCTCGGTCCGGATGGTGTGGATCCGCGCGATATCCTTTCGGATCTCGCGGATGCGGTGGGTCTCGCTCAGCTTCCCCACCGCCTCGGCGAAGCGGAGGTCCCGCCACTCCTTGTGCAGGTCGGTCAGCTGCTGGTCGAGGTTGGCCTCGTCCATCGTCCGGATCTCGGCGGGCGTCATGCCGTCGCCTCCTCCGCCTCGTCGGCGGTTGCCGGCGCGCCGGGGGTCTCCCGGACCACGGTCCGGCACTTCATCGGCATCTTCATCGCGGCGCGGGCGAGGGCGCCCTCGGCGCGGTCCTGCGGCACGCCGCCGATCTCGAACAAGAGCCGGCCGGGCTTGACGACGGCGACCCAGTACTCCGGGTTGCCCTTGCCCGACCCCATCCGGGTCTCGGCCGGCTTCTGGGTGACCGGCTTGTCGGGGAAGATCCGGATCCAGACCTTACCGCCACGCTTCAGGTAGTTGGTGATCGCACGGCGGGCGGCCTCGATCTGACGGCTGGTCACCCAGGCAGGCTCGAGCGCCTGGAGCCCGAACTCCCCGAACGAGATGGCCGAGCCGCGATAGGCCTTGCCGGTCATCCGCCCACGCATCATCTTGCGGTGCTTCGTCCGCTTCGGCATCAACATCGCGGTCGCTCCTTGTCGCGTGGCTGTCGGCCGTCAGCAGTCGGCGATCAGCGTGCTCGTGGTCGCCAGACGGGGCGCCGGGCTGTGCCGGACGCCGGCCACCAACCGCGGCTGACGGTTGGCGGTGACGGCTGACGGGTCCGTTAGTCGGCGGGGGTCGCGGCGAGGTCGGCGGTCAGGCTCGCGGCGTCGACGGGCCGGCGCTCCGGCAGCACGTCGCCGCGGTAGATCCAGACCTTGACGCCGATCCGCCCGTAGGTGGTGTGGGCGTGGATGACCGCGAAGTCGATGTCGGCGCGGAGCGTGTGAAGCGGCACCCGTCCGTCCATCTCGGTCACCGTGCGGCTCATCTCCGCGCCGCCGAGGCGGCCCGAGAGCTTGATCTTGACGCCCTTGGCGCCGCGCCGCATCGCCTGCTGGACCGCGTGCTTCATCGCCCGGCGGTAGGAGACGCGGCGGGCGATCTGCTCGGCGATGCTCTCGGCGATCAGGCGGGCGTCGGTCTCCGGGACCTTGATCTCCTCGATTCGGAGGTGGATCTTCTTCCCGACCTGGCGCTCCAGCGACTGGCGGAGCCGCTCGACGTTCGCCCCCTGCTTGCCGATCACGATGCCCGGCTTGGAGGTGTGGAGCGTGACGTCGACCTTGTTCGCGGCGCGCTCGAGCTCGATCTTCGAGATCCCCGCCCGCGTGAGGTCCTTCATGACCAGCGTGCGGATCTTGATGTCCTCGTGGAGCTGGTCGGTGTAGTTGCGCTCACCGTACCACTTGGACTCCCAGTCGCTGGTAATTCCCAGCCGGAACCCGATCGGATTGACCTTCCGTCCCATCAGCGACGCTCCTGCCGATCCTCGGCGATGACGGTGATGCTGCACGACCGGCGGATGATCCGGCCGACCCGGCCCCGCGCCTTCGGCTTGAAGCGCTTGAGCTGCGGCCCGTCATCGGCATAGATGGCCTTGATCCAGAGATCCTCCGGATCGAGGTCGTAGTTGTTCTCCGCGTTCGCCGCGACCGACTTGAGCAGCCGCTCAAGCTCGACCGCCGTCTTCTGCGGCAGGAACCGGGCGATCGCGATCGCGTCGAGCACGCGCTTGCCGCGGACCGCGTCGACGACCAGGCGCGCCTTCCGGGGGGAGACCCGGACCCGCTGGATGCTCGCGGTGACTTCCATCTCGGCTCGTCCTCTCCCCGGCGCTCGGCGCCGGCCCCGCCCGGCGCCCATCGCGCCCGGCGTCGGTGACCTTCTGCGACGACCCTACCGCCGGGTGCGCCGGTCCGCGTCCTTGCCGTGGCCGCGGAACGTCCGGGTCGGCGAGAACTCGCCGAGCCGGTGGCCAACCATCTGCTCGGTGATGAACACCGGCACGTGCTGCTTGCCGTTGTGGACGGCGACGGTGTGGCCGACCATCCCCGGGTAGATCGTGGACGCCCGCGCCCAGGTGCGGACGACGCGGCGCTCCCCGGCCGAGTTCATCGCCTCGACCTTCTGGGACAGCTTGACGTCGATGTAAGGACCCTTCTTCGACGACCTCGACACGGTTCCTCCTCTCCGGACGATGAATCCGCCGGCCATCCGCCAGCATCCGTCTGTCGGCCACCGACGGCGGCACGCACGTCCACGACCGTCGCCGCACCCGTTCGTCTCAAGGGGCGGCCGACCGCCATGGCCGCCGGCCGCCCCTCCGGCGCGCCGCTAGCGGCGGCTGCGCCCGCGGGTCGGCCGGCGCCGGACGATCATCGCGTCGGTCCGCTTGCTGTTGCGCGTCCGCTTGGTGGCCGGCTTGCCCCACTTGGTCTTCGGGTTCATCCCGATCGGGGCCTTACCCTCACCACCACCGTGCGGGTGGTCGCGCGGGTTCATCACCGAGCCGCGGACGGTCGGGCGCCGGCCCATGTGCCGGGACCGACCGGCCTTGCCGATCTCGACGTTCTCGTGGTCGACGTTCCCGACCTGGCCGAGCGTCGCCATGCACTTCAGATTAACGAGCCGGACCTCGCCCGACGGCATCCGGACCTGCGCGTAGGTCTCGGACTTCGCCATCAGCTGGGCCGAGGTGCCGGCCGAGCGGACCATCTGGCCGCCCCGCCCCGGGTAGAGCTCGATGTTGTGGATCTGGGTCCCGGTCGGGATGTTCGCCAGCGGCAGCGCGTTACCGGTCCGGATCGGCGCCTCCGGTCCGGACATCACCATGTCCCCGACCTTCACGCCGACCGGTGCCAGCATGTAGCGCTTCTCGCCGTCCCGGTAGAACAGGAGGGCAATCCGGGCGCTCCGGTTGGGGTCGTACTCGATCGCCGCGACCCGCGCCGGCACGCCGTACTTCTTGCGCTTGAAATCGATCAGGCGGTAGAAGCGCTTCTGGCGGCCGCCCTGGTGGCGGGTGGTGATCCGGCCCCGGTTGTTGCGGCCCGAGTGCTTCTTCAGCGGCTCGATCAGGCTCTTCTCGGGCCGCTTCTTGGTGATCTCCTCGAAGGTGCTGACGCTCATCGAGCGCCGCCCCGGGGACGTCGGCTTGTACTTACGGATAGGCATCGCGCGTCTCCTCTCCCGCGGCGGCTACAGGTCGAACGGGTCGAGCGTCTGGCCGGGCGCGAGCGTGACGTACGCCTTCTTCCGCGCCCGCTCGTGACCGGAGATCCGGCCTCGGCCGCCGCGGGTTCCGCGCACCCGCGCCTTCGGCTTCACGTTGAGCGTGTTGACCGCCTTGACCTTGACGTTGAAGGCCTCTTCGACCGCCTGCTTGATCTGGATCTTGTTCGCGTCCGGCGCGACCTCGAAGGTGTACTGACCCTGCTCCATGAGCATGGTGTTCTTCTCGGTGATGATCGGCCGCCGGAGGACATCCTCGATTCGGAGCCCGGGCACGACTACGCCCCTTCCCCGGTGGCCACGGCCACCGCGCCATCGCTCGCGACACGAGCGCCGAAGACCGAGCGCTGCCTCTGGGTGAGCCGGGCGAGGCGGGCGGCCCGGAATTGGCCGGGCGTCCGCCGCGCGCCTTCGAGCGCCCACAGCCCCTCAACGACCGGGACCGCCTCCGCCAGCAGCACGAGCCGGTCGTACTTCAGGACGTCGCGGACGTTAAGCATTGGCGCGGTGATCACCTCGACGTCGGGCAGGTTGCCCGCCGCCTTGTAGATCGCCTCGCTCGACGCCTTGTCGGGCACGGCGATCAGGACCGAGCGGGCCGCCGGCAGCCGCTCGATGATCCCCCGCATGACCTTGGTCCGGGGCTCGATCTCGGCCAACCCCTGGACGATCGTCAGCCGGTCATCGCGCAGCTTGGCCGAGAGCGCCGAGCGGATCGCCAGGCGGCGCATCTTGCGCGGCATCTGCTGGACGTAGGACCGCGGGTGCGGGCCCCAGACCACGCCGCCGCCCTTCCACTGGGGCGAGCGGATGGATCCCTGGCGGGCCCGACCGGTGCCCTTCTGGCGCCACGGCTTCCGGCCGCCGCCGCGGACCTGGCCCCGGGTCTTGGTGTCGTGGGTGCCCTTGCGGGCATTGGCCTGCTGGCGCAGCAGCGCCTGGTGCATGACCGCGATGTGCGGCTCGATGCCCCAGACCGTCTCGTCCAGCTCGGTCTGGGCCACCACCTCGCCGGCGGTGCTGTAGACGTCGACCTGCATCACTCGCTCCCCGGGCCGCCGGCCCCCGGCCAACGGCGTTCTGTCGTCGCTCCGACCCGTCGTCATCCGGAGCCGTCTTCGCGCCACCCCGCCGCGGCGTGGCGCGCGTCTGCGCAATGGCTACCGGTTGCCCTTCACGGCGCGCTTGATCAGCAACTCGCCGTTGTTCGGGCCGGGAACGGATCCCTTGATGAGGAGCAGGTTCCGCTCGACGTCGACCCGCATCACCTCGAGGTTCTGGACGGTGACCCGCTCGTGGCCCATGTGGCCGGCCATCTTCATGCCCTTGAAGACCCGACCCGGTGTGGCGCTCGAGCCGATCGAGCCCGGCGCCCGGAGGCGGTCGGACTGACCGTGGGTCTTGGGCCCGCCGTGGAAGCCGTGCCGCTTGACACCGCCCTGGAAGCCGCGGCCCTTGGAGGTGCCGACGATGTCGACCAACTCGCCGGCCGAGAAGGTGTCGGCCTTGATCACCTGGCCGACCTGGAATTCGGCGGCGCTGTCGGCCTTGACCTCGCGCAGCGCCTTGGACATGAAGCCGCTGGCGCGGCGGTGGCCCTGCTCGGGCTTGTTCAGCCGCTTGCTGACCCCAAAGCCGAGCTGCACGGCGTCGTAGCCGTCGTGCTCCTCGGTCTTGACCTGGGTCACCACGCAAGGCCCCGTCTCGACGACGGTCACCGGGTGAACGACCCCCCGGTCGTCGAACATCTGCGTCATCCCGAGCTTGCGCCCGATCATCCCCTTGATCATTGGCTCTCCCCTGTCTGTCAGGACGCGGACCCAGCTCGGTGGCCGTGACCGCCTGCAGAGCGTGAACCGTTCGTCGGCCGCCGGGGCGGGATGCCCCCGCGGTCGATCGCGACCGCTACAGCTTGATCTCGATGTCGACGCCCGCCGGGAGGTTGAGGCGCATCAGCGCCCGGATCGTGTTCCCGCTCGGCTCCAGGACGTCGATCAGCCGCTTGTGGGTGCGGATCTCGAACTGCTCCTGGGAGTCCTTGTCGATGAACGGCGACCGGATCACGCTGAACTTCTCGATCCGGGTCGGCAGCGGCACCGGCCCGGCGACCTTCGCCCCGGTCGACTCGGCGGTCTCGACGATCTTGCCCGCCGACTGGTCGAGGACCTTGTGGTCGTACGCCTTCAGGCGGATTCGGATCTTCTGACTCGGCTTTCGTGCGGCGACCATCTCGGCGCTCCCTTTCCCTCTGACCCGCGGGCCGGGTAGGTGACCTCGGACTGGCCCGAGGGACGTGGCGGCCGCGCCCGCCGGGGTGCGGGCGCGGCCAGGTGCCGGTCGGTAGCTACTTGGTGATCCGGGTGACGACCCCGGCGCCGACGGTGCGCCCGCCCTCGCGGATCGCGAACCGCAGCCCCTCCTCGATCGCCACGGGGGTGATCAGCTCCACCCCCATCTCCACGTTGTCCCCCGGCATCACCATCTCCGTCCCCTCCGGCAGCCGGATCGCCCCCGTCACGTCGGTGGTCCGGATGTAGAACTGCGGCCGGTACCCGGGGAAGAACGGCGTGTGCCGCCCCCCCTCCTCCTTCGCCAGCACGTAGACCTCGGCCTGGAACTCGGTGTGCGGGTTGATGCTCCCCGGCTTGGAGAGCACCTGCCCCCGCTCCACCTCCTCCCGCTCCACCCCCCGCAGCAAGCAGCCCACGTTGTCCCCGGCCACCCCCGCGTCGAGCGTCTTCTGGAACATCTCCACCCCCGTCACCACGACGCGGCGGCGCTGCCCCATGCCGACGATCTCGATCTCCTCCCCCGCCTTGACCTGGCCGCGCTCGACCCGCCCGGTCACCACCGTGCCCCGCCCCTTGATCCCGAACACGTCCTCGATCGGCATCAAAAACGGCCGGTCCACCGCCCGCTCCGGCGTCGGGATGTAGGCGTCCACCGCCGCCATCAGCTCCAGGATCGGCGCGTACTCCGGCGCCGAGGGGTCCGCGCTGGCGCTGGAGAGCGCCGCCAGCCCCGACCCCCGCACCACCGGGATCTCGTCGCCGGGGAACCCGTAGGAGGAGAGCAGCTCGCGCACCTCCAGCTCCACCAGCTCCAGCAGCTCCTCGTCGTCCATGGCGTCCACCTTGTTGAGGAAGACCACCATGCTCGGCACCTCCACCTGCCGCGCGAGCAAAATGTGCTCGCGCGTCTGCGGCATCGGCCCGTCGGGGGCGCTCACCACCAGGATCGCCCCGTCCATCTGGGCCGCCCCGGTGATCATGTTCTTGATGTAGTCGGCGTGCCCGGGGCAGTCCACGTGCGCGTAGTGCCGGCTCGCCGTCTCGTACTCCACGTGCGAGATCGCGATCGTGATCCCGCGGGCCCGCTCCTCCGGCGCGTTGTCGATGCTCGCGAAGTCGCGGAACGCCGCCCCCCCCGCCAGCGCCAGCGTCTTCGTGATCGCCGCCGTCAGCGTCGTCTTCCCGTGGTCCACGTGCCCGATCGTGCCCACGTTCAGGTGCGGCTTCGTCCGCTCGAACCGCTGCTTGCCCACGTCTGTTCCTCCTGGGTGGTTGCCGGCGCCGCTGCTGTCGGGCGCCCGACCTCTTCGGTCAAAAACGTCTGGTCGCTGGTCATGCCGACGGCCCCACGCGGGGTGGGGCCGTCGGCTCGGGAAGGCCGCGCTAGGAGCGCTGCGCCTTCGCCAGGAACTCCTCCAACAGGTTGTTCGGGACCGGCGCGTAGTGGTCGAACTGCATCGACGAGACGGCCCGGCCCTGGCTCATCGAGCGGAGGTCGGTGACGTAGCCGAACATGCTCGCCAGGGGCACGTGGGCGCGGACCACCTGGGCGCCCGCGCGGACCTCCATGCCCTGGATCTGCCCACGCCGAGCGTTCAAGTCGCCGATCACGTCGCCCATGAACTCGTCGGGCGTGGTGACCTCGACGTCCATGATCGGCTCGAGGACCGTCGAGCGGCCACGCCGCAGCGCGTCCTTGAGCGCCAGCGAGCCGGCGATCTTGAACGCCATCTCCGAGGAGTCGACGTCGTGGAACGACCCGTCGACCACGGCCGCCTTGAGGTCGACGACCGGGAAGCCCGCCTGGCCGCCCGTCGCCATCGTCTCTCGGATCCCGGCGTCGATCGGGCCGATGTACTCCCGCGGGATGGTGCCGCCGGTCGTCTTGTCCTGGAAGCTGTAGCCCTCGCCGCGCTCGGTCGGCGCGAACTCGACGATGCAGTGGCCGTACTGGCCCTTACCGCCCGACTGGCGGACGTGCCGCCCCTCGGCCCGGACCGGAACGGTGATCGTCTCCTTGTAGGCCACCTGCGGCCGGCCGACGTTCGCGTCGACGCGGAACTCCCGCATCATCCGGTCGACGATGACCTCGAGGTGGAGCTCGCCCATCCCGTCGATGACGGTCTGGCCGGTCTCCTCGTCGGTCCGCATCCGGAACGTCGGGTCCTCTTCGGCCAGGCGGACGAGCGCGGCGCCCATCTTGTCCTGGTCGGCCCGCGTCTTCGGCTCGATCGAGACGGAGATGACCGGCTCGGGGAAGGTGATTGCCTCGAGCACGACCGGGTTCGCGGGGTCGCAGAGGGTGTCGCCGGTGAAGGTGGTCTTGAGCCCGATCACCGCGCAGATGTCGCCGGCGCTGACCGAGGGGATCTCCTCCCGGCTGTTGGCGTGCATCTGGAGGAGCCGGCCGACGCGCTCCCGGTCGCCCTTGGTCGAGTTGAGGACGTAGCTGCCCGAGTCGAGCTTGCCCGAGTAGACGCGGATGAAGGCGAGCTTGCCGACGTGCGGATCGGCGGCGATCTTGAAGGCGAGGGCCGAGAAGGGCTGGCCGCCCTCGACGCTGCGGATCGCCTCGTCGCCGGTCTTCGGGTCGGTGCCGTGGACGGCCTCGACGTCGAGCGGCGACGGCAGGTAGTCGATGATCGCGTCGAGCATCGGCTGGACGCCCTTGTTCTTCAGGGCGCTGCCGCACAGGACCGGGACGAGCTGGCTGGTCAGGGTGGCGTGCCGCAGCCCGGCGATCAGGTCCTCGGTCCCGATGTCCTCGCCCTCGAGGTACCGGGTCAGCAGGTCCTCGTCGGTCTCGGCGACCGCCTCGATCATCGCCTGGCGGGCGGCCTCGACCTCGGCCACCATGTCGGCCGGGACTCCGGTCTCCTCGATGTTCTGGCCGAGGTCGTCGCCGTACATGATCGCGACGCGGTTGATCAGGTCGACCACGCCCCGGAAGTTGGACTCGGCGCCGATCGGCAGCTGGACGGGGACCGGCTTCGCCTTGAGGCGGTCGACGATCATGTCGACCGTCCGCTGGAAGGAGGCGCCGGTGCGGTCCATCTTGTTGACGAAGCAGAAGCGGGGCACGCTGTACTTGTCGGCCTGCCGCCAGACGGTCTCCGACTGCGGCTCGACACCGGCGACCGCGTCGAAGACGACCACGCCACCGTCGAGCACCCGCAGCGACCGCTCGACCTCGACCGTGAAGTCGACGTGACCCGGGGTATCGATGATGTTGATCCGGTGGGCCTTCCAGTAGCAGGTGGTGGCCGCCGAGGTGATGGTGATCCCGCGCTCACGTTCCTGGATCATCCAGTCCATGGTCGCGGCGCCCTCGTGGACCTCGCCGGGGCGGTGGACGCGCCCGGTGTAGAAGAGGATCCGCTCGGTCGTGGTGGTCTTGCCCGCGTCGATGTGGGCAATGATCCCGATGTTGCGGGTCTTCGCCAGCATCGTCCCGGCGTCACCCGCGGTCGGCTTGGTCGCGGTCGCGGTGCTCATCCTTGTTCCCTGTCGAGCTATCAGCCGCCAGCCGTCAGCCGGCAGCCGAGTGTCGTGGTCGTGGCGCTCGCCTGCTCAGCGAAGGCGCGGGGAAGGGTGGAGATCAGGCTGATCGCTGACGGCTGACAGCTGACGGCTCCGACTAGAAGCGGTAGTGGGAGAAGGCGCGGTTCGCCTCGGCCATCCGGTGGGTGTCCTCGCGGCGCTTGATGGTCGCCCCGGTGCCGTTGAAGGCGTCGAGCAGCTCGTTGGCGAGCTTCTCTTCCATCGACTTGCCGTTGCGGTTGCGGGCCGAGGTCAGCAGCCAGCGGATCGCCAGCGACTGCCGCCGCTGGCCCTCGATCTGGACCGGCACCTGGTAGGTGGCGCCGCCGACGCGGCGAGGCTTGACCTCGAGCACGGGCGTGGCGTTGTAGACGGCCTGCTCGAAGACCTCGAGCGGCGCGCGGCCGGTGCGGGCCTGGATGGTCTCCAGGGCGTCGTACATGATCCGCTCGGCCAGGCCCTTCTTGCCCCGCTCCATGATCTTGTTGATGAAGCGCGACACCAGCTCGCTGTTGTAGCGCGCATCCGGTGCCAGTACCCGCCGCTGGATCTTCGCTCGCCTCGGCATTGTCCTCTCCGCCTCCGTCCCATCCGTGCCGCGCGCCGGCAACCGCGACCGCCGTCACCCGTCTGTCGTCGTCCCGGCACCCGGGCGACCCATGCACACGAAGAAGCGGTCAACGCCCGCAGGGCGTCTGGCCGCTTCCCGTGCCCGGCTCGCTCAGTTCCGCCGCGACGGTTGGCACCCGGCCCGCCGTCCCCGCCGACCCCGTCGGCGGCGACCGCTAGGCCTTCTTCGGGGCCTTGGTTCCGTACTTGGACCGCGCCTTCTTCCGGTTCTCCACTCCGCGGGCGTCCAGCGTGCCCCGGACCACGTGGTAACGGACGCCGGGAAGGTCCTTGACCCGCCCGCCGCGCACCAGCACGACCGAGTGCTCCTGCAGGTTGTGCCCCTCGCCCGGGATGTACGCCGTGACCTCCAACTGGTTGGAGAGGCGGACGCGGGCGATCTTGCGGAGGGCCGAGTTCGGCTTCTTCGGCGTCATCGTCTTGACCTGGGTGCAGACCCCGCGCTTCTGCGGCGAGTCACCGCCGCGGCGCAGCTGGCCGGCGTACCGACCCAGCGCGCTGTTGGTGAAGCCGAGCGCCGGCGACTTGGTCTTCTTGACGACCCGCTTACGGCCCTTGCGAACCAACTGATTGATCGTCGGCACGAAAAGCTCCTGGCGAGGTGGGCGGCTCAATCACACCGTGCTCTGCCGCGGGCCGCCCGGCCCATTGACAGCTGCGGCGCCACCCGTCGCGTGTCGAACGCCCCGCCGGCCGATAACCGGGCGAGGTTGACCCCACCGCCGTGCCCGGTGGCGCCGGACACAAGCGGGAATCCTACGCCTTTCTTGACGTTCCGTCAACCCACGCGGGTCCTTCCAAGCCCTTCCTGACGCCCGGCTATCCGAACCGACCGCATGCCTCCGTCGACCCGCCGGGCCTACGGGGACCCTCCGAGAACCCCTCCGTGCGGCAGCCCGACGGCGGGCAGGTTCGCGAAGAGGACGCCGCCCGCCCTGTTTCGCGGGCTATCGTGTGCCGGGGCGTTCGGCCGACGGGGTCGGCGCCCGGGACTGCCACCCAACTGATGAGGAGGATGGTCGACGATGGGGGACATGATCGATCTTGGAGACGCGACCGGGGCGGGCCGGGGCTACCTCGCTGTGCCGGAGCCCGGAACCGCGTCCCAGGGGCCCGGCGTGGTCGTGCTCCATCCGTGGTGGGGACTCACGCCGTTCATGCACCGGCTCTGCGACCGGTTCGCCGCGCTCGGCTACGCGGCGCTGGCGCCGGACCTCCACGGCGGCCAGACGGCGACCGACGAGGAGGGCGCCGAGCGCCTGCTCGGCGCGGTTCCGACCGCCAGGCGCGCCGCCTGGACCGAGGCGGCGGTCGATCGCCTGTGGTCCCACCCCTTCGTCGCCGGTGGGCCGATCGGCGTGGTTGGGTTCTCGATGGGCGCGGGCTGGGCCCTCCACCTCGCGGCGGTGCGGCCCGAGGCGATCGCGGCCGTGGTCCTCTTCTACGGCAGCGGCGACACCGACGACCTGTCCCGGTCCACTGCCGCCTACCTCGGCCACTTCGCCGAGGATGACCCCTGGGAGCCGGCGGCGGCGGTGCGGGCCGTGGAGGCGGGGATCCGCGACCACGGCCTGCCGGTCACCTTCCACCACTACCAGGGGGTCGGTCACTGGTTCTTCGAGGAGGACCGGCCGTCCGCCTTCGACCCCGCCGCGGCCGCCCTCGCCTGGACCCGCACGACCGAGTTCCTGGAGGCCCGGCTCCGCATGGCCGCGGCCGGCGGTCGAAGCTAAGGCGCCGGGCGCGAAGACCTCGCCCGTCCACGCGCGAGGGCCGTCCCCCCTGCCGACCGTCGACGTCGGGCGACGAACGGATGCCGGCGTCGCCCCAGGACACCGGCATCAGCACGGACGCCGGCGTCGCCCCCCGGACACCGGCATCAGCGAAGACGAACGGGGGGCGGCCGATGTGGCCGCCCCCCGTCCTCTGTCCCAACTCGCCGCGCTCGCGCCGCCGGCCGGGTCTACTCCTCGTCGCCGGTCGGGGCCGGGGCAGCGCCGTCGCTCCCCAGGTCGTCCGAGCCGATCAGCGAGTACATGCTCTCCTCGCCGGCGTCGGCCGCCGAGGCGCCGGCGACGCCGCCGGGGATCAGGCCCCCGGCCATCAGCTCGGTGTAGTCCTCGTCGCTGGCCGGCTCCCCGGAGGCGACCGCCACCACGGATCCGCCCTCCATGGCGGCCAGGTTCGCCTCGTCGAGCGGACCGAGCGGCTCGCTGGGCACGACCCCGAAGCCGGAGCCGGCCGGGATCAGCTTGCCGATGATCACGTTCTCCTTGAGGCCGCGCAGGTTGTCGACCTTGCCGTTGATCGCGGCCTCGGTCAGCACCCGGGTCGTCTCCTGGAACGAGGCGGCGGAGAGGAACGAGTCCGTCTCCAGCGACGCCTTGGTGATCCCGAGCAGGACCGGCATCGCCGTCGCCGGCTCGCCACCCTGGGCCAGGATCTCCTCGTTGATCTGGTTGAACTCGAACCGGTCGATCCGCTCCTCGGGCAGGTAGTCGGTGTCGCCCGGGTGGACGATGCTGACCTTGCGGAGCATCTGGCGGCACATCACCTCGATGTGCTTGTCGTTGGTGTTCACGCCCTGCGAGCGATAGACCTTCTGGACCTCCTCGACGAGGTAGCGCTGGACCTCGTCTCGCCCGAGGGTGAGGAGGATCTGCTGCGGGTCCTTCGCGCCGTCGGTGAGCTGCTGCCCCGGCGCGACGGTGGCCCCGTCCTCGACCAGGATCTGGAAGGCGATCGGGACCTGGTGCTCCTCCCGGTCCTCCCGCTCGTTGCGGACGTAGATCGTCCGCCCGTCGAGGAGGAAGGTGCCCTCGATCTCCGAGTAGAGCTTCGCGTCGTCCGGCCCGGTCGCCAGGACGGTCTTGTCCTTGAGGACCATCGCGCCCGGCGCCAGCGCCGGCTCCCAGCCCTGCTCGAGCCGGTAGGTGCGCGAGTCCTGCTCGGTGCTGGTAATCACGAGCAGCCGACCGGTGTCGGTCTGCTCGATGCTGACCACGCCTTCCTTCTCAGCGAGGATCGCCGCGCCCTTCGGCACCCGCGCCTCGAAGAGCTCCTCGACCCGCGGCAGACCGGTGGTGATGTCGGCCCGCGCCACACCACCGGTGTGGAAGGTCCGCATCGTCAGCTGGGTCCCCGGCTCGCCGATCGACTGGGCGGCGATGATCCCGACCGCCTCACCGCGCTCGACCTGCTCGCCGCTGGCGAGGTCCCGGCCGTAGCACGTCTGGCAGACGCCGTGGGTCGCCTCGCAGACCATCACCGAGCGCAGGTGCAGCTTCTCCACACCCGACGCGAGCACCTCACCGACCAGGTCGCGCTGGCCGCCGCCGTCGAGCGGCAGCCGGTCGGTCAGCTCCTCGCCCCTCGCGATCAGGATCTCCCCGGTCTCCGGGTGGACGACGTCGGAGGCCATGATCCGGCCGGTGATCCGGGCCCGGAACTCCTCGTCGCTGACCGGCTTGCCGGCGCTGTCCTCGCGCTGCGTCCAGAGCCCCTGCTCGGTGCCGCAGTCGTCGATCGTGATCATCACGTCCTGGGCCACATCGCAGAGGCGACGGGTCAGGTAGCCGGAGTCGGCGGTCCGGAGCGCGGTGTCGGCGAGGCCCTTCCGCGCGCCGTGGGTCGACAAGAAGTACTCGAGGACCGTTAGGCCCTCGCGGTAATTGGAGCGGATCGGGATGTCGATGATCCGCCCCTCCGGGTCGAGCACCAGACCGCGCATGCCGGCCATCTGGCTGATCTGGTTCATGTTCCCCTTCGCGCCGCCGTCCACCATCATGAAGACGGAGTTCTGGCCACGCAGCCGGTTCTCGACGTCGCGCGCCAACTCGTCACGGGCGCCGTTCCAGATCACTTCCAGCTCGCGCAGCCGCTCGTCCTCGGTGACGAGTCCGCGCCGGAACTGGCGCTCGAGCTTCTCGGCCTCGGCGTCGGCCTTCTCGAGCAGCTCGGTCTTGGTCTCCGACATCGTGACGTCGGCGACCGCGATGCTCATCCCGCCGCGGGTCGAGAACTCGAAGCCGACCTTCTTGATCTCGTTGACGATCCGGGCGGTCTCGCCCGGATCCTGGAAGAGCCGGTAGGCGTCCGCGACGACGCGGCGGAGCTCCTTACGGCTCATCGTCTTGTCGTAGAACTGGCCGATCGCCGGCGGCAGGGCGAGGTTGAACAGCACCCGCCCGACCGTGGTCTCCAGCTTCCGCCGGTCGCCGTAGCGGTCGGTGTGGACGGTGATCTGCGCCTGCAGGTCGACCGCGCCGCACTCGTAGGCGACCCGGACCTCCTCCATCGACGCGAAGACCTTGCCCCAGCCGCGGGGCACGGTGCCCCGGACGCGGTCCTCCTCGAAGTCCCGCAGGCTCGTCATGTAGTAGCAGCCGAGGACGATGTCCTGGGTCGGCGAGACGATCGGGTCGCCGTTCGAGGGCGACAGCAGGTTGTTGACCGAGAGCATGCGGCTCCGGGCCTCGTCCTGCGCCGCCCGCGAGAGCGGGACGTGGACCGCCATCTGGTCGCCGTCGAAGTCGGCGTTGAAGGCGGTGCAGACCAGCGGGTGGATCTGGATCGCCGAGCCCTCGATCAGCCGGACCCGGAAAGCCTGGATGCCGAGGCGGTGCAGCGTCGGCGCCCGGTTGAGCAGCACGACGTAGTCCTTGATGACCCCCTCAAGGACGTCCCAGACGCGGGGGTCTACCCGCTCGACCAGCCGCTTGGCGGCCTTGATGTTGTGGGCGTGCCCCTCGTCGACGAGGCGCCGCATCACGAACGGCTTGAAGAGCTCGAGCGCCATCCGCTTCGGCACGCCGCACTCGTCGAGCGCGAGGTCAGGACCGACGACGATCACCGAGCGGCCCGAGTAGTCGACACGCTTGCCGAGCAGGTTCTGCCGGAAGCGGCCCTGCTTGCCCTTGAGCATGTCGCTAAGGCTCTTGAGCTTGTGCTTGCCTGAGCCGGAGACGACCCGGCCGCGACGGCCGTTGTCGATCAGGGCGTCGACCGCCTCCTGCAGCATCCGCTTCTCGTTGCGGACGATGATGTCCGGCGCGCCGAGCTCGAGCAGCCGCTTGAGCCGGTTGTTCCGGTTGATCACCCGGCGGTAGAGGTCGTTCAGGTCGCTGGTCGCGAACCGGCCACCGTCGAGCTGGACCATCGGCCGCAGTTCGGGCGGGATCACCGGCAGCGCGGTGAAGATCATCCAGGACGGCTTATTGCCGCTCTTGCGGAGCGCCTCCACGACGCGCAGCCGCTTGGTGGCCTTCTTCCGCTTGACGTCGCTCGCCGCCTGCATCTCCGTCCGCAGGGTCAGCGCGAGCTGGTCCAGGTCCACCTTCTTCGAGACGTAGTCGTAGACGGCCTCAGCGCCCATCCCGGCCTTGAAGACGCCGGGCGGGACGACCTCGTTCAGCTCGCGGTACTGCGTCTCGGTGAGGATCTGCAGTTCCTTGAGGTCGTTGAGCTGCTTGAGCAACTCGTCGCGCTGCTTCTCCTCGGCCTTGATCGCCTCGGCCAGCGCGTCGGTGATCTTCTTCTTGCGCTGCTCGGCGTCGAAGGTGAGCTGATCGGTCTCGGCGCCGGTGAGCGCCGCGGTGCCGGTCGCCTCGTGGCCCGCGCCGCCCTCGATCCGCTCGCGCTCGGCCGCGAAGGCCTCCTCGACGGCGTCGAGGCGGTCCTGGTTGACGGCCGCGTCCTCCTCGACGATCAGCCGTCCGCCCAGCGAGAGGGTGCGCGGCGCGGCCTCCCCGAGCAGACCCTGGAGCTCGGAGACGAGGGCGTCGTAGTCGGCCCGGAGGACGGCGAGCTCGGCCTGCTGGCGCTCCTGGATGGAGGCGGTCAGGTTCCGGGCGCCCTCGGCGAGGTTGCCGACGTCGAGCCCGAGCCGCTCGTCGATCTGGCGCAGCTCGTGGTCGGCCTCGGAGCGGATCTCCTCGACCGTCGCATCGTGCTCCTCGTTGATGTCCTCGACCGCCTGCTGCTTCGCCTCCTGGTCGACGTCGGTCACCAGGTAGGAGGCGAAGTAGAGGATCCGCTCGAGGTTCCGCGGGGTGATGTCGAGGAGCAGCCCGAGCCGGCTCGGGGTGCCCTTGACGTACCAGATGTGGGTGACCGGGGCGGCCAGCTCGATGTGGCCCATCCGCTCGCGGCGGACCTTCGAGCGGGTCACCTCCACGCCGCACTTGTCGCAGACGGTGCCGGCGTGGCGGATCCGCTTGTACTTGCCGCAGTAGCACTCCCAGTCCCGGGTGGGACCGAAGATGCGCTCGCAGAAGAGCCCGCCGTGCTCCGGCTTGAGCGTGCGGTAGTTGATGGTCTCCGGCTTGGTGACCTCGCCGTAGGACCAGCCGCGGATCGCCTCGGGCGAGGCGAGGCTGATCCGGATGGCGTCGAAGTTGTTGACGTCGAGGACGCGGCTGCGGTCCTGGCGGTCGGCGCGGGAGTAGCCGCCCTGGCCGCCGGTCATCGCGCCGAAGCCGCCCGCCGGTCGCGACCCGAACTGGTCGCGCTGCGGCAGCGTCGGCAGCCCGCGGTCCCCGAAGGTGTCGATGGTGGTGCTCAACGGTGCTCCCCTTCGTGGCAAAGCCATCGGCCGTCAGCGACTGGCTGGCAGCCGTAGCCGTTCCCGCCGGCCCTCGGCCGGCGACCCCGCGACGCCCGTCACTGAGCGTCGCGAGGCCACCGGCCGCTGGCTGGGTACTAGTCGACCCCTCGCTCGAAGCCGCTCAGGTTGATGCGGTCGAGGTTGCTCAGCGGGTCGCGCGAGACGTCCTCGGTGAACTCGACCGTCTGCTCGTCCTCGTTGATCACGTCGATCGAGAGGCCGAGCGAGCGGAGTTCCTTGACGAGGACCTTGAACGATTCCGGCACGCCGGCCTCGTTGATCTCCTCGCCCTTGACGATCGCCTCGTAGGTCTTGACCCGACCGACGACGTCGTCGGACTTGACCGTCAGCATCTCCTGGAGGATGTGCGCGGCCCCGTAGGCCTCGAGCGCCCAGACCTCCATCTCGCCGAATCGCTGGCCGCCGAACTGGGCCTTGCCGCCGAGCGGCTGCTGCGTCACCAGCGAGTAGGGGCCGGTGCTCCGGGCGTGGATCTTGTCCTCGACCAGGTGGGCCAGCTTCAGCATGTAGATGATGCCGACCGTCACCGGGCGGTCGAACTTCTCGCCGGTCCGGCCGTCGTAGAGGTCGACCTTGCCGTCCTCCGGCAGGCCCGCCTCCCGCAGCGCGGCCTGGATCTCCTCCTCCTTGGCGCCGTCGAAGACCGGCGTCGCCACCCGGTAGCCGAGCCGCTGCGCGGCCCAGCCGAGGTGCGTCTCGAGCACCTGCCCGAGGTTCATCCGCGACGGCACGCCGATCGGGTTGAGGATGATGTCGACCGGGGTCCCGTCCGGGAGGTACGGCATGTCCTCGATCGGCAGGATCTTACTGATCACGCCCTTGTTGCCGTGCCGCCCGGCCATCTTGTCGCCCTCGGAGATCTTCCGCTTCTGGGCGATGCTGACACGGACCATCTCGTTGACGCCGGCCGGTAGCTCGTGGTCGCTGCTGTCGTCGCGGCGGAACTGCTTGACGTCGATGATCTTGCCGTGGACGCCGTGCGGCACGCGCAGCGAGGTGTCCTTCACCTCGCGGGCCTTCTCGCCGAAGATCGCCCGCAGCAGCCGCTCCTCGGCGCTCAACTCCGTCTCGCCGCGCGGGGTCACCTTGCCGACGAGGATGTCGTTGGGGCGGACCTCGGCGCCGATCCGGATGATCCCGTTCTCGTCGAGGTTCGCCAGGCTCTCCTCGCCCACGTTCGGGATGTCGCGGGTGATCTCTTCCGGCCCAAGCTTCGTGTCGCGGGCTTCGGTCTCGTACTTCTCGATGTGGATCGAGGTGTAGACGTCGTCGCGGACGAGCCGCTCCGAGAGCAGGATCGCATCCTCGAAGTTGCCGCCCTCCCAGGGCATGAACGCCACGAGCACGTTCTGACCGAGGGCGAGCTCACCGTCCTCGGTCGAGGAGGAGTCGGCGATCACCTGGTCGACCTCGATCCGGTCGCCCTTGCGGACGCTCGGCCGCTGGTTGATGCAGGTGTCCTGGTTCGAGCGGACGAACTTCTGCAGGTTGTAGACGTGCTCGTCGCCGCCGTCCTCGCGGATCGACACCGAGCGGCCGGAGACGTCGACCACGGTGCCCTCGTGCCGGGAGACAAGGACCTGACCCGAGTCCTTCGCCGCCTGGTACTCGATCCCCGTGCCGATCACCGGCGCCTGCGGCTTGATCAGCGGCACCGCCTGCTTCTGCATGTTGGCGCCCATCAGCGCCCGGTTCGCGTCGTCGTGCTCCAGGAACGGGATCAGCGCGGTGCCCACCGAGACGACCTGCTTCGGCGAGACGTCCATGTAGTTGACCTGCTCGGCCGGGACGACCGGGAAGCGGTGACCGCCCCCGATCCGCACCACGACCTCGCTCGGGATGATCCGCCCCTCGTCGTCGAGCTGGGTGTTCGCCTGGGCGATCATCACCTGCTCTTCCCGATCGGCGGAGAGGTAGTCGATGATCTCCGAGGCGACGGGCTTGATGCGAACCGACTTGATCCCGGCGCCCTGCAGCGCCGCGACCGTCGCCTCGGTGACCCGATCGCCCTTGGCGGCCACGATCTCGCCCGTCTCCGGGTCCACCGCGTCGTCGCGCAGCGTCTGCCCAATAAGCGGGATCGACGGGTCGTCGACCAGCAGCGCCGAGATGACCCGCCGGTACGGCGTCTCGATGAAGCCGTACTGGTTGATCTTGCCGTAGGTCGCCAGCGACCCGATCAGGCCGATGTTCGGCCCCTCCGGGGTCTCGATCGGGCAGATCCGGCCGTAGTGGGACGGGTGGACGTCGCGGACGTCGAACCCGGCCCGGTCCCGGCTGAGGCCACCCGGCCCGAGCGCCGAGAGCCGCCGCTTGTGGGTCAGCTCGGCGAGCGGGTTGGTCTGGTCCATGAACTGGGAGAGCTGGCTGCCGCCGAAGAACTCGCGGACCGCGGCCATCACCGGCCGGGTCGTGCTGATCAGCCCGTTGGGGGTGACCGTCTCCGGGTCCTGGATCGTCATCCGCTCCCGGATACCGCGCTCAAGGCGCTGGAACCCGGTCCGGACGTGCATCTGGATCAACTCGCCGACGGCGCGGATGCGCCGGTTACCGAGGTGGTCGATGTCGTCCGCCTCGCTCAGGCCGTTGTTGAGGCGGATCATCTCGCGGACGATCTCGACGAGGTCGTCCTGGGTCAGGATCCGGCTGGCCGACAGCTCCCGCTCCTCGCCCACCGGGCGGTTCCGCTTGTGCAGTCGCTCGTTGAGCTTGTAGCGGCCGACCCGCGCGAGGTCGTAGCGCCGGTCGTTGAAGAACAGGTTCTCCAGCGTCGACGTCGCGTTCTCGCGGGTGGGCGGGTCGCCGGGGCGCAGCCGCCGGTAGAGCTCGATCAGCGCCTCGTCGCGGGCCTTCGTCGGCTCCTTGTCGAGGGTGGTCGCGATGAAGCGCCGGTCGGGGTTGGTGTCGACGTCCGAGAACACCTCGAGCAGCTGGTCGTCGGTCTCGATCCCGATCGCCCGGAGCAGGATCGTGATCGGCATCTTGCGCTTGCGGTCGACCTTGACCGAGAGCACGTCGCGGTTGCTGGTCTCGAACTCGAGCCAGGCGCCGCGGTTCGGGATCAGCTTGGCGGTCGAGAGCAGCTTGCCGGTGGCCGCGTCCGGCGTCCGCTCAAAGTAGACGCCCGGCGAGCGCACCAGCTGGGAGACGACGACGCGCTCGGCGCCGTTGATGATGAACGTGCCGTCGGAGGTCATCATCGGGAAGTCCCCGAGGAAGATGCCTTCCGGGCCGGTCTCCTTGATCTCGCCGGTCTCCTTCATGACCAGGCGGGCAGAGATCCGCAGCGGCGCCGCGTAGGTGATGTCCCGCTCCCGGCAGTAGACCTCGGCGATGCGGGGGTCGCGCTTGGCGCGGTCCTGCATCTCCTTCGGCAGCCGGGTCCACGGCTCGTCGAAGCGCGGCTCGGAGATGGTCAGCTCCATCTTCCGGTGGTGGTCGGTGATCGGCGAAATCTCCTCGAGGAGTTCCCGCAGCCCCTCCCGCTTGAACCAGTCGAACGACTCGAGCTGGACCTGAACCAGATTCGGCATCTCGAGCACGGTCGGGATGTCGGCGAACGACCGCCGATTGACGCCCTTGTTGGAGACGACCTGCCGCGGCGTGCGGGCCGTGCCCGTCGCCAGCGCGGCCGCCCCGTTCGTGCCGACCTTCGTGTCCCGCGTGACCCGCTCGACGGCCATGCACTGCTCCTCGTATCGGCCTGACCCCGACCGCCGTCCGCACGGCGACCCGGGCCGGCCCCGCCGACCCACACTTCAGATAGAAACCAACGGATCTCAGTGGGCGGCCTCGCCCGGGGCCCGGCCGCGCCACGCCATCGAGGACGGGCCGGGAAGAGGCGTGGGGACGTCGGACCGGCGAACTTCTCGGACCCCGGCCACGCCAAAGCGGGAGGGCAGATCACTCCCCTCCCGGAACTCGGTTCGGGCCGTTGGGCGTCGCCGCACGCGTCGTCCGTTCGCGCTCGTGGGTGGTTAACCTCGCTTGGCGGGTCGCGCCGGGCGCACCTCCGACAGCTACCGCGAACGGAAAGCTTAGTCCATAGATACCGCTATGTCAACATCCGGGCCCGCGCCGAAGGAGCGGAGCCGGCGTCGCCGGCCCCGCCCGTCGGACACGTATCGGGGCGTCGGGCAGCCTCAGCCGGTGGCGCAGCCGAAGGCCGCCAGCGCCGCCGCGGGTGTGCCCGCCGCCGGCGACGCCTCCGGGAGCACGAACGCGCTGCAGTCCGAGATGTAGAGGTACTTGGCGACGTCCGGGTCGTCGATGTTGTCCCGGGTCACGGTCGTGAAGCCGGTGGTGATCGCCTTTGGCGTGGGCGCCTGGCCGCTGCTCAAGAAGTCGTAGGCGAGCTGGACCGCCGTGACGCCGATGTCCCCCGGGTGCTGGGCGATCAGGAGGTCGACCACCTCCGAGCGGAGGTCCTGGACCTGGGTCGGTCCGGCGTCGAAGCCGACCACCCGGACCTGTCCCTGCTTGCCCTGCTGGCGGATCCCGGCCGCGGCGCCCTGCGCGGCGAAGAGGTTGGTGCCGAAGATGCCGACGAGGTCGGGGTCGGACTGGAGGCGGGCGTTCGCGATCTGGGTGGCCTGGTTCTGGTCGTCGTTGCAGTACTCCTGGCCCAGGTACTCGATGTCCGGGAAGTCGGCGAGCGCCTCCCGGAAGCCCTGCTCCCGCTGGTCGGTGGTCGAGATGCCCGGCTTGACGTTGATCACGAACACCTTGCCGCTGCCGCCGACCGCCTCGGCCAGGGAGCGCGCCGCCAGGCGCCCGCCCTCGACGTTGTCCGAGGCGATCCGGGCGACATCGAAGTCGGCGTTGACGGTCGTGTCGACCAGGAAGACCGCGATGCCGGCATCGACCGCGGCCTGGAGGGGGGCGATCATCGCCTGGGTGTCCGTCGGCGCGATCAGGATCGCGTCGGGCTGGGTCTGGATCACGGCGTTGAGGATCGGGGTCTGGACCGTCGCGTCGAACGCGTTCGGACCCTGGGTATCGACCGTGATCCCCAGCTCCCGGGCCTTCGCCTCGATGCCGCACCCCATGGTCACGTAGAACTCGTCGGCGATCACCCCGGGGATGAAGGTGATGGAGTAGCCGCCCTGGCGCGCCCGCGCCGGACGCAGACCGGACCCCAGTGCCGCCGCGCCGATGCCGAGCGCCGCACCGGCCTTGAGCATGTCCCGCCGCGTGACCCGCCGCACCGCAACCCTCGCGTTACCCATTCCCACACCACTCCTTCGTGCGTGCGCCAGCCGTGCCCCACCACGTGAGGCGCCGGAGGATAGCAACGACCGCCCCGCTGGGCAACGGCCCGCGGCCCGCGAGCGCCGCCGCGCTACATGCGCTCCTCGGCCCGCCGCCGGCGCTGGTCGAGAAAGACGGCCACGATCAGGATCGCGCCGATCACCACCTGCTGCCAGAAGGGCTGGACCCGGGCGATCACCGTGCCGTTTCGCACCACGGCCGGGATGAAGGTCCCGATCACCGAGCCGAACACGGTCCCGAGCCCGCCGAACAGGCTCGTCCCGCCGATCACGGCCGCCGAGATCGCGGCGAGGTTGTCGGCGCTGTGCGTCGCGACCGACGCGTTCCCGAACCGAAAGAGGTCAAACACACCGGCGATGCCGGCGAGGAGCCCGCTCAGCCCGTAGACCTTGATCAGGTGCCGGTCGACGTCGATCCCCGCCCGCCGCGCGGCCGCGGCGTTCGAGCCGATCGCGTAGGTGTAGCGTCCGAAGCGGGTCCGGGCGAGCGCGACGCCGCAGGCCACCGTGACCACGATCGCGATCAGGACGGGCAGCTGGAGCCGGATCCGGTCCCCCGCGAAGTCGAAGCCGACCAGCTCGCGGAGGCCGATCTCGGACTGGATCGCCGGGGGGACGTTCGGCACGTTGACCCCCTTCGAGAGCAGCTGCGCGAAGCCGAGGGCCATCCCCAGCGTGCCCAGGGTGACGATGAAGGACGGCATCTTCAGCTTCGTCACCAGCAGCCCGTTGAGGACGCCCCAGGCGAGACCGGACAGCACGCCGGCGGCGATCCCGAGCGGGATGCCCACCGACTGGGTCGGAAACTCGTAGCGGGTGACCTCCTCGGCGCTGCCCGAGAAGCGCACCATCACCTTGGCGCAGACCACCGCCGAGAAGACGAGCACCGACCCCACCGAGAGGTCGACCCCGGCGGTGATGATCACGAACGTGGCCCCGACGGCCAGGAGGAGGAGCTGCGAGGCGTCGATGACGATGTTCTGGAAGTTGCCGAGGTCGAAGAACGCGCGCCCGGTCCAGAGGCTGAAGAAGGCGATCAGGGCGAGCAGGATCAGCACGGTGAAGTAGGCGGAGAGTACGTCGAGCGGCCGTCGCCGGGTCGCGGGCTCCGCCACGGGTTGCGAGTCCGGCGCCTGTCCCGCCTCCCGACCCGCCGACGCGCTAACCACGGGCGCCCCTCCCCTCAGCGGCGCCGCTCCCGGCGTTCGCCATGGCACCGTCTCCCAGCCCGACCCGCCCAGAGGCCAGCGACCCGGTCATCGCGAGAACCGCCTCATCGATCGTCGCCGTCCGCGGGTCGAGCTCCCGGACGACCCGGCCGAGCCGAAGCACCACGATCCGGTCGGCCACCTCGAACACGTGCGGCATGTTGTGACTGATGAAGACGACGGGGATCCCCGTGTCGCGGACCTGCCGTACCAACTGCAGGACCTGGCCGGTCTGAGCCACGCCGAGCGCCGCGGTCGGCTCGTCCATGAAGACGACCTTGCTGGCCCACATCACCGCTCTGGCGACCGCGACGCCTTGGCGCTGACCGCCCGAGAGGGTGGTCATCCGCCGTCCGAGCCCCGGGATCCGCACCTTGAGCTGGGCCAGCTGGCGCTCAGTCTCCCGCACCATCCGCCGGCGGTCGAGGAACCCGAGCCCCCCGAGCGGCCCTGGGGTCCGGTACTCGCGGCCGAGAAAGATGTTCGCCACCGGGTCGAGGTGGGGCGCGATCGCGAGGTCCTGGTAGACCGTCTCGATCCCGGCCGTCCGGGCCGCCTGCGGCGACGCGAACGAGACCGGTCGACCGTCGAACATCATCTGCCCGTCGTCGGGCCGGAAGACCCCTGTCAGAACGTTGACGAGGGTTGACTTCCCGGCCCCGTTGTCGCCGATCAGGGCGACGACTTCTCGCGGCCGGACCTCGATGTCCACGCCGTCCAGCGCCCGGACCGCACCGAACTGCTTGACGATCCCCGAGGCCCGCAGCACCGGCGCCGGGCCCCCGTTCCGCTCCGCATCCATTCGCCTGGGGGTCCTCCCCGACCGCGCTATCACCGGCGGCCATGCTACCCGGACCGGCCCCGGCGTCAAGCGTTCCGCCTTCCCCAGCGGGGTCGGCCCCGTTCGGGGCTCCCGGACGAGCCCTTTCGCGACCGTCCGGCGCGACTCCCCATGGCGGACAGGGGCAATCCCGATCCCTGGCTGCCGCCCGAGGTCGTCCAAAGCGGCACATCTTCGAAACCTACCGCCGCATCGGTCGCCATGGGTGGGCCGGTTGGCGCGGCGGCGGTAGACTCGGACCGTTGCCGTATCCGTCCCCACCGCGCGGAGGTCTCCCGATGGCCCTGGATCGTCACACGTCGACCACCGTCGACCTGCGCTCCGACACCGTGACCCACCCAACACGATCGATGCGGAGGGCGATGGCCGACGCGGAGGTCGGCGACGACCAGTACGGGGAGGACCCGACCGTCAACCGGCTCGAGGAGCGGGCCGCCGCGCTGCTTGGCAAGGAGGCGGCCGTCTTCGTCGCCAGCGGCACCATGGGCAACCTGGTCAGCCTGCTCGCCCACTGCGGACGCGGCGACGAGGCGATCGTCGGGGACGAGTCGCACATCTTCCGTTACGAGGGCGGCGGGGCGTCCGCCCTCGGCGGCATCCCGCTCCACCTCCTGGCGACCGAGCGCGACGGGCGCCTCGACCTCGGGGACGTCACGCGGGCCATCCGCGCCGCGGACCCGCACTACCCACACACCGGCGTGGTCTCCGTCGAGAACACCCACAACCGCCGTGGGGGCCAGGTGCTCCCCCCGGCCTACCTGCGGGACCTGGCGACGATCGCCCACGCCGCGGGCGTGCCGGTCCACCTCGACGGCGCCCGGGTCTTCAACGCCGCCGCGGCGCTCGGGATCCCCCCGGCCGTCCTCGTCGCCGATGTCGACTCGGTCCAGGTCTGCCTGTCGAAGGGACTGGCCGCGCCGGTCGGCTCGTTCGTGGCCGGCTCGGCGGCGTTCGCGGCGAGGGCTCGACGCCAGCGCAAGCTGGTCGGCGGGGCGATGCGCCAGGCCGGGGTGATCGCCGCGGCGGGTCTGGTCGCCCTCGACGAGATGGTCGATCGGTTGCCGGAGGACCACGCCCGGGCCCGACGTCTGGCCGAGGGGCTGGCGGAGATCCCGGGGGTCTCGATCGACCCCGAGACGGTTCAGACCAACATCGTCATCTTCCGCCCGCCCGCCGGCCAGGACCAGCGCCAGGTGATCGCGGCCATGGCCGAGCACGGCGTCCGGATCTCCGACTACGGGACCGTCGGCCTGCGGATGGTGACCCACTATCAGGTGGACGACGCCGCGGTGGACCGTGCGCTCGCGGCGGCCACGGCGGTGATGGCCCCCGTTGCGGTCGCCGTCGCCTAGCCAGGGTGGCCCCGAGCCTCGCGCCCGGTGGCACCCACGGGCGGTGCCGTGGTGAGTGGGCGATCGCCGAGCGCGGAGACCGTCCGTGCCACGGGGACGACGGTGGACGGTGGAGGACGGTTGGAGAGCGAAGACGTGACCGGCGGCCCTGTCCATCTGCCCCGATCGCCGCTGGACGGCGCCAGGATTGTGCTCGGCGTCAGCGGCGGCATCGCCGCCTACAAGGCCGCCGACCTCGCCAGCCGGCTCGTCCAGGCGGGGGGGATGGTCGACGTCGTCCTCACCCGAGGCGCCGAGGCGTTCGTGACCCCGCTGACCTTCCAGGCCCTGACCCGGCGCCGCGTCCACCACGACGTCTTTGAACCGTGGGACGAGTCATCGGCTGGCCATATCTCTCTGGCCCGGGACGCGGACATCCTGCTCGTGGCGCCGGCGTCGGCGAACACGATCGCCCGGCTCGCGCTGGGGCTGGCCGACGACCTGCTGGGCACGGTCGCCCTCTCCACCGTCGCGCCGCTCCTCCTCGCCCCCGCGATGGAGCACGGGATGCTCCACCACCCGGCCACCCAGGGGAACCTCGCGACGCTGCTCGGGCGGGGCGCGTCCCAGGTCGGACCCGAATCGGGGCGGCTGGCCTCCGGGGCCGTCGGCGACGGCCGCCTCGCCCCGACCGAGGCGATCCTCGGCGCCGCCCGGGCGGTCCTCGGCCGGAACGGTCCCCTGGCCGGGCGTCGGCTCGTCATCACCGCCGGCGGCACCCGCGAGCCGCTCGACCCGGTCCGCTACCTCGGCAACCGGTCGAGCGGGACGATGGGATTCGCGCTGACTCAGGCCGCGCTCGACCGCGGGGCGGAGGTAACCCTCGTCGCCGGCCCCACCAGCCTGACCCCGCCGTGGGGCGCCCGCTTCGTTCCGGTGGAGACCGCTGCCGAGATGGAAGCGGCCGTCCGCAGCGCCGTGGAAGATGCCGACGCACTCGTGATGGCCGCCGCCGTGGCCGACTTCCGGCCGGAGCGGCCGTCCGCCCGCAAGCTGAAGAAGTCGCCCGGGACGGCCGTGCCGGAGATCTCGCTGGCCCGCACACCCGATATCCTGGCTGGCGTGTCCCGGCCGGGTCTCGTGAAGGTCGGGTTCGCCGCCGAGACCGAGGACCTGGTCGCCAACGCGGCGTCGAAGCTCGCCGCGAAGGGTCTCCAACTTGTTGTCGCAAACGACGCCGTCGAGACGATCGATCGTCCCGACAGCGCCGCGACATTGGTGTCGCCCGACGGCCCCCCCGAGTCGCTGCCGCGGCTGCCCAAGCCTGCTCTGGCGGCGCTGGTCGTCGAGCACCTCGGGCACCTGCTCAAGAAGAACGCGGCCTCGCGATGATCCAGGACCCGGTGCTACGGAGCGGCGGGGGCGGCAAAGTCGTCCGCTCGAGGGCCGCCCTGGAGCTGGCCCTCAACGTGTACGCGGCGATCGCGACCGCCGTCATCGTTCGGCTCGTGCTGCTCGCCCTCGCGGTCGACGATCGGATCTGGTTGGGCTCCAGGGTCTACGCGCTGACCGCGCCCCTGGTCGCGCCGTTCGCGCTCCTGCCGGGCGGCGGACGGGTGCTCGTGGCGGCCATCACGCTGGCCGACCTGACGCTCGCCGCCGTGATGCTCCTCGTCCCGCTGTGGCTGGTGGCCCGTCACGTCCGGCAGAGGGGATAGACGAGGACCCGCATCTTCGTTTAGATAAGGAGCGAGACGACGATCGCCCCCCGTCGCGGCGAGGGGCCACCGTAACCGTCGACACCGCCCGGCGGCGTGCTCGGGCGATCGCCGGCGGGGTTGGCGCGGAGAATCTCACCGGCATGGGCCCGGCCAGGAGGCGCTGCCGACGATGCACAAGAACGACCTGATCAACCGGGTAGCGGTGGAGACCGGCGTCCCCCGGGTCGTCGCCGCCCGCGTGGTCAACTCCACACTGGAGACGATCGTGGACGAGATTGCCGAAGGCCGAAAGGTCGTGCTGACCGGCTTCGGGACCTTCGAGCTGCGACGGCGGCGTCAGCGCCGCGGCGTGGACCCACGGACGGCCGCCGAGATCACGGTACCGGCCACGGAGACGCCGGGGTTCACCGCCAGTGCCACCTTCAAGGGGCGGATCAGAGAGGCGTCGGAGCGATAGGGGCACCGTCGCCCGCCGGTCGCGTCGGGTTTGCGGGCGGGGCCGACAGATCCCCCCACGCGGCGGGGAACTTGCGTCGTCCGTGCCCGCCGGCCATGCTCCGCCGGCGGTCCGCGCCCGGTGTGGCGCGGGGACGAGCGCCCCAACGGACCCGACCGCGGGGCCACGGACGAGAGGCAGAGGCGGCATGCTGCGGAACACGACGCGCGGGATCCTGGGGTTGGTGCTTGCGGCCGGCGCGACCTGGCTGTCCAACTTCATCGTCGAGAAGATGTTCGGTCCGGAGGACGATCCAAAGCGGGCCTGACCGCTCGGACGGCCCGGTCCGCGTGGCGCGCGTCCGACGGTCGATCTCGGTCGGCGGCCACGACCGACTCGCGACGGACCCTCGGCGCGGTCAGGGTCGCGGTCCGAGATCCGGTCGGCCGACGCGGTAGGCCGCGACGTGTGCTCGAGAGCGGTCCCACCATAGATCGAGCGTTCGGGCGCCGCGCACCGTCGTGGACGAACGCGGCACCGGACGCAGCGTTCGCCGGAGGTGGCGGTGTCGGCTCCGAACGGCAAGGCCAGGGTCCGTCGGGTCGTCGCCATCGTCAACCCCGCGACCCGCCGGGACCCGGCGGCCATCCTGGCCGCCCTTGACGCCGCGCGACGGCCGGGCCTGGAGATCGATGTTCGCTACACACCGGGTCCAGGCACGACCATCGAGACGGCGCGGGCGGCCCGAGCCGGTGCCGACCTCCTCATTGCCGTGGGTGGTGATGGGACGGTCGGTGAGGTAGCGACCGCGCTCCGCGGGTCGCCGATCCCCCTCGCGATCATCCCCGCCGGTTCGACCAACATCGTCGCCCGCGAACTCGGGATCCCCCTCGGTCCCCGCTCGGCCGTCCACCTCGCCCTCGGCGAACACCGCCTGGCCCGGATCGACATGGGCCGCAGCGGGGACCGCTCGTTCCTGCACATGGCGGGTGCCGGCCTCGACAGCCGACTGTTCGCCGCCGCCGACGCGGACCTCAAGCGCCGGTTCGGCTGGCTGGCCTACCTCCCGGCGGGCGGCCGCAACCTCGGCGCTCCACCGACCAGGTTCGCCGTTGTCGCGGACGACGACCGGTTCGAGGTCGTCTCCCCCCTGGTGCTCGTCGCGAACGGCGGGTCGGTCATTAATCCTCGGCTCCGGCTCTACCCGGGGCTGCGGTCCGACGACGGCTGGCTGGACGTGCTCGTCTTCACCGCCACCCGGCCGGCGGCTATCGCCCGCACGCTCGGCCGGGTCGCGACACGCCACCTGGAGCGCTCGCCGTTCGTCGTCCATCGCCGAGCCCGGCGCGTTGAACTCACCGCGGATCCGCCGATCCCGTATCAGCTCGACGGTGATGTCGTTGGTCCCACGCCGGCAACCTTCAGCGTGGACGCGGCCGCGCTCTCCGTCGTCGTCCCACTCGGCGGGAACCGGACAGCGCGGCGTACCCTGACCTAGTCCGCTCCGGGCGACGGCGCGAGACAAGGGCGCACGATCGCGCAGGTGAGGGAACAATGAGAGGGCCCGGGAGTTACCTCCCGGGCCCTCTCATTCTTTGCCGCCTGGGTTCCAGATGGCGGACGTCCTAGGGGAGCGAGATCGTCCCGGCGCCACTGCCCGGCATGTAGAACGGTCCCTGCCCGGTGCCCTCGTTCGTGATCAGGGTCGAACCGATATCGCTCGACCAGACCGTGAACTGCACGGCGCGCAGCGTGCCCGTGGACTCGCCAGGTCCGAGCCGGCCGTCGAAGAGGACCGTGCCGTCCTCGGACAGCACCGAGAGGTAGACGCCGTCCGGCGACTCGGTGCTGAAGTCGAGCGCCAGGGCGTCCGGGTCCACCGCGGTGTCGGTCGCCTCGGCCGCGTCGGCAGCCGCGTCGGCAGCCGCGTCGGCAGCCGCGTCGGCAGCCGCGTCGGCGGTCGACTCGGCCGCGTCGGCCACGATCTGCTCCGCCGCCGCCTCGGTCGCCGAGGCCGCCGCGGCGGTCCCCGTCGCCTCGACGTCCTCCGCGGGCGCCGCCGTCGGCTGCGGCTCCTCGGTCGGCTGCGGTTCCTCGGTGGGTGCGGGCTCCCGGGTCGCCCTGCGCGCTGACGGCCCGGACGTCGTCCCGGCGGCCGTGACGCGCGAGGCGCCCTCGGTGGCCTTCGGCTCGGTTGGCTCGGCCTCCGCCGTGGCGGTCGGGGCGTCAGGGTCCACCGTCGCGGTCGCGGTCGGCGTCGAGGTCGCGCCGATCGGGT
Organism: uncultured Thermomicrobiales bacterium; assembly: GCA_902806335.1. Taxonomy (GTDB): domain Bacteria; phylum Chloroflexota; class Chloroflexia; order Thermomicrobiales; family UBA6265; genus CADCWG01. Next base: position 24,027 of record CADCWG010000214.1, on the reverse strand, counting down.
CGGCGCTGGCCGCCGTACGCACGATCGGTGTCACGGTCAGCACGGGCGCGGTCGTCGGGAGGGCCTCTGGCGGCGCCAGGTAGGCACTGTAGAGCCACGCGAAGACGATCGCGCTCATCACGACCATGAAGGCGATGATCGCGAAGTTCGGGGTGAAGTGGTTCGGCATGTCCAGCGGCTTCATCGCCAGCACCGGCTCGTTGGCCGGCTGGTGATCGCCGTGGGCTTCGCCGAAGAGGCTGAGCAGCTTCGCGGGGTCGAGGTCGAGGTAGGCAGCGTAATTGCGTACGATCCCCCGCTGGTAGATCAGCGGGGGCAGCGCCGCGAAGTTCTCGTCCTCCAGCGCGGACAGGTGGTGGCGGTTGATCCGCGTCGCCTGCTCGGCCTCTTTGAGGGTCACGCCCTTGTAGGCGCGGGCCTGACGCAGTGTCTCACCGAACATAGTCATACGTTGAGTCGGCTCCCCCGATCCGCGCGGTCGCCCGCGCGGTCCCCCAGCCTCTCCCGCGCCGCAAAGCCATGGTCGCCCAACACCGGCCCAAGCGAGGCACGGTGCCGTTTAGCCACGACCGGCGTCTTGGCGGGGTCGGCCCCTGTCCGACCCGCGGGATACGCTTCCGACGCCCGTATCCTACCAGGTCGGTGACCGCCAGGGACACCCCCTGGAGACGACGATAGCCGGCCGCCGCGTCGCCGTTCCGAGTCAGCGACGGCTACGACCGCTGCCGCGACCGGCGTGCCCCACCGCCGACGGCAACCGCGGGCTGCTCCAGGTGCTGCTGGGCGATCATCGCGTCGGCCATCGGCGTCGGCTGGCTGTGGCTCTGGACGTCCGCCGTCGCCAGCCACGCGTCGTCCCGCGGCAGCCACCAGGTACCGAGAGAGCCCGCGCACGGCAGCTCATCGGCATCGACCATCCGCCGGTGGGAGAACGCGAACCGGTTCGTGCACCAGCCGCGCCCGCCGGCCTCGGCAGGGCGGAAGTCGCGGCACGTCACGCACATCCGTGGCAGCTCCGGAGCCAGCTGGACGGGCAGCCCTAGTTGGGCGTCATCGACGGTGAAGACGAGGTGGTCCACGGGCGCGGGCGCCGCGGTGACGAGCTGGCGGCCGTCGTTCGGATCGACCTCCACCGCCGTGGGCGCGGCCTTGTCGTCCGGCTCGCTCGTCTCGGTCTCCACCGCGGAGCCCACCGCCCGCTGCCAGGCGGCCTCGCCCCGTTCGGCGAAGGCCGGGTAGCGCTCACGGTGCGGCAGCGCCGAGCGCCCGGAATCGGTCCACGCGTGGTCGCCAGCGGCGAATCCGTCGCGCGCGCCGGTGCCCTCGGTCAGCTCGGCGGCCCCCCGGGGTGGTTCAGCCGGGGTGGACTCGCGGGACGCGGTGCGCCGCAGGCGGCGCACCGCACCCGACGACTCGCCGTCCGTGGGATCGGCGGGCCACCGCACCTCTGACCGCTGCGCGGCCCGGTGATCGTCCCGCTCGCTCCCGTCCTCCGCGCGCTCCGGTCCGGCGGTGTCACGGCTCGGGGCGCGAAACAGGTCCGAGAGCGAGGGCAGTTGGATGGGCCCGGTGCCATCCTGGCGACGGTCGCCGGCCGGGACGTTGGCCCGGACCATCTCCGACCGCCGTGGTGCCGGCTCCGCTCCCTGAGGCTCCCGACCGTCTACCTCGTCCGCGGCGATCGCCGACGACGGGGTCGGCACCAGAGGATCGCCCAGGGCGCGTCGGCGCTCACCCGGGTCCTGCGCCGGCGTCATGGCGCCGTCCCGGTCCGATTGGACCTCAGGAGCGCCGGCACGCTGCTCGGGCAGCGAGGCGACACCGATCCGCGGCCGCTGCCGCCCTTCCCCGGTCGTCCGTCCCAGGCCATGGGCCGACGGTCCGGCGTGGGGGAGATCGAAGTCCGATCGCCGGCTGGGGACGGTGTCGAACCGGGCCACGAGCGTCGGCTCGGCGAGCCGTTCGGCGTCGGCGGGAAGTTCGGTCACCGGAACCGGGGCGGGCGGCTCGGGCGTCACGGCGCCCGCGGTCGCTGGCCGCGCCTGTCGCCCCGCTGGCGCCTCGTCTCGCGTGGCCAGGAGGCGCGGCGGGGCGGATGGAATGTCGAGCGCGTCGCCCGCCGCCCCTGCGTCGGAGCCAGCCCTGGGCGCCGGCGCGTCGGTGGCGGGCAGGGCAAGCTCCGCGGCCCGGGCTCGCACCCCGACATTGGCCCGGGCCCGCTCTCGGGCCTTGAAGATCGCCGCCCGGGTGTCCTGGGCGAGGATCGTGGACCGTGCGTCCGGCTCGACGACCGGTGGCGGTGGCGTCACCGGGAGTTCCGCGGTCGGTGCCGGCCGCATCGGCGTGTGCCCGACCACCACGTCCTCGCCCGCTACCGGCGTCGCCGACGAGGTCGGTTCTGCGTCGAGTCGGCCGCGCTCGTCCCCAGCCGCGCGGGGCGACTCCACCCGACCGGCGTCGACGCGGGCGACCGCGGCGATCTCGACCCGGGTTGCGGGGTCGGCGGGTCGGACGGCGACCGGCTCGACGGAGATCGCCCCCCCTCCGTCGCCGCTGCCCGCCTCCCAGAGGTCGCCCCCCCACCCGTTCCGGCACGCGAACTCGTTGCGGCGGACCATGATCCGCACGTCGCTGGACTGGCGGCGCTGCGGGTGGAGACACCATCCACTATCGGCAAAGCTACCCGACTGGAAGAACTGGCACGTTCCGCACTTGCGCTTGGCCAACCCCTGCCCCCTCAGGACCCGCCCGGCCGGGTCCGCGGTCCAAAGCGCCCGTCTCCGTCGCGCGGACGCGGGCACGCCGGGGCCTCCCCACCGTGGCCCGGGGCAGTGTGCGCATCATTAGACGGATTGGGAGTGCTTGCTCGCTGGCCAGGGATTGTAGCAACGGCCGGACGCCTTGTCTATCGGTCACCGGCCGCGCGGCCGCCCTCGTCGTGGCGACTCGCGGTCCGAATCCGCAGCACCGGTGCGTCGTCCATGATGGTCCCCTCGCGGCCGACGGGCGCGTTCTCCACCGGTTCCAGGCGCCGGGCGTGTATACTTGGCGATTGGTCCGAACCGGTGTGTATCCGTCCGTATTTCGCTGGTGACGCCGGAGTCCCAGGCGTTGCCGCGGCCCGAACTTCGCCATGCTGCCTAGCGTCGAGGAGCCCATGCCGCCGTCGAGCACGGTCATCCCGCTGGCCCCGCATCCGGCCACCGCGCCCCCGCGCCTGGCGCCGAACGGCAAGCGCTTCTTCATCTGGACCATCGGCTGCCAGATGAACGAGGCCGACAGCGCCAAGGTCGCGGCGATGCTGCAGGAGGTGGGCTACCGGCGCACGGAGGACGAGACCGACGCCGACATCGTCGTCCTCAACTCCTGCGTCGTGCGCCAGGCCGCCGAGGACAAGGTCGCCGGCAAGCTCAACTCGCTGGCCCGCCTGAAGCGGGAACGCCCCCAGATGCCGCTGGTCCTGACCGGCTGCATGGTGACCAACCAGCAAGAGAAGCTGAAGGAGCGGTTCCCGCACGTCGACCTCTTCTTCGACCCGTCGGACTTCGACCGCCTCCAGACGGTCGTGCCCGAGCTGGCCGACCTGGAGGACGACCTGCAGCAGCTGCCGCACTACTACGCGCCCCAGGCCGAGGGGCTGTCGACCGACGCCGGCCGCGCCGCGGTCACCGCCTTCGTCCCCATCATCTACGGCTGCAACTTCCTCTGCTCCTACTGCATCGTGCCGTACCGGCGCGGCAAGGAGACCAGTCGACCGCTCGCCGAGATCGTCGCCGAGGTCGAGCGCCTCGTCGCCGGCGGCGTCCGCGAGGTGACGCTGCTCGGCCAGACCGTCAACGCGTACGGCCACGACCTCCCGGACAAGCCGGGACTGGCCGGTCTCCTCCGCGCGGTCGACGCCGTGCCGGGGCTCGAGCGGCTACGGTTCCTCACCTCGCATCCCAGGTACATGAGCGACGAGATCATCCGCACCATGGCCGAGCTGCCCTCCTGCTGCGAGCACATGAACCTGCCGGTGCAGGCCGGGGACGACGAGGTGCTCCGGCGGATGCGGCGGACCTACTCCCGGGAGCTGTGGCGGGAACGGATCGCCTTCACCCGGGACCAGATGCCGGGGTGCACCGTCGCGACCGACGTGATCGTCGGCTTCCCGGGTGAGACAGACGCCCAGTTCGAGCAGACGTACGCCCTCCTTGAGGACGTCGCCTGCGACAAGGTCCACCTCGCCATGTACTCCCCGCGTCCGGGGACGCTCTCGGCGCGCTGGGAGGACGACGTCCCCCACGCGGAGAAGCTCCGACGCCACCAGGCGCTGGAAGCGCTCCAGGTCCGGCTCTGCACGGAGCGGAACGCCCGGCGCCTGGGTGAGACGGTCGAGGTGCTGGTCGAGGGGAAGGCAAAGGGCCGCTGGACCGGCCGCACCCGCGGCAACCAGCTCGTCCACTTCGACGACGCGGCCGACCGTCTCGGGCAACTGGTCGACGTCCGGATCACGCAGACGAGCCCCTGGTTCTTCGTCGGAGAGGCGGTCGGCCCCGGTCGCTAGCCGGGCCGTTGGTTCATCGGTCCCGGGGCGACCGCCCGGGCCAAGATGGTCGTAGAGGAGTCAGCAACACCGTGCCCGTAGAGAAGACCAAGACCAAGCGCCAGCTCGTCGAAGAGGCGCGGACGGCCGCGCTCGAGAGCCGCTGGGACGACGCGATCACGCTCAACGACCAGGTCATCGGCCGCTACCCGAAGGACGCGGAAGCGTTCAATCGTCGCGGCCGGGCGCTCGCCGAGCGGCAGCGCTTCGCGGAGGCGTTCGAGTCCTACCAGTCCGCGCTCCGGAGCGACCCGGCGAACATGATCGCGCGGCGGAACCTCCAGCGCCTCGACCAGCTGCGAGGACGCGCGGCAACCGAGCCGGCGCCCGACGGCGGCGGCTCCACCATCCCCCGGACACTGGTCTTCATCGAGGAAGTCGGGAAGACCTGGCACAGTGAGCTGGTGAACCCGGCGGAGACGACGACCCTCGCGGAGGTCGCGCCGGGTGAGCAGCTTCAGCTCACGATCGAAGGCAACCGACTGATCGCGCTCGACCAGTCGGGCGAGCGACTGGGGGAGATCGAGGCCACCACCGCGGAGCGCGTCATCGAGCTCATCAGCGGCGGCAACCGCTACGAGATCTACGCGCTCGGCCTCACCGCCCAGGGGCTGCGGGTCATCGTCCGCGAGGTCTACCGCGACCCGAGCCAGAGCACCAAGGTCTCCTTCCCCGGCAAGATCAAGGCGACCCGCGCCTACGAGCGGGAGCGGGATCTCCTCCGCAACCGGGACGAGGCCGACTTCTTCGGCACGGACGACGACGACGAGACCGAGGAGGACGAGGAGCCCCGCGCCGAGATCGGCGACGAGATCGAGCCGGCCGATCCGGTCGAGGACCCGTTCGTACCCGAGGGCGTGACCGTCGACGACGACGAGGAGCAGCAGTAGCGGCCACGCGGGCACCGGCGCGGCGACGGACGCGACCAGGCACGAGCACAGGCTCAAGCACAGGAACGGGGCGGGGGAGGGGGCGAATTGCCCCCTCCCCCGCCCCGTTGCGCGTCGTCGGGGACGAGCGCTAGCCGACGAAGGCGAGCAGCGCCAGCATCAGGACCAGCAGCGCCGCCGCGGTGACGAGCAGGCGACGAAGGTCGGCCCGGATGAACCGGAACTCCTGGTCGCGGCTGATGGTCATCGGCTGGCTGGTCGGTCGCCGCCGGTTCGCCCCTTCGCGTCGCGCCGGCGCGTCGGCGATCACCCGGGGTGCCGTCACGCCGGTCGGGAGCACACCGCCCAGAGACGACGTGGTTGGGCCGACCGCCGGCTCAGTCGGCCGGCTCGCCCGGGCCTGGCTCGACCGCGCAGCGAGCGCCTGCTGCTCCGCCCGGTTGAGCCGCCGCGGCGCGTTGCGCTTGCCCCGCGGTCGGCCGGTCGTCGTCTGCCGCGTCCGTGCTGAGCCCATCGTCGTTCCCGTCTCCGTGGCGCCCGACGTCACCGGACGGGCGCCGAATCCACTCGCCTGGCGCGTCTCGGGCCCCGCACTCCGGCGCCCACTCGGGGCGCCGCCGCCAGTTCATTGAGACGCGCCCGGCTGCCGGGGTAGCCCCACCGGAGTCGGAGAGGCACGGGGCTGGTGGCAAGGGCGCTCCCCCTGCCACCAGCCGGCTCGTCGTCTCGCGATGCGCCAACGAGTATAGCCGAACCCCATGCCAGCCCGAGGCTACCTAGACCGCCCAGAGCGACGGCGCGCGACGCCGTCTCCCCCACATACTCGGTGCCGCACAGGGGCCCAGGAGGGAACTGGCGCGTTAGACCCCGTTGGGGGTGTCCGCAGAGACGTCTCCGTCATTCGCAGCCCTCCCTTCGGGCGAAACCGGCTAGCGCCATGCGGGCGGCGTTGGTACACTGCGCCGAGCGAGTCCCCACCGACGGTCGGCACCGGCGCCCGGGCACGGACGGAGGGCACCAAGGATGGACCAGCCACCCCTGGGCGGGCGCCACGATCGACGGTTGAACCAGCACCGGGCGCGTCGGCGCCCGGTGCTGGTTCGTTTTTCGGGCCGCGCGTCGGGGTAGGCGGCGGGCACGAGAACGCGGGGCGGGCACATCGTGAACGGCCGTCGCAGGCCGCGGAGGACGTCGCCGATGAACTCGAGTCTGATCGGAAAGATCGAGAAGGCCCACCGCTACGCCCAGGAACCGGAGCGGATCCGCCTCGACGCGATCGAAGCGACCTTCCACGGCGGCCACGACGACTACGTCGTTGCCCTCAAGGGTGGCCACTGGTCCTGCACCTGCCACACGTTCGCCTCCCACAGCATCGGCGGCACCTGCAGCCACATCATGGCGATGCAGCGGATCCTCGGGACCATGCTCGACGAGGAAGCCAAGTACGGCGCCGGAGACGCCGTCGCCGCCCCGTAGTGCCTCCACGTCGACGAGCCCGTCTCCAGACACAGACCAGGCGCGAGGGCAAAGCCCGGCGGCAGGCGCCTCAGTTCGGCAGGTAGCCGCTGCCGCGCTGCCCGCCCGAACCGTCGCGACGGTCGACGTCCGCGAGCGGGATCGTCAAGACCAGTCCGTCCTCCAGGCGCTCTCCAGGATCGAACCTTCCCGGACCACGCCGCCGGTCCGCGACGCGAACGATGGCGGTCCCCCGGGTCCCGGACACGTCGGGGACCGGGGGGACCGCCGAGAAGAGCCCCATCGTCAGCAGCAAGGCGGTCCCGTAGGCTCGGAGGCGCCCGAGCGGCGCGCTCACGCGTTCCCGCTCAGGACCGACCGAAGGATGACGCTCGGCGACATCGCGTCCCATCCCGGTACCTCCAGACGTCGGACGACGTGGCCCCACACCGATCCCGTGCCTGATCAACGGACAAAGGCGGTCACGCGGGGGAACCGGACGAAGCGGGCGACCGGCACGACGAACAGGACCGCCCCGCCGACCTGCACGTCGTCGATCGCTGTCTCCTGCCACTCCACGTCCGAGAACGTCGACGGCCCGGGCACCGCGGGTCGCCGCCCGCACGTCGCCCGCACCAGGGCGAGGCAGCGCCCGACCTCGTCGGTCGGTACGCCCATGAGGACCGTCGTATTGCCGGTACGGAGGAAGCCACCGCTGCTGGCGAGTCGCGTCGCGGTCAGGCCCGCCGCGGTGATCGCGCTGAGGAGGCGGTCGGTGTCGTAGTCCTGCACGACCGCGACGATAAGGCGCATCCGACCCGTCTCCCCGTCCGCCACCCGGCTGGGTGCCGCATCGGACTGGGGCGTTATAGCACAGGGCCGCGGCGCGGCCGGAGAGAGCCGGGGTGGCGACGAACCGCACCGACGACGCGCACGGCGTCCCCCGACCGTCGCTCGGCGTGGGCCCTCATGAGTTGGCCCGCCTGACCTGGCACGAGGCACGAGCCCTGCTGCGCCCGGAGACCGCCGTCCTGCTCCCGGTCGGGGCGATCGAGGCTCACGGGCCGCACCTTCCCCTCGATACGGACGTCCTGATCGCCGTCGGCACCGCCGCTCGCGCCGGCGAGATGCTCGCCGCCCGGGGCGTGCCGGTGGTGCTGGCTCCGCCGGTCGCCTACGGCGTCAGCTACGTCGGGACCTGCTTCCCCGGCACGACCCCCGCGCCGGCCGAGGCCGTCACGCGGGTAGTCGGGAGCGCGCTCGCCGAGCTCGCGCGGTGGGGCCCCCGCCGCCTGGCCGTCGTGAACGCCCACCTGGAGCCGGCTCACGTGGCCGCCATCGAGGCGGCGGTCTCCCGCGCCGCCGCGGAGACGCGGGCCCGGATCGCCTTCGCCGACCAGCGCGAAGCCCGCTGGGCCGCGACCCTCTCCGAGGAGTTCCGGCGGGGCGCCCGCCACGCCGGAGCCTACGAGACGTCGATCCTGCTCGCGATCGCGCCCGATCGGGTCCGGTCGGATCTGCTGCCGAGCCTACCCCCGGTCTGGGTCGACCTGCCCGAGCGCCTCAGAGCCGGCGCCCGGACCTTCGCCGAGGCCGGGATGGCGGAGGGCTACGTGGGCGATCCCGCAACCGCCACCGCCGACGAGGGATACCGGCTTCTCGACGCGCTCGGCGCGACCGTCGTCGCGGCGCTCGAGGAGGTGCCGGAGGGCGACTGATGGCGCCCCCGCGCCGTCGCTGTTCTGTCCAACCGGCAGAAGTTCGGCGGTCCAAGGGCGCCACCGGGGTTTTGCTTTCGGTAACCAAGGGTATCGCGTCCACGCGCGCCATCGGTGATGATGGCGCACACACGGATGGTCGACCTCCCGCGGCGAGCGCTCGTCTCCGCACCGAGCCGCTCCCCGCCGTCCAGCCTTCCGGCCTGGGTCCCGTCGTCATCGCCCGCACGACCCGACAGGAGACGCCATGGCGGACTTATCGCCCCGCGCCGCGTCGGCCGCGGCCTTCCTCGAGGCCTCCACCGAAGCGTTCCTCGCCGCCGGCACGACCCTCGTCTTCGTCACCTGTATGGTGGCGATGGTGCTGATCTCCCGCCACGAGGCACGCCGCCGAGCGGTGCTGGACGACCAGAGCCGGCGGGTCCACGAGGACCTCGCCGAGACCGGTTATCGCTACCTGCTGACCACGCCGATCATCCTCAGCTTTATCGTCCTGGTGATCTACAACCGTGGGACGGCGGTCGTTCCCGGGCTCCTGTTCGGGGGAGCGGCAGCGCTGGCGTCGGCGCTCGGGGCGACCGACAGCGTCGCCCGCCTACGGGACCCCGACTACCTGCGCCGGCTCTCGCCGGGGGACCGCCTCCTGCATCTCGAGGTCATGCGGCTGCGCCGACCGTGGCTGATGGCGGTGGCGACCGTGCCGTTCTTCGCCGGAGCCATCCTGTACCACCAACTCGCCGGCGCCCCGGACGGGGCGGTGGCGACCCGCGACGTGCTGGTGGGAAGCCTCTTCGGCATCATGGAGGTCGGCCTGATCACCTGGGGCGTCCAGTACGTCCAGGTGCTGCGCGCCCTCCAGCGCGAACGGGCGCGCGGACGCTAGCGCCTCGTCCGAGCCTCCGCCGCGACGCCCGGCCGAGCACGACCGCGCACGTGCCGGGGCACGACCGGCAGGGAGGAGCATGAGCCATGGCCACGCATCGCTTCCGGCCGGACCGGTACTACAGCGCGATCGGGACCTATGATCCCGTGCTCAGGATCACCGACGGCGACACGGTGGTGACCGACACGCTCGACGCGAGGGGGGAGGACGCCGGCGGGGCAACGCTGGCGTCAGGCGGCAATCCGATGACCGGGCCGTTCTTCGTCGAGGGCGCGGAGCCGGGCGACACGCTCGCCGTGACGATCGACCGCCTGACGCCGTCCCGGGCGTCGGGGTGGACCCGGTCTCCCCTCGCCACGAACGTGGTCGACCCGGCGTTCGTTCGTGAGCTGCCCGCGTCTCGCCTGACGTACTGGGACATCGACGACACGGCCGGCGAGGTCCGCCTGGTCGATCCGCCGGCCCGCCTCCAGCGACTTGTCCTGCCGCTTGCTCCGATGGTCGGCTGCTTCGGGGTCGCGCCGGCGGACGGTCAGGCGATCTCGACGGCGACGAGCGCCGAGCACGGCGGGAATATGGACTACCGCGGGTTCGGCCCGGGGACCACCGCCTACTTCCCGGTCGCGGTGCCGGGAGCCCTCTTCTTCCTCGGCGACGGGCACGCCGCCCAGGGCGACGGCGAGATCGTGGGCACCGGGATCGAGACGTCGTTCGAGATGACGTTCACCGTGCGACTCAGGAAACGGTGGACCATCCGCTGGCCGCGAGGGGAGGACGCCGAGCACATCTTCGCCGTCGGCAACGCCCGCCCGCTCGACCAGGCGCTCCAGCACGCGACGACGGAGATGCTGCGCTGGCTTGGGGAGGACTACGGCATGGACGCCGTCGCCGCCAGCCATCTCCTGGGCCAGGCCGTCCGCTACGACATCGGCAACGTGTTCGACCCGGCCTACACCGTGGTCTGCCGCCTGGAGAAGCGCTGGCTCGCCTGAGCCCGACCGCGCCATGCCGGCTGCCACCCACTGGGTGGTGGCGAGGCTGGAGATCGCGTCACCGGCGGAGGTTGGTTCGGCTGGCCGACGCGAAGCGCGTCCCCGATCCCCACAACCCGACCCGGTGCCGCAAGACCGGTCCGCGGGCCGTTGGCGGAACGGCACCCCGCCGCCGTGACTCCTCGGCCGCTCCGGCATCCGGCCCGAGACGGGGCGCCCCCGATCGGGCTCGCTCCCAACTATGACCGGAAATGGGTCCAGCCAGGGCGGGACGGCCGTGGACGGCAATCGGCCGCCGTCCGAAGCGACGACATCCCTACCGGCCCACCGTCGCAGAAGTGACCCGCCCCGGGGCACCGACGATCGGGCGCCCCGGGGCGAGTCGGGCTGGTGAACGTTCGCCGCTCGGGGCAGGAGCGGCCGGACTTGCTCCCCCTGCCGGTGGAAGGGACGCTTACCCGTCGGCGCCGACAGCCTGCTCGACGCGGACGCCTGCCGCCCGCGCCAGGTCCGCCGCCTTGTCGGTCTGCTCCCAGGGCAGCTGCAGATCGGTCCGGCCGAAGTGGCCGTAGGCCGCGGTCGCCCGGTAGATCGGCCGCCGCAGGTTGAGGTGGTCGATGATCGCCCCCGGCCGGAGGTCGAAGTGCTCACGGACTAGCCGCTCGATCGTCTCGTCCGAGACGTTGCCGGTGCCGAAGGTCTCGACGAAGATCGAGACCGGGTGGGCCATGCCGATCGCGTACGAGAGCTGAAGCTCGAACCGGTCGGCCAGGCCCGCCGCGACGACGTTCTTGGCGACGTAGCGCGCCGCGTAGGCGGCGGAGCGGTCGACCTTGGTCGCGTCCTTGCCGCTGAAGGCGCCGCCACCGTGGCGCGCCATGCCGCCGTAGGTGTCGACGATGATCTTCCGCCCGGTCAGGCCGGCGTCGGAGGCGGGGCCACCGAGGACGAAGCGCCCGCTGGGGTTGACCCAGTAGTGGGTGTCTGCGTCCAGCAGCTCGGCCGGGACCACGTCGCGGACCACCAGGTTCTTGATGTCGTGCTCGATGCGCTCGTTGGCCACGGTGTCGGCGTGCTGCGTCGAGACGACGACCGTGTCGACGCGGTGCGGCTTGCCGTGCCGGTACTCGACCGTGACCTGGCTCTTGCCGTCGGGGCGGAGGTAGCTGATCTCCTCGTCCTTGCGCGCCTGCGCTAGGCGCCGGCAGATCTGGTGGGCGAGGGAGATCGGGAGCGGCATCAGCTCGGGCGTCTCGTTGCAGGCGAACCCGATCATCATGCCCTGGTCGCCGGCCCCGGTCAGCTCGTAGGGGTCGTGACGGCCGTTGCTACCGTGGGCCTCGCGAACTTCCAGCGCCTCGTTGACGCCAGCCGCGATCTCCTTGCTCTGCTCCTTGATCGAGACCATCACCCCGCAGGTGTGGGCGTCGAAGCCGTCGTCGGAGTGGACGTAGCCGATGTCCTTCACCACGCCGCGGACGACGGTCGGGATGTCGACGTAGGTCTTGGTGCTGATCTCGCCGAAGACGACGATCATCCCCGTGGTCGCCGCCGTCTCGCAGGCGACGTGGGCGCCGGGGTCGTCGGCCAGCACCGCGTCGAGGACGGCGTCCGAGACCTGGTCGCAGACCTTATCGGGGTGCCCCTCGGTCACCGACTCCGAGGTGAAGTACGACTGTGCCGCGGTGCCAAAGGTGCTGCCGGATGCCGCCATGGTCTCGCTCCGCAAGGGCCGCCGGCCACGGGCCGCCGGCTCCGGGTGTCTGCTGCCGAACCAGTCGGTGCGGCCGGACGCCGGCGCGCGAGCGCCCAACCGGCCCCGCCGGTGAGGCTCGCGCGGGGACGGCGCGATCTAGGTGCCGGACTCCCAGGAGTTGAGGTAGTGCTCCTGCTCCGCCGAGAGGGTGTCGATCTCGATCTTCATCGCCGCCAGCTTGAGGCGGGCGATCTCGCGGTCGATCTCCTCCGGCACCCGGTAGACCTTCGGCTCCAGCGTCGCCGCCTCGCGGACGAGGTAGTCTGCCGCGAGGGCCTGGTTGGCGAAGCTCATGTCCATCACGCTGGCCGGGTGCCCCTCGGCCGCGGCGAGGTTGACCAGCCGCCCCTCGCCGAGCAGGATCACCCGCCGGTCGGGACCGAGCACGAACTCCTCGACGAACGGCCGCAGGGTGCGCCGCCCCTCGCCGCTCAGCTCCTCGAGGGCGGCGATGTTGATCTCGGAGTTGAAGTGCCCCGAGTTGGCGACGATCGCGCCGTCCTTCATCTGGGTCAGGTGGTGCCGATCGAGCACGTTCACGTTGCCGGTGGCGGTGATGAAGATGTCGCCGAGCCCGGCCGCGCGTCCCATCGTCGTCACCTGGAAGCCGTCCATCGCCGCCTCGAGCGCCCGGGCCGGGTCGATCTCGGTGACGACCACCAGCGCGCCCATGCCCCGCAGCCGGGTCGCGATCCCCTTTCCGCACCAGCCGTAGCCGGCGACGACGACGGTCTTGCCGGCGAGGAGGATGTTGGTCGCCCGCAGGATGCCGTCGATGGTGCTCTGGCCGGTCCCGTAGCGGTTGTCGAAGAAGTGCTTGGTGTCGGCGTCGTTGACGGCCACGATCGGGAACTTGAGGATCCCGTCCTGCTCCATCGCGCGGTCGCGGATGACCCCGGTCGTCGTCTCCTCCGTCGCCCCGATGATCGCCGGCAGGAGGTCCGGCCGGTCACGGTGGAGCATCGTGACGACGTCGGCGCCATCGTCGATGACGAGCTGCGGCGCGTGCTCCATGGCCGAGCGGATGTGGCGGTAGTAGGTGTCGTTGTCTTCGCCCTTGATCGCGAAGACGGGGATGCCGTCCTCGACGAGGGCGGCGGCCACGTCGTCCTGGGTCGAGAGCGGGTTACTGGCGCAGAGCACCGCGTCGGCGCCACCGGCCTGGAAGGTGAGGGCCAGGTTGGCGGTCTCGGTCGTGACGTGGGCGCAGACGAGCATCCGCACGCCCTGGAGCGGCCGGTCGGCGGCGAACCGCTCCCGGATCTGCTTCAGCACCGGCATCTCGCGGCCGGCCCACTCGATCCGCCGCCGTCCCTCGGGGGCGAGGGACGGGTCCTTGATGTCGAAGTTTCGCGAGCTCGGCGCGATCGATGCCACGGTGTGCTCTCCTCTGGCTGCTCTCGGTCGGCGTGGCGCGCCCGCGCCACCAGCGCGTCGTCTCGGTGTCTTGCCCCCCGGGCGGCGGGACTAGCCCGCCGCCACCGGCGCCGGGGCCTGAAGCATCGGCACGGTGACCCGCCCCGCGTAGTCGGGGAAGCTGCGGTCGAACCGCGCGACGAACTCATCGGTGGTGTAGACGTGCTCCTGCGGCCCGTGCCGTTCGATGGCGTAGGTGGCGGCGAGCGCCGCCAGGCGCCCGGTGACCTCCCACGGCAGGTCGAGCAGGATGCCCTTGATCAGGCCCGCCCGGTAGGCGTCGCCGCCCCCCGTCGGATCCGCCAGGGGTTCGGCGGGCACGACCGGAATCCGGACCATTGTCCCCTGGTGGTGGATCTCCGACCCCTGCTCGCCGTAGGTGACCACGACCAGCGGCACCCTCGTCACGATATCCGCCACCGTGCGCCCGGTCTTCTGGGCAAGCATCGCGAACTCGTAGTCGCTGCCGACTGTCGCCCACGCCCCGTCCAGCCCGGCGATCAGATCCTCCGCCGGCAGGGTGACAACCTGCTGCGACGGGTCGTAGATCAGCCGGCACGGCGAGGCGGCGACCTCCCCGGCGTGGCGGCGCATCGCCGCCGGGTCACCCGCCCCCACGAGGGCCAGGTCGGCGGTCGCGACCAGGTCGGCCACCGAGAGGTCGGCCACCCGCGACCCGGCGCCCGGGTAGAAGGCGACGATCTGGTTGCCGTGCCGGTCGGCGTTGAGGAAGCAGGAGGCGGTGAACTCGTCGGCGACATCGATCACGGCGCGGGTATCGACGCCCAAACGATCGAAGGCCTCGCGGTAGGGGGCGAAGTCGGGACCGACCGCGCCGACAACCGCCGGCGGCTCCCCGAGCAGGGCGAGGCTGTACGCCACGTTCCCGGCTACCCCGCCCCGCTGCTTGCGCAGCGACTCGACGAGGAAGCTGACCGAGAGGACGTGGGCCTTGTCGGGGATGATGTGGTCCTTGAACGACCCCGGGAACGACATGATCATGTCGTAGGCCAGGGAGGCACTGACCACCACCCGCGCCGCCGGCCGGTCCACCATCGCGGTTCTCCCCACTCCAGGCCCCCCGGCGGCAGCGCCGTCGTCTCATCCGAGGGAAACTCGCCCGGGGCGACCAGCCCGGGGCACAAAACAACCGTCCGACGGAGCGCCCCCGGTCCGTCGGACGGTGTGCACCTCTAACCACGGCAGGATAGCACGCGGTCCCAGGGGGCCGCTATGGAATGTAAGACACTAGCGGTTCGTCGCCGGTCCTCGTGGCGCGATCCACCCCCGCTGCCCGGGTCAGGCCACGGCACCCGCGAGGGGACGGCACACCTCCCGGAGGGCGTCGCGGACCGCGGTCTCCGGCACGTCGTCCCGCACCGTCACGCCGCCGGCCGTGCGCGGGAGGACCCATCGCTGCCGCCCACGGGTCCGCTTCTTGTCGCTGCGGAGGAGCCGCAGCACCTCGTCCGGGTCGACCTCCGCCCTGACCGGCAGGCCGAACCGGTCGAGCAGCCCGTCGACCCGGTTGACCAGCGCGGCGTCGGCCGTGCCGACCAGCGCACCGAGGCGGGCGGCAGCGCGCATCCCGACGGCCACCGCCTCGCCGTGGAGATACCGATAGCCCGCCGCCTCGATGGCGTGACCGAGCGTGTGCCCGAAGTTGAGGATCTCGCGCAGCCCGGCCTCCCGCTCGTCGGCGGCGACGACGGCCGCCTTGACCCCGATGTTGCGGCGGATCGCGTAACTGAGGGCCGGCTCATCCTGGCCGAGCAGACGGCTGGCGTTGCGCTCGAGGAATCCAAGGAGGTCGCCGCGGGAGCCGCCGGGCGTGCTGGGCTGGATGACCGCGTGCTTGACGACCTCGGCCCAGCCCGAAGTGAAGTCGCGGGCGGGCAACGTTCGCAGCAGCGCCGGGTCGACCACGACCAACGGCGGCTGGTAGAACGCGCCGATCAGGTTCTTGCCGGCCGGGTGGTTGATGCCGGTCTTGCCGCCGACCGACGAGTCGACCATCGCCAGCAACGTGGTCGGCACCTGGACCAGGCCCAGTCCGCGCAGCGCCGTCGCCGCGACGAACCCCGCCAGGTCACCGACCACCCCCCCGCCGAGCGCGACGACCACGTCGCCCCGCTCGGCACCCCCGCCGAGCATCCGGTCGTAGAGCAGGCTCGCCCCGGCGAGGCTCTTGCTCCCCTCGCCCGCGGGGACAGCGTGGACGTCGACCGCGAGACCCGCGCTGCGCAGCGATTCCGTGGCAGCCGGGGCATGCAAGGGCCCGACCCCCTCGTCGGTCACCACCCAGGCCCGCTGGGCACGGGGGTAGTGGCTGGACGTAAGGCGTCCCAGGTGCGCCAGGGAGCCGGGAGCAACGTGGATCGCCGAACTCCCCGACGGCGCGTCGAGCCGCAGCGACGGCCCATCGTCCGGCCCGCTCTCGGCGAGCAGACCGGCGATCTCCGCCGCGACCTGGGCCGCCGGCGAGGCGTCGACGTCGAGCGTGAGGTGAGCCCGGTCGTAGGCGGTGCGGCGCGATTCGAGGAGCGCGGTGATCCGACCGAGCGGGTCGTCCCCGGCCAGCATCGGGCGGTCCGCCGACTCCCCCTCGGCCGCGCTCTGGGCGCGGAGCCGCGCGAGGATCGTCTCGGGACGGGCATCGAGGGCGACGGTCAGCACGTCGGGCCCACCGAGCAGGTCCGGGGACCAGACCGCCGGGTCCACGACGGCCCCGCCGCCGGTGGCGACCACGACCCTGCCGTCACCAAGCGCCTCGGCGAGCACCGAGCGCTCCGCCGCCCGGAAGGCCGGCTCGCCGAGCCGCGCGAAGACGGCGGGAACCGGCATCCCCAGCCGCGCCTCCACCTCCGCATCGCTATCGACCAGCGACCGGCCGAGCACCTCGGCGAGCAGCCGTCCGACCGTCGTCTTTCCGGTGCCGCTGAAGCCGACCAGGACCAGCTTGTCGCCGCGGGGCATCGGTCCTCCGTGGGAGATCGGTGGTAGCACGCGGAGGTCCCGGCCCACCCCGAGAAGCGTTGCCACCATCACGTTCACGGTGTCCGGGGCATCCGGAGGCGCAGTATAACGACGCCCAACGCGAGCCGATGCGCTAAATGGCCCGTGTATACTAGCGTCCACGAACTGACCCGAGAACTGGGGCAAATGCCGGTGGCGTCCGCCACCCGGGAAGGCGCTTGATGCAGCGGATTCTGGTGGCGGACGATGACGCGGCGATCCGTGGCGTCCTCCGAGACCTGCTCGAGGACGAGGGCTTCCAGGTGTCGGAGGCCGACAACGGTGTCGGCGTGCTCTCCGCGCTGAGCAGCTCGAACGGTTCTCGGCCGGACCTCGTCCTGATGGACGTCCGGATGCCCGACAAGAGCGGTCTCGACGTCCTCCGCGAGGCCGGCACCGGGATCGGCTCGGCCCCCAACAAGCAGCTCCCGGTGGTGATCATGACCGCCTTCGGGACCAGTAACGTCGCCATCGAGGCGATCCAGCTCGGGGCATACGACTACATCACCAAGCCGTTCGACCTCGACCACGTCCTGCTCACCATCCAGCGCTTCTTCGAGCGGCAGGAGCTCAACGACCAGGTCATCGAGCTCTCCACCCGCCTCGGCGACCGCGACCCGAACGAGGTCCTGATCGGCAACAGCGGGCCGATGCAGGAGGTCTACAAGACGATCGGGCGGGTCGCCCGCTCCGACGCGACGGTGCTGATCTCCGGGGAGACCGGGACCGGCAAGGAGCTGGTCGCCAGCATCCTCCACAACAGTTCGAGCTACTCCCGTGGCCCGCTGATCAAGGTCAACTGCGCCGCGCTGCCCGAGACGCTGCTCGAGAGCGAGCTGTTCGGGCACGAGAAGGGCGCCTTCACCGGCGCCCTCAACCAGCGCAAGGGCCGCTTCGAGATGGCCAACAAGGGGACGATCTTCCTCGACGAGGTCGGGGAGATGACCCTCTCGACGCAGAAGAAGCTGCTGCGGGTGCTCCAGGAGAAGGAGTTCGAGCGCGTCGGCGGCAGCGTCTCGGTCAAGATCGACACCCGGATCATCTCGGCGACCAACAAGATTCTCCCCGACGAGATCGAGCAGAACCGGTTCCGGGAAGACCTCTACTACCGCCTGAACGTCATCTCCATCTACCTGCCGCCGCTGCGGGACCGCCGCGACGACGTCCCGCTGCTGACCGAGCACTTCCTGCAGAAGCACCGCTTCACGGCGAGCTCGGGTCCCGCCCGGATCAGCCAGGGCGCGATGCAGATGCTGATGGAGTACGACTGGCCGGGGAACGTCCGTCAACTCGAGAACCAGATCGAGCGGGCGACGGTGCTCTCCCAGGGCAGCGTGATCACCGAGGAGCACCTCTCGTTCACCGGGGCCGACAGCCGCCGCGTGATCGACATCGGGCAGCGGGTGCGGAAGGGAACGACGCTCCAGGATCTGCTCGGTGACATCGAGCGGCAGGCGCTCTCCGAGGCGCTCGGGCAGACCGACGGCGACCGCCTGGCCGCCGCGTCGCTCCTCGGGATGAAGGTGGGCGAGTTCCAGCAGCGCCTCGCCGACTACGGTCTCTAAAGTCCCGTCAAGCGTACTGCGACTACGGGGGCACGGCATGCCGTGCCCCTGTGGCCTTTCCGGGCAGTTGGTGCCTGCCAGTCCACCGGGGCCAGTCCGCGTCGTCAATCCCGCCGCCCGGCGCGGCGCCTTCTGGCGCGCCGTCCCCTGTGGTGGGTGGCCCTGCTCGCCGGGGTGGCGGCGGGATGACCGGCTGATCCTCGGGCAGCGGCTCGGATGACCGGGCCGACCACCGTCACCCGTCCCGGCGCTGGCAGCACCCGCATGGGTCGCCCACCGTTGATTCGGCCGGCCCCTCAGCGGGGACGACCTTCTCCGGGTGATGAACAAAGGGACCGGGGGCACGGGGGCGGACGGTCTCGCCCGGGGCAAACCCCGAGTTCAGGGACCTCGCTGGCTCAAGCCGGCGGCGACCCTCCGGGCGCGGCGCCGACAAGGACCCGAGATTCGGTCAGACCGCGGTGCCGGCCGCGCTCTCCTCGGTGCGACCGTCCCCGGCGGCGGCGGGCGCCGCCATCGGCCCTCCCGCCGGCAGCGGAGGCGCCGGACTCGTGCTGGGAGTACTCGGGGAAAGCGCCGGAGTCTCCTGGGCCGCCTGCTCGTAGAAGGCGCGGAGTTGGTCCCGCGTCGGCTTGTGCCCGACGCGGTAGTAGTAGTCGGCCGCCCGACCTGCGGAGACGGTCCCGGCGTAGGCGATCACCACCTTGGGGATGGTCCCCGCGGCCAGCGGGATGAACGACGCCGCCTCGCGGGCTATGGTCCGCCAGAGGAGACCGGCACCCACCACCGGCAGGAGCTCGGTGATGATCCCCCGCGTGTCGCCGAGGTCGCGGCCGTGGATCGCGGCGACCTTGAGGAACAGCAGCAGCTGGTTCTTGGTGAGGACAATCGTGTCCGCACCGGCCGCGAGCGCCCCGCCGACCAGCGGCACCACCGCCGGGATGTTGGAGACCAGCGCGAACTGGGCGTTCCCCCTCGCCACGTCGTTGATCGTCGCCCGCGTGGCGGCCGCGCGGAACGGCGGGTAGGCCCGGCCGAGCGCCACCGCGCGCTCGGGGAGGTCGGTGACCAGCCGCTCCCGCACCGCGGTCGCCGCCGACTCGTCGTCGGGTCGGGCGGCGCCGAAGCGGACGATCGGCATCTCGGCGCCCTGCCGGTCTGCCTGACCGCGAAGATCCTCCGTCCGACCGATGCTGCCCGGGTCGTAGACGACCGCGGCGTCGTACCGGGAGAGGTCGCCGAGGTGCTCGGCGTAGGCCCGCGTCGCCAGACCGCGGTCCTGGCCGGAGCCGGTCAGCGTCCGCGCGACGCTCACCGCGCTCTCGGCGTCCGGACCGAGCACCAGCAGGACCGGACGGTCCTCGGCCTGGTCGCGAACATCGTCGACGCGCATCTCCCGCAGCAGCCGCAAGACGCTCGTCACGTCCATCACGCGACCGAGCGGCCCCCCCCTGCGGCGCCCACGCTTCCCGCCCAACCCAGCCAACCTCAGCAACACCCTTCTCCTCCCTGGGCCCGGCGGCCGATTCGTGTCCGAGCTAGGCACGGACGTGGTCAGTCTCGCCCGGCCACACTCCGGCCGCCGAGAACGTGTCCAGCGGACCGGGTCAGTGTCAGGCGCCGCCGGCGGTCGCGTCGAGGGCCGCCATCGCGGCGACCAGTTCCCGGACCGCCCCGGCCGACCGGTCCAACGCGATCCGCTCATCGTCGGTCAGCGTGATCTCCAGCACCTGGCGCAGGCCGCCCGCGCCGAGCTTGACCGGGACGCCGACATACACGCCGTCGATCCCGTACTCGCCGCGCAAGAGCACGCTCGCGGGCAGCACCCGCCGCTTGTCGAGCAGGATCGCGTCGACCATCTGGACCACGGACGCCCCCGGCGCGTAGTAGGCGCTGCCGGTCTTGAGCAGCCCCACGATCTCGGCGCCCCCGTTGGCGGTCCGCTCCTCGATCGCCTTGACCCGCTCGGGCGGCAGCAGCTCCGTGATCGGGATGCCGGCGACGGTCGAGTAGCGGGAGAGCGGGACCATCGTGTCGCCGTGCCCGCCGAGCACGAACGCCGAGACGTCCTCGACCGAGACGTCGAGCTCCATCGCGATGAAGGTCCGGAACCGGGCCGAGTCGAGCACGCCGGCCATCCCGATCACCCGCTCCCGGGGAAGGCCGGCCGTGTCGAAGGCGGCGTGGCACATCGCGTCGAGCGGGTTGGAGACCACGATGATCACGGCGTCCGGCGAGGTAGCGACGACCTGCTTGGTGACCGAGCGGACGATACCCATGTTGGTCTTGAGCAGGTCGTCGCGGCTCATGCCGGGCTTGCGAGCGATCCCCGAGGTGATCACCACGACGTCGGACCCAGCGCTCTCGGCGTAGCCGTTGGTGCCGGTGAGACGGGTGTCGGCCCCGAGGACCGGGCCGGCCTCCATCAGGTCGAGCGCCTTACCCTGCGGCAACCCCTCGACGATGTCGACGAGCACCACGTCGGCGTAGTCGCGCTGGGCCAATAGCTGAGCGACCGTGCCGCCCACCGCGCCCGCTCCGACGACCGTCACCTTCGCCCGGAGGTCCCGCCGCCCGCCCGACGCCATGCCCGTCGCCCTCCTCGATGGTCTGCCCCGGCCACCGTGGCCGACCGGCCCGCGACTATAGCATGGGGTCCCGGCGCCCTATTCCGGCCGCCGAGCCGAGCCCGGTCGACACGGAGAGCGGCGGCATTGACGGTCGGTCGGGCAGACTCCTATACTGTGCGGCGCCGCGAGAACACCTGCCCAGGTGGCGGAATCGGCAGACGCGCTAGCTTGAGGGGCTAGTGCCCGCAAGGGCGTGAAGGTTCAAATCCTTTCCTGGGCACCGGGGCCGGGCGGCGGTCCCCACCGTGGGCGATTAGCTCAGCTGGTAGAGCGCCACGTTTACACCGTGGATGTCAGAGGTTCGAACCCTCTATCGCCCACCAGCCAGCAGCTCGCGGGACAATCGGGCCAAGGTAGCTCAGTTGGTAGAGCTCACGACTGAAAATCGTGCGGTCGGCAGTTCGAGTCTGCCCCTTGGCACCACCCGAAGGACGCCCCCGGCTCCCGCCGGGGGCGTCCTCGTTTCTCGCGGTTGGTCGGGAATACTCGATCATCGGCGGTCGCCGTGGGGGCGCCTCTCGCGTCACCCCGGCCGGGTAGACTTCCGGGCCATCAGGTAGCCGCGCCGGGTCTCCACCTCGTGTGGCCGGTAGGGCTCCCGCTCGAGGCGAGCGGTGACCTCGAAGCCGGTCTCCCGCAGCTGGCCCTCCAGCGTCTCCGTCGCGAAGAAATGGAAGTCGACGTCCACCGCCGTCCCCCACCACTCGTCGAGGTGCCGAACCTCCTCGCCCACGTGGTAGGCGAGCAGGAGCCGCCCTCCCGGCCGGAGGGCACGGTGGAACTCGCCGAGGGCGCACGGCACCTCTCCGGCGGGCAGGTGGATGATCGAGTAGAAGGCGACGATCCCGGCCCAGGCCCCATGGTCGACGTCGAGGGCGCGCATGTCCCCGGTCTGGAACCGGATCGCTGGGTTGAGCCGGCGAGCCTGGTCGACCATTCCCGGCGAGACGTCGATCCCGAGCACATCCAGCCCGAGGCCGGTCAGGTAGCGGCTGGTCTGCCCGGGACCGCAGCCAATATCGGCCGCGACGCCGGCGCCGCCGACCTCCTCGGCGAAGCACCGGAGCAGGGCCCGGTCGAGGGGCTTGTGGTCCAGCTCGTCGGTGAACCGCGCCGCGTACTCCGCGGCGACACGGTCGTAGCTGTCCCTGGTCCCGTCCGCCGGTGGCGCCATCCGTACCTGCGCTCCTTGCGCGGCCTCTGAAAGTCGCCCGCGGCGCGGTCTCGTCCGCCGGCCGTTCCCCTCTCGAGCGTGGCCGCGGCGTGTCGCGTGGCGCAGTCCGACCCGGGGTCGGCTCGCGTCGCACCGTCGCCGGGCCGGCCCCCCGGTGTCGCCGTGGCGGGCGCCGACGAAGCGAGCCCGGAGCCTCGCGGCGGCTGGACCGGGCCGATTATTCGCCCGACGATCAGGAGCGGGTAGCGGGGCGTGTCGCTGGCGCGGCCGGCCATGGGGGCCCGTTCCCGGGTCGTCGCGAACCAGGGCTGGAGCGCCCCACGCACGCGGACGCGGGACACGCGCCACCAGCGGCGGCGCGTCTACTCCTCCCGTCCAGCAGGCGACGTGCCCGGGCCACCTTCCGCCGGGAGGTCGGGCCGCTCACCCCACTCGTTCCACGAGCCGTCGTAGTTCGCGTCGTCGGTCCTCCCCACCCGGTGGAGCGCGAAGAGGACCGCGGTCGCGGTGACCCCGCCGTTGCAGTAGGCGGCCACCGGTTGCCCATCGCGCACGCCGCCCGCGGCGAGGGTCTGGCGGAGCTCCTCGACCGACTTCCAGGTGCCGTCGGCGTTGACCAGCGTCCTGGTCGGGATATTGACCGCGCCGGGGATGTGACCGCCCCGGCTACCGCGGACGACCGCACCGGTGTACTGCCCGGGGTCGCGGGCATCGACCAGGAGCCGATCGTCGCGGCCCAGGCCGGCCGCGATCTCCTCAGCGGTGACCCGCAGCGCCGGGCGCGGTCGGGGGGTGAACGGCGTAGGCGCAAGGGACGGCACCTCGACGCTGACCGGCCGGCCTTCGGCGGCCCAGCGGGTCCAGCCGCCGTCGAGCACCGCGCAGCGCTCGTGCCCCATCGCCCGGAGCGCCCACCAGAGGCGGGTCGCGAAGTGGCCGCCCGTGTGGTCCACCGCGACCACATCGGTGTCGTCGCCGATGCCGAGGCGACTCATCGTCGCCGCGAATCGCGCCGGCGGCGCGAGCTGCACCTTGACCGGGTCTTCGGGGTCGGTGATGTCGACCGTCCAGTCGACAAAGCCCGCCCCGGGGATGTGCCCCGCGTCGTACTCGTCGCGAGCGGCGAGGTAGGCCGCGGCCTGCCGTCCACCGCCGAGGTCTTCGGTCCGCACGTAGCCGCGGATGTCGAGCACCCGGAGACGCGGGTCCGCGAGATGATCAGCAAGCCAGCCCGTCGACACGAGCACGTCCGGCAGCACCGACCCGTCAGTCCCAGACGTCTTCGCCATCCGTCCCCCCCACCGTCCGCCGCCGACCTCGCTAGCCTAGCAGGCGTCCCAGCAGCCGGCACCTTGGCCCGTCGGTCGCCCGGACGGACGGGTGTCACCGGTTCAGATTACCGGCGTCGGCAGCGTCCACGGCCCAGGGGAGGCGCCTTGACACCGGCGGCCGGGCCTCACTACAATCTCGGCACGCTGGTGCGAGGCCGCATGCGGAAGTGGCTCAGTGGTAGAGCATCTCCTTGCCAAGGAGAAGGTCGCGGGTTCGAATCCCGTCTTCCGCTCCAAGTGAGACCGGCGACGACGGGCCTTCGGGCCCGTTTTTGCTGTCTGACGGGGCAGCACTCCCCAGCATGCAGGACGCCCCGGCCGCGAGGGCCGGGGCGTCCACTTCCGCCGTCTCGGTTCGACGGGATGGGTCCGGGTCGCCCCGGGCTCAGCCGGCCGCCGGGCTCGCGGCGGGCGATGCGACCGGGCTCCCCATCGGCGTCGCGGCCGGGAACACGCCCTGCGCGACCTGGTCGAGGAACGCTCGCGCCACGTCCCGCGGCTCCTGGCCTCCCTGGTCCACCTGCAGGTTCAGGTTCGCCATGACCTGGTCGTTGATCCGACCGGCCAGCCGGTTCATGATCTCGGCAATCGCCGGATCCTCAGCGAGCAGGTCCTCC
>CADCWG010000213.1 GCA_902806335.1 uncultured Thermomicrobiales bacterium | reverse complement strand
AGGCCGCCCGGTGGCCCTGAACGGCCAGACTTTCGACGACCCGGTGGCCCTGATCCTGGAGGCCAACCGCATCGGCGGCCGGCACGGCCTGGGCATGAGCGACCAGATCGAGAACCGCATCATCGAGGCCAAGAGCCGCGGCATCTACGAGGCCCCGGGCCTGGCGCTGCTGTTCATCGCCTACGAGCGGCTGGTCACCGGCATCCACAACGAGGACACCATCGAGCAGTACCGCGACAACGGCCGCAAGCTGGGCCGCCTGCTCTACCAGGGCCGCTGGTTCGACCCGCAGGCCATCATGCTGCGCGAGACCGCGCAGCGCTGGGTGGCGCGCGCGGTCACCGGCGAGGTGACGCTGGAGCTGCGCCGCGGCAACGACTACTCGCTGCTGGACACCGAGTCGCCCAACCTCACCTACGCGCCGGAGCGGCTGTCGATGGAGAAGGTGGAGAACGCGCCCTTCTCGCCCAAGGACCGCATCGGCCAGCTGACCATGCGCAACCTCGACATCGTGGACACGCGCGAGAAGCTGGGCATCTACAGCAAGGCCGGCCTGCTGTCGCTGGGCGGCGGTGCGGCGCTCGCGCAGCTGGACGGCGACAAGTAGGCCGGCGGCGCTCAGTCGTACGAGAAGGTGAAGATCAGGTCGATCGCCGCGCGGTCGCCGGCCTGGGCCCGCACCGTGAGCCGCCAAGACCCGTGCCCGCCCGTCGTCCGTGCTCACGCCGCCGCTCCCCAGCGGGGGCCGCGTCACGCGGCCCCCCGGTGCCCCGTCGCTCGGCCGGGCATCGCCGCGCCCCGGCCGCACGGCATCAGCCTCCCGGCGGCGCGGTCGACCCCGGCAGCCGACGGACCCCCGGCGGGAAGCCGTGCTCCGGCGGCCACAACGTCACCGTCGGCACCGCCGCCCGCCCGCCCAGGGCTACTCCACGACCTCGATGACGCCCATCATCCCGTGGTCCTCGTGGAAGAGCAGGTGGCAGTGGTAGACGAACTTGCCGGTGAAGGTGCGGAAGCGCGTCCGCATCGTGATCGACCCGCCGGGGGGCACGGGCGTGGTGTCCTCGTGGCCCCAGGCACGGACCGGCTCGCCGTTGACCGCCACCACCTGGTAGTCGTTGACGTGGATGTGGAAGGGGTGCCACTCGTCGGTGGTGTTGGTGATCGTCCACTCTTCGAGCGCGCCCAGCTTGACGGTCTGGTCGACCCGGTCCATGTCGAACGTGTGCCCGTTGGTCAGGAAGTCGGGGTCGCCGGTCGCCGGGAAGGAGATCCCGAAGCTGATCTCGCGCCGCAGGTCGACCGGCGCCTCGCTCAGGTCCTCGAAGGGCAGCAACGCCACCGGCAGCGGCTGCGGATCGGTCGGCTCACCCTCGACCACGACCGTGGCCATCACCACGTCGGGCATCGCCTGGAAGGACTCGCCGAAGAGCATCGTCCGCAGCTCGTAGGTGCCCGCGGCGCCGCCCTGGACGAGCACCTCGACCCGCTCGCCGGGCGCGAGGAGGATCGCGTCGCGCGACCAGACCTCGGCCTGCGGGTTCCCGTCCTTGGCGATCTGGTGCAGCCGGTGGCCGGCGAGCGCCAGGTTGAAGAAGGAGTCGGCGCTGGCGTTGAGGATCCGCCAGCGCTGCGTCTCGCCGGGCCGCAGCCGGATCGTCGGGTTGAGCTGCCCATTGATGAGGCGCAGCGCGCCGTCGTTGGACTGGTCCTCGAGCCCGAGCACCACCCCGTCCGGCCCGAACTGCGTCGCCTGCAGGACGAGCAGGCGGTCCGTCACGTCGCCGACGCCGGGCAGGGCGTCCAGGCCGCCCTCGACGACGATCGCGCCGACCATGCCGTTGTTGACCTGCAGCTCAGAATCGCCGTGGACGTGGGGGTGGTACCAGTAGAGCCCGGCGGCGTGGTCGGGGGGGATCCGGTACTCGTAGTCGACATGCTCCCCGGACATGGCGTGGAGGAAGATGTTGTCGCCGTTGTCCCGAGGCGAGACGTGCATCCCGTGGACATGGAGGTTGGTCGCCGCGTCATCGCCGGTCAGTTCGTTGACCAGGCGGACCCGGAGGGTGTCGCCGGGCCGGACCCGCAGCGTGGGACCCGGGAAGCCCCCCTCGTAGACGCGGGACGTCACCGCGTTGCCGGCCGCGGTCGTCGGGCCGAGCCGGGCCGTCAGGGACGTCTCCAGCACCCCGTTCTGGCTGGCCCGCACGGCAGGTTCCTGGAGGTCAGGGCCGACTGCCGGCTCCGCGCCCTGGGAGGTGACGAACGGCGCCCCCGGTCGGGCCGCCGCGTCTCGGCCGTCGACGCGGGTGCCACCCAGGGCGAAGGCGCCCGCGGAGGCGGCGCCGAGCCCCACGAGGCGCCGCCGCGAGAGGCGTTGATCGCGCCACCCGTCGGCGCTCGGTGCGCCGCCAGGTTGCCCGTGCTCCGCGCGTCGTACCAAGGCACACTCCATCTCACCCCGCGCTGCGGCGGGGACGTTGGACCGATTCAAGCCGATGAGCCCATGCTTTCGAGATCCCGATTGTGGCCTCACATTTCGGAACTGGCAAGGGGGGTAGCCCCCTGGCCTGGCGGGGCTCCGCCCGACCCTGCCACGCGGCGGATCCGGGCGGACACGTCGCCCCCGGGTGACGGATGCGTGGCCAGTGGAGCCTGGCCGTGCCGGTCGGGCTCGACGGGGACGGGTCACCAGCCGGACGACTGGGGCAGGGACCGACCAGCAAACAACCGAGGCCGGCCGCCATCCGCAAGACCCGGTGCCTCTCCGCGAGAGCAGGGGTGAGGCACCGGTCGCGGTTTCGTCGGCCGTCGCCATGGCGGATCGGGGTCGCGTGCCTGCCCTGGTCTCGGTCTGCGGTGGGCGACCTATCGGGACCGGCCCAGTGCCTCGATCGCGATGGCCGTCGTGAACTCCTCCGACCCCCACCAGACCGAATGGGGGGCCGGAGGCTCCGGCCCGGCCCAGACGGGAATCCTGGCCCACGATCCGTCGCCGTTCTGCCTACCCACGAGGTGCCGACCTGCCCGCTCCAGAACGGCCCTGTCGTCGTACCCGTAGTTCAGCAGCGTACAGACGGCATAGGCGGTGGCCAGGTCGTCGCCGAACGACCCGTCGTCTCGCTGACGAGCCAGGACCCGACGGGTGATCGCAGCACCCGACCGTCCGAGGCTCGGCGCGCCGGCTTGGTACGCCCTCGAGACCGCATAGTAGAGGGAGAGGTGGTCCAGATAGTAGTAGTAAGAACCCTCCTCCCGCGATTCCGACACCACGCCGTTCAGGTAGTCGACCGCGCCCCGCGTCTCGTCCCGCTCGCCGAGGTAGAGGAGCACGTTCGCGTTGACCACGCTATCCACATCGTTGCTCTCGCCGCGTCTCCGAAAGAACGTGTAGAACAGTCCTCGGCTGTCGCGGTTCGCGAGGATGACCTTGATGTTCGAGCCAAAGTAGATGTGCGGGTGATGGTCCTTCAGGATGTAGGAGACCCACGAGGTGTCATCCAGGTCGTAGTCGATCCTCCGACGGGTCTCCGACGTCCAGTAGCGCCAGAGTCCGGGGGCTTCCATCTCCCGGACGAGGAAATCGATCGCTCGGTCTCGGATCTCGGGCGCCCTCGGATCATCGACGAAACGCAACGCGTGGAGGACGAATGCCGTCACGCTCGGCGAACGGTCCAGGATAGGGTCGGTGGCAAGGGATCGGTCCGTCGACGCAAAGATGCGGAACTCCCCGTTGTCCAGTTGGTTTCGCTGCAGGAAGCCCACGGCCCCCGCAATGGCTCGGTTCTTTAGCCGCTCGAGGGATCCCATGAGGCGATGCTCTCCTTGACGGTCCCGACGCCGACGACCAGTGCGGCCGCGATCCTCCGGTTGGAGTTCCCCGCCGCCGTCAGCCACAGCACCTCCCACTCCCGGGCGGTCAGTCCGACGCTCGCGGCCCGCTCGGCCGGGCGGGCGGCGACCGCGGCCGCGATCCGGGGCCGGGACGGCGGCGCGGGCGGTGGCGGGACGGCC
>CADCWG010000212.1 GCA_902806335.1 uncultured Thermomicrobiales bacterium | reverse complement strand
GGCGGCGGGCCGCCCCGCCGCTGCTCGCCAACGTCGAGCACCACCTCGCCCACTGGCCAGCGTCGATGGCCGTGCTCCGGGCCAGCTGTCCGGACGACGCGCGGTTCCGCGCCCTGGTCGGCGGCTACCGGCCCGAGCGGTTCCCGACGCGGTACCGCGCCCGCGCCGCCGGCGCCCTCGACCCCGAGGGCGCGGTCGGCCGCTACCTCGCCCACCCCGACGACCTCCTCGAGGCCGAGGCCGAGGTCCGCCTGCGGGTCGAGGCGCGCCTCGTCGCAACCTGAGCGTTGCTGGGGGCTGTCAGGAGGATTGGTGTGTCACACGACGTAGATGATTCCGTCCTTGCTGGCTTCTTCAGAGTCGGGTCGTCCGGACGCACCGATTGATCCGTCCGGACGGAGGTAGCGATGGACGAGTGCGACCCGCGTCCCCTCGTCCTTGTCTGCCTCAATCCGTCGCAGGGTGCCCGCCGGTTCGCTTGCGAGTCGGCAGGGCTTGCTCCTGAGGATTTGCCCCGTGCGCTTGCCGTTCTGCGCTCGCTCCCAGTAGCGACCATCGTTGAGGCGCCGCCGCAACTCACCCTCCGACACCCTCCCCCGCGGGAAAGGGACAGACAATGGATGTCCCCCTCGAGATCCAGATCCGTGAGCACCTCGCCGAGTATCTGACCGGGAACGCATCGCTCGACGATCTCAAGGAGTGGCTCATCGGCGCGACCTGGGAGGTCGAGAAGCTGGGTGAGCCGGACGCGGTTGAGCTGACCTTTGACACCACGATGGAGCTGGCTGAGCACCCCAGCGAGCGGTTCCTGGAGACCGAGTTGCGCGACCGACTTCGTTCACTGCTTCCGACGCCGGGAACGCCGTAGACAGCGGCGCCGGGCGCAGGGATCGCCCGGGCACCGGCCGAAGCCTGTCCGCGGGGTTAGAGCGCTGGCGATTGTCGGCGCCGAGAGCGCCCGGTTGAACCTCGGCAAGACACTTGCCCCTTGGGGGCGGAGCTAGCGCAACGCTGGCTCGACCTCGTTCCGCGTCCGCTCGTGCTCGGATCGTCCTGGGCGCGGAGTATGACGGGGCCGGGCGCCTGAGCGCCCGGCCCCGCCGTCGTGCGGTGGTTGGCTTGGCCTAGCTGGCCACCACCGGGCAGCCGTCGCCCTCGCAGGTGATCCGGCCCTGGATCTCGGGCGCGATCGTGCCCTGCGCGGCGATGTAGTCCTCGGTCACCCGGTCCATCAGGTCCCGCGTCGTGGCGCGCTCGGAGATGTCCGGGTAGTCGTCGCCGCCGGCGGCCATGAAGTCGTTCGTCGCCAGCGTGTAGGTCGTCGCGTCGGTGAGGTCGAGCGCCTCCTCGGTGCAGCTCCCGTCCTCGGCCTGGCGGACCGCGCTCGTGACCCGTGAGCCCGGCGCGGCGGTGATGTCGTAGCTGAAGCAGAGCCCCGAGACCTGCGGGAAGGCGCCGGCCACCTCCGGCATCGCCGCGACCCCGTTCTCGAGGGAGGCCTTCAGCTCCGTGCCGGTGATCTCGGCCGTGCTGACCACGTTGCCGAAGGGCAGCACCCCGAGCACCTGGCCGCGGGTGATCGCGTTGGCCGGCGCGTCCGGGGCGCAGAAGTCGTCGGGGCTGTCGGCCGCCGGGCAGGTCAGGTCCGCCCGCAGCCCGCCCGAGTTGGTGATCGCGACGTCGGTGCCGTAGGTGGTCCGCATCGCGTCGGTGACGACGTTGCCGACCAGGCTCTCGCAGGTCCGCCCGTTCTCGTTGCCGCAGGCGTCGGCCCGCGGGATCGCCACGGTCGCCTCGCCGATCTGGGTGCCGAGGATCGGCTGGAGCTCCGCGTTCAGCTCGTCGAGCCGGGCCTGGATCGCCGGGTCGGGCGTGACCCCGACGTTCCACGGCCGGTGGAGGTCGGCGGTCTTGTAGACCACCTCGCCCGTGGTGAGGTCGACGACCAGCCGCATCCGGGTGAACTCGACGCCCTTGCTCCGGTTCTCGGTCACCAGCACCCCGTTCGGGCGCGTCGTGGCGACCGAGAAGTTGGTGTGGTCGCCGATCACCGCGTCGACGCCGGTCACGCGGTCCGCGAGGTCGATCAGCGGCCCGGTCGGGTCGGTCATCGTGCCGGCGGTGGCCCCGTAGTGGCCGAAGGCGACGACGACCTGGGCGCCCTCCTCGGTCCGGACCCGCGCCGCCTCCTCGCTGACCAGCGGGATCGGATCCTCGACGCCGAACGGCCCGAGCGCGCCCGGCCGGGTCAGGTTCGGGATGTCGAGGTTGCTGAACCCGACCAGGGCCAGCGTCGCGCCGTCGAAGTCGACGGTCAGCGACGGCGCGTCGGCGGCGAGGTTGCCGTCGTCGTCGCGGATGTTGACGGAGAGGAAGGGGTACTCGGCGAGCGGCGCGATGGTGCCGGTCTGGTTCTCGGCACTGACGTCGAAGTTGTGGTTGCCGAGCGCGTCGGCGCCGAAGCCCATCGCGTTCATCAGCTCGATCGTCGGCGTGTCGTTGAAGTAGGCCGAGATCGGCGGGGTGGCGCCGATCGAGTCGCCGCCGGCGATCGTGATCGTCCCGTGCGGCGCCTCGCCCCGGTAGAGGTCGAGCCACGGCAGCAGGTAGGCCGCGCCGCCGACGCCGAAGCTCGGGTTGTCGCTGCCCTCGTCGTCGAGGTCGTCGGCCGACGCTTCGAGGGGCACGATCTGGCCGTGGAAGTCGCTGACGTCGAGGATCGTCACCTCGCGCAGGTCCGCCCCGCCCTCGAGGATCCCGTAGAGGATCTGGCCGCGGGCGTTGCGCGGCCCGGGGATGCCGAGCAGGTAGGCGACGGTCGGCGCCACGTCGATGGCCCGCACGCCGGCCACCGGCTCGGGGGACGGGGCGATCCCCGGCCCGGCGGCGAGGAAGGTGGCGTGCATGTTGACGTTGTTCTCGAGGTCGACCAGCTCCGGCAGGTAACCGTGCTGGCCGAAGAACTCCGACGGCGCGATCAGCTCGCCCGGAGTCGCGGCGTCGAACTGGTAGGGCGGGTTGAGCACCACCACCACGTCGCCGGTCCGGCTCGGGTGGAGCGAGTCGCTGCCGTCGACGTCGCGTAGCGCCTCGCCCGTCATCACCCGGGCGACGACCGCGCGCTCCGGGTGCTCGGGGTCGCGCAACCCCTCGAAGGCGCCGACGATCTGCTCGCGGACGGCGTCGACCTCCTCCTCGGGGATCACGCCGGTCGGGTCGCGGTCGACGACGTTGAGGTAGATCTGGACGGTGCCGCCGGCCCAGCAGGCCTTCGCCCGCGGCCCGGTCGGGGGCGCGTCCTCGTCCTCGGCGGCGGGCGTCTCGGCCGGTTCTTCCCCGGGTGGGGTCGCCGCGCGGCAGTTGCCGCTCTGCTCGACCTCGTTGACGCCCGCCTCCTGGAGCGCGAGGCCGGCGTTGACGGCGTAGTACGCGGGCGCGAAGCCGTGGTCGCTGGTGGCGAAGGTCGTCGCCTCGCCGCCGAGCAGGTCCTGGCCGAGCGTGAGCGTCCGGTCGGCGAGCGCGTAGGCGTCCTCGATGTAGCCCTCGCGCTGCTCGACCAGCCCGTCGGGGGTGCCGTCGGCGTTCAGGTCGTCGTAGTAGGGGTTGTCGTCGCCGTCCATCCCCGTCGGCGAGACCAGGCCCAGGAACTGGTGGCTGAACTCGTCCGTGACCGGCGTGCCGAGCAGCAGCAGGTCGGGTACGACGCCGAGGTCCTCGACGATGTGGCGCAGGTAGGCGGCGTGGGCGTCCTCCCACATCAGCCCCTGCTCGACGTAGGTCTCCTCGTCGATCAGCCGGGCCTCGAGGGGGGCGAAGTCGGCGGCGATCGCCGTCGGGAAGTCGGCCGCCAGCGTCTCCTCGAAGCCGAGCGGCGAGGCGCAGTCGGCGGCGTAGTCGCAGCCGGCGAAGGACGCGTTCGGGCGGGAGATCGAGGTGTAGTAGAGGCGGAACTGGCTGAGGTCGGGCGAGATCTCGATCGGCTTGAGGTAGAAGCCCGCCGTCTGCCCGGCCCGCTCG
>CADCWG010000211.1 GCA_902806335.1 uncultured Thermomicrobiales bacterium | reverse complement strand
GCTCCGCCCGCCACGGCCGCGCCGTCGGCTCCGGCCCAGCCGGCGGCACCGGCCGCGCCAGCGATGGGCGCGGTGACGGACGGCGGGACGGCGCGGGAGGAGCGGGTCCGCTTCTCGCGGCGGCGGCAGACGATCGCCCAGCGGCTGGTCCAGGCGCAGCAGACCGCGGCGATGCTGACGACCTTCAACGAGGTCGACATGACCGCCGTGATGGCGGTTCGGGCCCGGCGCAAGGAGGCCTTCAAGGAGCGCCACGGCGTCGGCCTGGGCTTTATGTCGTTCTTCACCAAGGCGTCGGTCGGTGCCCTGAAGGCCTTCCCGCAGGTCAACGCCGAGCTGCAGGGCGACGAACTGGTCCTCAAGCGCTACTACGACGTCGGGGTCGCGGTCGGGGTCGAGGAGGGGCTGGTCGTCCCGGTCGTGCGCGACGCCGACCGGAAGGGCTTCGCCGCGATCGAGCGCGAGATCGGCGAGTTGGCGGCGAAGGCGCGCGACGGCAAGCTGGCGCTCGCCGAGCTCCAGGGCGGGACGTTCACGATCACCAACGGGGGCGTGTTCGGCTCGCTGCTCTCGACGCCGATCCTCAACACCCCCCAGGTCGGGATCCTCGGCATGCACGCGATCCAGCAGCGGCCGGTGGTGCGCGACGGCGAGGTGGTCGTCCGGCCGATGATGTACCTGGCGCTCTCCTACGACCACCGGGTGGTCGACGGCCGGGAGGCGGTCCAGTTCCTGGTCCGGATCAAGGAGCTGCTCGAGGACCCGGAGACGCTGCTGCTCGAAGGGTAGCCCTACGGCGCCGGGCTGGAGCAGACGGAAGGAGGGGCGGCCGCGGTGGCCGCCCCTCCTTCCGTCCCGGGGGACGAGCGGACGGGCCCCGATCCCACAGCGAGGCGACGGAGCCCCCGCCGATCCCTCCCTCGTCGGCGACGCTCCCGCCGAGAGAGCGGGCGCCCGACGACCGGTGGTGGCAGGCTGAAGGGTGGTATCCCGAGACGGGCGACCGCCAGGCCCTCCCGGGACCACTCCGGGGCCGGGACACCGCTGGCCGTGCGATGACGGCCCACGTCGACGGCGGAGCCCGAGTCATCCTCGGCGACCGGGCGGACCGTCGCTGTTGATCCCGGCCTCCTGACGCTTCCGCCGACCGACCACGGGCAGACCGGGATGTGGAGACTCCCAGGACTCGAAGGAGCAGGTCCGACCAGGAGCGGTGGCCACCGACGCACCCGGGGACGGAGCTGGGCCACCAGAAGCCGGCGGGCCGAGCGCCGCCGCGACGAGATCGAGGGACGGAGCCACGGTGCACGACTCAGCGTTCGCGAACTTCCCGCTGGCCCTGCTCGAGGCCACGGTCGCGCGGCACGTCGCGACGGGCGCGCGGATCGTGGCGATCGAACCGAGGCCGATCGGGGCGGGCCTCTCGGGCGCGGCCGTCCGACGCTACCAGGTCACCCTGGACGGGCCAGAGGGCCGGCGCGCCGTGCGGCTCGTGACGAAGGAGGCGTCGTCGGCCGAGCGCCGGGCGGTCGCGCTGCTCAACGGTCAGGGGCAGCCGAGCGTCCCATTCGGGCACGCGCTCGACCCCGACGGGGAGGCACCGGCGCTTCTCTGCCTGGAGGACCTCGGCGACGAGCACCGGCCGTCGAGCCTCTCCCCGATCCCGGCCGAGGTCTTCCGCCGGGAAGCCGCCGGTCTGGCGGCGATCCATGCCGCCAACCTGGGCGGGACGCAGGACCTGGGCTGGCTGCCGCGGCTCGGTCGGGAAGCCGTCGCCGAGGCGATCGAGCGGGCCTTCTTTCGGCCCGCCTGGGAGCGCGCCCTGGCCGAGCCCGACTTCCGCCGGGACTTCGGCGCGGCGATCGCGCCGGTCGAGCGGCACGCCGCCGCGGTCGCCGACGAGATGGCCGCCCTCCACGCCGAGGACGACGCGGTCACCCTGGTCCACACGGACATCAACCCGTCGAACGTGCTCCTCAGGGGGGGCAGGGCGTACTTCGTCGACTGGCAGGACGTCCACGCCGGGTCGCTCTACGTCGACCTGCCGCACCACTTCGACACGTTGGCCCGGGCGGAGGTCTACCGGGTGGCGCTGGCTGAGCGGGGGGTCGCGATCCCGCCCGGGCACTTCGCCAAGCGCTACCGGATCGCCGCCCGCTACACCGGCCTTCGGTACTGCTGGTGGGCGCTCGACGCGTGGCGCGAGGACCGCGCCATGGCGCCGTGGGTGGCGCACTACCTGGCGATGATCACCGGGTAGCGGCGGTCCGCACGGCTGTCGGCCGGCGCCGACGCTCGGCCCGCCTCGACGGCGCGCGGGTCGTCCCGCTGGTCGTCCCGCTGGTCGTCCCGCTGGTCGGGGAGCGTAGGGCGGGACGGGCCCCGTCTCGCCCCTGGCGGACGGTGGCGGTCGCCGGTCGATGACCCGCCGAGCCGGCCGGGCCGAGCCGGCAGGCGCGTCCGCGGCTGCCCACCCCATCCGTTGCCCGCCGTCCGGCCGGGGATAGCGGGGCGCGGCGATGCTCCCTCGAGGCGTGCCTTCTGACGTCGCGTCTGGCCCACGGTCGGCCCTACGCCGGCCGCACTCGGGCGCCCGGATGGCCACCACCGGGCTGTCCCGGGCGGTTCACAGCCAACTCGGACCGGTCTGAAGGCACGCCCTAGAAGTCCTCGTGGAGGTAGGTAAGGGCCGGCGGGAAGAGGGCGCGGAGGGCGGCCTGGGCGGCGGGGTTGGGGTCGCCCCAGCCGCGGACGGGGAAGTCGGCCGGGTCGGCACCGGTGAAGACGAGCGCCGAGAGACCGCCGATCGTCAGGCGGCAATCGGGCCGCTCGCCGGCGGCGGGTGTCACCACCAGGCGGCCCCCCTCGGAGGCGAGGACCCAGGCGCCCGCGTTCCAGGGCGCCTGGGGGTCGTCGACGTCCACGACGACGCGGCCAGGCCCGACGGCGAGCCCGCCGATGCCGGCGACCTGGACGACGCGACCCATCGGGGTCGGGTGCCAGGCGCGGGGCTCGCGGGAGTGGACCGTCGCCTCCAGGTCGGACAGCCAGGTCTCGGGAAAGACGTCGGGGCCGACGGTCATCGCCACCGCCGCGACCTGGTCGATGTGCCGGGCCAGCCAGCCGAGCAGCAGGTAGCGGCCGGCGGACGTGGACGCGAAGAAGGCGTCCACCCGCAGTTGTCCGGCGTAGCCCTCGACGGCGTAGGTCATCGCGCCGACGACCCTGCCGCCCGGGTCGCGGGCGAGCACCAGCCAGACCTTGCCCTGGTCCCGGAGCTGGGAGGCGCTGGTCGGCGGGCGGATCGCCAGGCCGTGGCGGGTGGGCTGGATCTCTTCCAGGAAGGCGCGGTAGGCGGCGAAGCCGGCGGCGTCGCCGATCGGCAGCCAGGCAACCTCGCCGGGCAGATCGGCGCGGAGCAGCGGCGCCAGGGCGGCCGGACCGAAGCGCACCACCCGCGCCGGCGTCAGCCCGGCCCAGCCGAGGCGGCCGTAGAAGGACTCCCGGAAGGGGTAGAGGCTGGAGACGACCTGGCCCTGGTCGCGCATGTCGACCAGCAGCGCGGCGAGGACGCGGCGGGCGTAGCCCGAGCGGCGGCCGTGGGGATGGGTGGCGACCCCGGCGACGCCACCCATCGGCAGCACCGTCCCGCGCAGGGACTGGGTCATCGGGATCGCGGCGGCGGTCGCGAGGGGGACGTCGCCCGCCTCGAGCAGGAGGAAGCGGTGCTCGGCGCGGTAGGGGAGGTCGCGGAGCCGTTCGGCGCGGTCGGCCGTCGCCGGGGATGCGTCAAAGGCGTAGCCGCCGATGGCGAAGACGGTGTCGATCAGCTCCTCGCCGGCGACGGCACGGATGCGGACGTCCTCGCCCGTCGGCGCCTCGCCGCCGAGTCGTCCGTCCGCCGAGCCGTTGCGGCCCGTGGCCCCGGACTCGGCCGTCGCCCGCGCGGCATCCTCGCCCATCCCCCGCTCATCCCCCTGGAGTCGCTCCCGTCCCGCGCCGGTGGCCGAGTCTAGCACCCGCACGACGGTGCCTTCGGTGTCCCGACGGAAGGTCACGCAGGGCTCCGTCCTCGTCGGCCGACCTCGTGGCCGACCTCGTGGCCGACCTCGTGGCCGACCTCGTGGCCGACCTCGTGGCCGACCCAGCGATGGGCGGTGCGAGGGACGTGGTCGGTGGACGCGGAGCGTGGGCGCGCCGGGTGCGTGCTAGGATGCGGGCGCTGGCCTCGCGTGCCGACCCTCAGTCCTGACCCTCCCACGCGACGCCCCCCCCTCGGAGTCGCCGATGTTCTGCACCCACTGCGCCGCCCAGAACGTTTCGGCGGGCCCGACCTGCGTCGCCTGCGGGAGCGCCCTGCGAGACGCGAGCGCGCCGACTGCTGGGAGGGCCTCGGCCGGCGGTGACGCGACCCACACCGCCGGCCCGGGGCCGGGCGGCCGGCAGACCAGACGCCGCCGACCGACCGGGAGGGTCGGGCGGTGGGTGCGGCGGGCGGTGCTGATCCTCCCGGTGGTGACCGCGCTCGGGACCGCCGGGACCGTCGCCGGGCTCTACCGGTCCGACCAGGCTGCCCTGGCGGCCTCGTACGAAGCCGGCGAGGCCGCGCTGGCCGCCGGCCGTCCGGGCGAGGCGGCGGCGGCCTTCGCCGCCGCCGCCGGGTACCGCGACGCGGACACCCGGCGGGAGGAGATCCTGGCGCCGCACCGGTCGACGGTGGACGGGGCGGCCCTCGCGCTCGCCGCCGGTCGCCCCGACGAGGCAATCACGCTGCTGGTGCCGGCCGTCGCCGCCGTGCCCGAGGACGCGGAGGCGGCGCTGCTGCTGGACCAGGCCCGCGCCGCCCGGGAAGCCGACCTGCGACGGCGGGCCGAGGCGGGCGAGGCGACCGGGGACTGGCTGGCCGTCGAGCGGGCGCTGGCCCAACTCGCGGCCGACCACCCGGAGGACCTCGCGCTCGCCACCCGCCTCCGCGACGTCCAGCGGACCCGCGTCCCGCTGCTGTTCGCCCGCGACGAGGCGCTCTACCTGGGCACGCCCGACGGGG
This sequence comes from uncultured Thermomicrobiales bacterium, assembly GCA_902806335.1. Classification (GTDB taxonomy): domain Bacteria; phylum Chloroflexota; class Chloroflexia; order Thermomicrobiales; family UBA6265; genus CADCWG01. The sequence continues at coordinate 18,449 of CADCWG010000211.1, read as the reverse complement.
TGGACGAGCGGCTCGTCACCGACGCCGTGCCGGTGGCCTGGCCGGCGTGGAGCCCGGACCGGTCGCGGGTCGCCTTCCTCTCGCCCGGCGAGGATCGCTTCGCGGCGGACCTCTACGTGGTCGGCGTCGATGGGAGTGGGCTGGCCCGGCTCGCCGGGCAGGTGCTCCGCTCGCGCCAGCCGGTCTGGAGCCCCGACGGCGGCCGCATCGCCTTCACCAGCGTCGCGGGGTTCGACACCACCGGCGCGAGCTTCGAGGGCACGATCAGCGTTCGCGTGGTCGACCTCGCCTCGGGCCGGGAGACCGACCTGACCGGAGCGATGACCCCCTACGCGGCTTCGGCCAGCTGGTCGCCGACCGGGGACAGGATCGCGATCGTCAGCCGGCAGTCCTCGCCGGCCGCCGGCGGGCTGGACCTGCTCGACGCCGAGGTCCTGACGGTGCGCCTGGCGGACGGCGCGACGACGAACCTGACCCGGGGCCGACTGCCCGACGCCTGGCGGCTGAGCTGGTCGCCGGTCGACGAGCGGATCCTCGTCCAGACCCGGCTCGACGGCGACGCCTACAACAACGACATCACGGCGATCTACGAGCTCGACGGGACGAGCGGCGCGCTGGCGACAATCGAGCAGGTGTCGGAGGCGGCGGGCCTGCCGACCTGGTCGCCCGACGGGCAGCGCTACGCCTACGCGATCGGCCAGCATCGCGTCCGCGTCAGCGCCCCCGCGCCGGGGGCGGCGCCTGGAGCCGCGCCCGGCGCGGGGGAGATTGAGGTCGAGTTCGCGTCGGCGCTGAGCGACGGGCTGACGTGGTCGCCCGACGGCGGGGTGCTGCTGGCGGTGTCGGGGGAGCCGTGGCAGCCGTCGTACCTGCTCCCGCTCGACGGCCCGGCGGCCCTGGTGCCGGTGGCGGTGCCCTTCACCGTGGGCGGGGCCGACGGGGGGGACCCGCAGTGGGGCGCGCGGAACCCGGCCCCGATCGTCTCGCCGGGCGCCGGGGCGGCGCCCGCGGTGGGCACGTAGCGCGTCGCGACGGTCGAGATCCCGGCGTTGGTCGACCCATCCCGTGCGCGAGCGGGGAGCGGCTCAGACGTGGCGTCGCCTGGTCGCGCCGCGGAGTGGGCTGCCGATACCGATCTCGCCGTCTCCGCGGCGGGAGCCGCGGCGCGCCGGCGGCCGGGCCCGCCCGGGGCCGAGCCCCGAGGTCAGAGGCCCAGGGGCGAAGCCGGCCGCGGACCCGCTGGGCGCGGCCCCGGCGATCTGCCGGATCCCGGGTGAGGCAGCGTTGAGATGTCACGGTCGCGCCGCGGCGCCTCCGCGGCGCGGCCAGTCGGCCGAGGTGCCGGCGATCACCCGGATCCGGTATGAGCTGACAACTCTGCGTCAGGGGATCGGACCGACCGTGCCGTCAACGAGGTCGAGGGCCGGGTAGCGGCGCTCGACCGCCAGCCAGGCGACGAGCGCGCCGACGAGGACCGCCGCGACGAGCCCGTAGCCGACCATCCACCCCGCCCGCCCGGCCGTCCAGCCGAGCAGGGGGAATGCCCAGACCATCGTCAGGGAGAACAGGAACCCCTGGAGGGAGAGGATCGTCGCCCGTTGCCCGGGCGCGAGGCCGCGGTTGACGTGGTCGGCCAGGAACGGCTCGTAGACGCCGGTCGCGGCCTCGAAGATGACGAAGGTCGCGACCGCGAGCGGGAGCACCTCGCTGCCGAGCCCGAGCGCCCCGGCCGCGACGACCGCCGTCAGCCCGACGGTCCAGCCGACCAGGCTCCCGCGGACGGTGAGGCGCTCGGTGAGCCAGGCGCCGGCGGCGACGAGCACGAAGCCGCCGCCGATCAGGAGGCCGATCGCCGGGGTCGGGACGCCCATCGCGTCGAGCACCGCCTGGGCGTAGAGCTCGATCAGCGTGACCGCGGTCCAGAAGACCGCGCCGAACCCGAGCAGGGCGGCCAGCCGCGGCTGGCCGTGGACGACCCGCAGCGTGTCGCGGATGTGCCGGCCCAGCCCGCGCCGGGTGGTGGGGACGCGGGTCGGTTCGCGCAGCCCCGCGGCGAGGATGGCGCCGACGATGGCCACGCCGGCGCTCAGCCCGTAGGGCCAGGCGAAGCTGATGTCGGCCAGCGTCGCGCCGAGCAGCGCGGTCAGGCCGGTGACGAGAAAGCTCACCGAGAGCAGGCGGCCGAACACGCCGCCGAAGCGGTGCTCGTCGCCGCCGGCGGCGAGGGCATCGTAGAGGAACGCCTGCTGGGCGCCGGAGGCGAAGGTCATCGCCGCGCCGGTGAGGTAGAGCGCCGGGATCGCCAGCCAGACGTCGTGGACGGCGAGCGTCACCAGCGCCCCGGCGGCACTGAGGAGCGAACTCGCGACGAGGGACCAGCGGCGCCCGAAGAGGTCGGCGAAGGCGCCGGTCGGCAACTCGAGGGTCAGCGGGGCGAGGTGGAAGGCGGCCTCGGCGAGGCCGATCTCGCCCAGGGAGAGGCCGCGCTCGTGGAGGAAGACGACCCAGATCGCGTTGCTGAACCCGACGGAGCCGGTGATCTGGTAGCCCACGAAGCGGCGGAGGTCGGGCGGGGTCTGGCCGGCCTCGCCAGCGCCACCGGCCCCGCCAGCGCCACCGGCCGCGGCGAGGGCCACGTCGCCGGGCACGGGTGGCGCAGTCAGGGGGTCGCCGTGCATCGGGGTCCTCGGACGGGCATCGGGCATGACGAAGGGACCGCGCCGGTCACCAGGGGGACCGGGACGGCGGGCGATCGCGGCCCGTCGGGAGTCCCTATCCTACCCCACCGGATGTCCAGTCCATCCCAACGAGGAAACCTCGTCATCACGTGGTTGACACCGGCGGGCAGGATTGATGGCCAACGCGTCGGCAAGACCCATGAATCCCCGCCTGGACTATCGCCAGGGTGAGTCGACGTCTCCTCCATCGGGCTTCCGGTTCGGTTGGGCAGCGCGTCGCGTCATGACGACCCGAACCAGGTCGTCAGCGCGTCGCGCAGTCCGGTATCGGTGCCGTCCCCCACCCAGGCGACGTATCCATCGGGTCGGATCAGCACGGCAGCGGGGGCCGCGACGTGGCCCAGAACCGGAAGCTCCCACGGACCGGCAAACGAGGCGTCGACCGCCCGCACCCGATGGGCCCAGGGAGCGGTGTCGAGGCCGGCGGGCTCGCGGAGGTTGAGCAGCACCGGCCGGGCACCGTGCAGCAGAGAGAAGACCCGCCGCGGGCCATCGGCGGTGACCAGGTCGAGATCGGGCACGCGGCGCCCGAGCAACGGGTGCCCCTCACCGAGGTCGTAGTGGACGTCCAGCCCAGACATCATCGCGGCGATCCGCTTCCGCGGCTCGTCCATGCCCAGCAATTCGGACGCGATCTCGCGCAGGGCGTTGGTGCGGTCATCGGTGCGGAGCAGCGCGACCTGGGCCATCGTGTCGCGCAGCACGCGGGCGGCGACCGGGTGCCGCTCGGCGTGGTAGGTATCGAGGAGGCTCTCCGGGGACGTCTTCTTGACGACCTGGGCCAGCTTCCACCCCAGGTTCACCGCGTCCTGCACACCGATGTTGAGGCCCTGTCCTCCCGTCGGGTAGTGCACGTGCGCGGAGTCGCCCGCCAGCAGCACCCGTCCCCTGCGGTAGGACGCCGCCTGGCGGGCCATGTCGGTGAATCGGGAGATCCAGGTGGGGGAGTGGATCCCGAAATCGGTCCCGTAGACGGCGACGAGCGCCTCGCCGAGATCGCGCAGGGTCGGTTCGCCGGTCCGGCCGAGGCGCTGTTCGGTCACGAGAACCCGCACCGCCCCCCCATCCTCCATCCTGCTCAGGGAGTGGATCCCGAGGGCGTCGCGGCGTAGGCCCCACTCGGGCTCCTCGGCCATCTCGACTTCGGCGATCAGGTTGCTGGTTGACGGGTCCCACCCCGGGAACTCGATACCGGCTGCCTTCCGGATGAGGCTGCGTCCGCCATCGCACCCGACGAGGTACTCCGCCCGCAGCGACTGGCCGTCGGACAGGTGGACGTCGACGCCGGTGTCGTCCCGCGCGAACCCCGTCACCTCCCGCCCGCGATAGATCGGCACCCCCAGCTCGCCGACCCAGCAGGCGAGGATGCGCTCGATGTGGTTCTGCCCCAGCGCCAGCCCGTAGTTGTGCCGGGTGGGAAAGTCGCTGATGTCCAGCGGGATCCAGGCGAACCCCGCGACCTGCGCCACCTGCCCCTGCGAGAGGAACCGATCGGCGATGCCACGCTGATCGAGCACCTCGATGGTGCGTGCGTGCAGACCGCCGGCACGCGAGCCGATGAGGTCCTGGCTGGCGCGCCGCTCGACAAGGGCCACGTCGACCCCCGCCAACGCCAGCTCGCCCGCCAGCATCAGCCCCGTCGGGCCGCCGCCGGCGACCACCACCGCATGTTCGGCCAAACACGACCCCTTTCGTGATCCCGTTTCGTGATCCCGTTCTTGACCCCATTCTTGGCCCCGGTCTCGGCGCCGTACCGCGCGCCCAACGGCACGTCGTCGGGTCCACCGAGGACAAGATCGACCTTCCATCATACGGAGAGCGTCAACCACGTGATGACGAGGGGTGCGTCTCCCCGTACAAGGCTCCCCCTTCTCACGGGGACGCGGGTCTGGAGCACCGGCACGGCGTGCAAGGACGACTCCAGATCGCGCGGCCGAAGACTGGCGCCAGATCGAGCTGTCGGCGCGAGCACCGGGGCAGCGCACCGGCGGCAGACAGGGGCGAAGCCTGTCGTGGCGAGGCGGACAACGAGACGCCGGGACGCCGGGACCGGCGTCGCCCGGGCGTGCCCACCCAGCGCCTCGACGAGCGGCCAACGGTGGCGTCGAGTAGGGTGCGGCTGGCCGATTGGCACGAGGGAGTCCCCGGGCAGGGGATCGCCCTGGACGTGAGGCGGTGGGCGGCGACGGGCCTGGCGTGCCCCGGGAGATCGGTCCGGTCGCTTGGAGAGACGTACCGCCCATGCGTGGGCAAGGAGGACGGTCGGAGCGATGGGATCGTCGAGACGCCGGCGGCATCCGCCGGGGCAGATCGTGGGGACGTCGCGCGAGGCCGACCGTCTCCTCGACGAGGGGCAGGAGGTCGCGGTGGTCGCGGGGCCGTGCGGCCGGCCGCGCGTCGACCAGTAGTAACCGGGAGAGGAGGTCATCATGGCTCACCTATCAACCACCACCGCGGCGGTCGACACACGATGACCGCCCCCGCCTCGATCACCATCACGCCGGTCCGCGTTGCCGACCTGCTCGCCGAGGGGGAGCGGATGCCGGTCTACGTCCACGTCATCGACCATCCCGACGCGCGCGTGCTGGTCGACACCGGCATGACGGAGCTGCACCCGGCGGCGGCCGACCTCGATCCCCGCCTCCGGCCACTGAGCGAGCAGGACTTTGATCTCGCAGGCATCGACATCGTCGTCAACACGCACCTGCACTTCGACCACTGCGGCGGCAATCACCTCTTCGCCGGCAGGCCGATCTACGTCCAGCGTCGGGAGCTCGACGACGCGCGCAGCAAGGACGACTACACCATTCGCGAGTGGGTCGAGGCGCCCGGCGTGCGGTACGTGCCGGTCGACGGCGAGCTTGAGCTGCTTCCCGGACTCCGACTCGTCCCGGCGCCGGGCCACTCACGCGGCATGCAGGTGGTCGTTGTCGAGACCGGCGGGCGTCCGGTCGTCGTCGGCGGCGACGTGGCGGTTTGGTTCGGCGAGCTCGACGAGCCGCACAACGAAGGCCAGCTGCGGGTGCGTGCGCTCGACCCGGAGTTGGTCTGGCTCGCGCACGAGCACGAGCCATGGCGACCCCGCACCGTCTGAGGCATCACGCCGGCACTCCCCGAGTCGTCGAGTGGCGGGTAACGAGGAGTCCTGCCGAAGACGACGAGAACGATGGGCGCGGGACCCGGGAGGCCCAACGGGCTGTCCCCGATCACAAGGATCGACACGGCCCGCGGGCGACCCGTTCGAGGCGCGGCCGGCCGCAGCGTCGTCGAGCCCGGCTCGCCGTGGCAGCACCCGTTCGCGGCGTCGTTCGGCTCCCGCGTCCGCGACGAGGTGCCCCCGGTCGGGGCGTTCGACGCCGTGCTCGAGGCGCAAACGGTCATCGCCGACCGGAGAACCATCGACGACTACAACCGCCGGCGACCGCGCAGCGGTCTGGAGTGGAGGCCGGCGGCAGCCTATCCCGCTCGCCTGACCACGGACACGTCGGAGAGACCGGCTCGACTCTCACCGCGGCCGGACCGACAGACGGGGGTCGGTCAGGCCGCATGGGGTAGCCGGCGAGATAGGGGCGGCGGGCACCGCGTGCCGTCCCCCGACGGTGGTGGGCGGAGTGATGGCCGGCGATCCGAATGGGGGGCGACTAGCGGGCGTTCCGCGGGGCGATGTCCAGCCGCGTCCGCCACCGCGTCAGGCGCCGCGTCAGGCGGGGCGCCAATCGCCGTGCCAGCCGGGGCGCCAATCGCCGTGCGAGCCACCGCGCCAGTCGCCGTGGGAACCGCGGTCGGCGGGAGACCGCGGGCAGCGGGAGGACGGCCGCGGCGAGGAGGCGGTCGAGGGCGATGGCGGGGTCACGGCAGATGCCGGCGTGGACGGGTGACGCCTGGACGACGGCGCTGGCCGGGGCGACGAGCCAGTGGAAGCGCTCGGCCTGGGTGAGGCGGGCGATCGGTCCGGCCTCGGAGTCGCCGGCGCAGACCCTGGGGATCGCGTCGAGCTCGGCCTTTAGCGCGGCCAGGGCGAACCCCGGCGCGAGGGCGCGGAGGGCGGCCAGGCGGCTGGGGTCGAGGGCGACGCGGGCGCCGAGGAAGCGCCGCTCGCGGCAGAAGAGCACGACGCCGACGTTGACGAACTCGCCGCGGTCGACCCTGGGGACGACCCGGATCACGGCGTACTCGAACGCCGCCGGCGGGCGACCGTCTGCGCCACCCGCCGCCGGCCGGCCCGAGGCGACCGGCCCGGGCACCCCGGTCGATCCCGACGCCCGGTCCGCCACCGGCTCTGCCGCGCCGGAGGCGCCCGAACCGAGCCGCACGGGGCCTGGCGTCGCCGCCCTCGACGGGGCGGTCGTCCTTGACGGGTTGGTTGTCCTTGACGTGGCGGTCGGCGCCGACGGGGATGCCGCCACCGACGGGGCCGCCGTCCTCGATGGGGAGGCCGGCGTCGACAGGGTGTCGCCGGGCGGCGACGCCGCGCGCGCGGCCATCGTCGGTTGGGCAGCCCCGGGCAGGGACGCCGACGGCGTCGCCGTCACGGGCGCCGTCGCCGGAGGTGCCGCCGGGGGTGCCAGGGCGGATCGGGCGCTCCCCGGTGAGGGCGTCACCGGCCGACCTTCGGCGCCAGGGGAGTCGCGATCCGCGCGCCGGCCGGGCGGGTCGGCGAGGTCGGCCTCAGGAGAGCGCGGCGCGGGCACGGGCCGCCTCCTCCACGAACCGATCGGCGGCGTCGAGGCGCCGGAGCAGGTAGTCGACGTAGGCGGCGCGGGCCGCGTCGGGCGCGGCCGGTCCGCCCGGGGTCCCGCCCGCCGGCTCCGGCGTTCGGGTCAGATCGCCCGCCTCGGGGCGGGCGCCCAGCCAGGCGTCCGGAACCTGGGCGAGGATCGCGGCCAGCGCCCGGGCGTCGAGGCGGGGGCGGAGGGCGGCGTCGGCGGCGGGGATCGCGGTGGCCTCCGGCAGCAGGACGTGGTCCTTGACGCGGGCGAACGGGGTCCGCGCGAGGTCCGGGACGGCGGCCCAGTCCGGCCGGTGGTGGAAGTAGAGCGCGGCGCCGTGGTCGATCAGCCAGAGGCGGCGGTGCCAGCGCAGGATGTTGGTGTTGCGGGGGGTGCGGTCGACGTTGGTGACGTAGGCGTCGAACCAGACCACGGCCGAGGCCAGGGCGGGGTCGGTCGGTCGCCGTGGGTCCGGGCGAAAGGTGAGCGAGCCGGGCAGGTAGTCGAGGGCGAGGTTGATCCCCTCGCTGGCCTGGAGGAGGGCCTGGATCTCGCCGTCGCGCTCGTTGCGCCCGAGCGCGGGGTCGACCTGGACGAAGACGAGCTCGGGGACGGGCAGGCCGAGGGCGCGGCCGACCTCGCCGGCGACGAGCTCGGCGACGAGCGCCCGCGGCCCCTGGCCGGCGCCGCGGAACTTGACGACGTAGAGCCCGTCGTCGTCGGCCTCGACGATCGCCGGTAGCGATCCGCCCTCGCGCAGCGGCTCGACGTAGCGCGTCGCGGTGACGGTCCGGAGGGGGGGCGGGGGCGGCATCGGGTCCCTTCACGGGTGGGAGGGTCAGGGACGAGGGCGCTCGATGTCGTCCGAACCGTCGGCGGGCAGGATCGCGGCGGTCGCGATCAGCCGGGGGCGGCCAGGCCGGGACGACCGGCGGCGACCCAGTCGGCGGACGTCAGCAGGACGTCGACGAGGTGCTCCATCCCGTCGGCCAGCGAGGGCACGAAGAGGCGCTCGCGGAGGGTGTGGGCCTCCTCGCCCTCGTAGACGCCGACGCAGACCGCCGGAACCCCACGGGCGATCGGCACGTTGGCGTCGGTGCTCGAGGCCTGGAAGACCGGCTCCCGGCCGAGCCGGCGGACGCTGGTGGCGGCGAGGCGGACCAGCGGGTCGTCCCGGTCGCGGGCCCCGGCCGGCCGCTCGCCGAGAACCTCGATCTCGGCGGTGAGACCCTCCCCCGCCCGGGTCTCGACGAGCGAGGCGGCCCGCGCGGCGAGCCGATCGAGCGCGGCGGCGTCGACCGAGCGGAGATCGACGACGGCCGACGCCTCGGCGGCGACGGTGTTGACCGAGGTCCCGCCCGCGATCGTGCCGACGTTGAAGGTGGTCTTCGGGTCGGTGGGCACGTCCAGGTCGGCGAGGGCGGCCACGATCCGGGCCAGGCCGTGGATCGCGCTCGGGCGGCCGAAGTGGACGAAGGAGTGACCGCCGGGCCCGCGGACCGTCACCCGCCAGCGGACGGAGCCGACGCCGGCGTGGGTGATGTGCCCGAGCCGGCCGTCGATCACGACCGTCGCCCCCACCTCGGGCCCGTAGCGGTCGAGCGCCGCGTGGGCGCCCCGCAGGTTGCCCAGCCCCTCCTCGCCGACGTCGAAGACGACCACCAGGTCGGCCGCGCTGTCGACGCCCGACGCGTCGAGGAGCGCGAGGGCGGTCAGTACCGCAGCGACGCTGGTGCTGTTGTCGCCGATCCCGGGGCCGTGGAGCCAGTCGCCGTCGCGCCGGACATCGAGCGGGGTGGCAGCGGGGAAGACGGTGTCGATGTGGGCCAGGACGAGCACGGCCGGACCGCCCCGCTCTCCCCGCCGGGCATGGACGTTGGCGAGGTCGTCGATCTCGGCGGCGTACCCCAGCTCATCCAGCCGGGCGGCGACGAACTCGGCGCGCGCCCGCTCCTCGCCGGTGGGGGCGGGCACGGCACAGATGCGCGCCGCGAGATCGGCGACCCTCCCCGCGGCGTCGCGCGCGTCGGCGAGGAGGTCGGGCGGCGCTGGTTGCACGGTGCGTCCTTTCGGCGTGGGTGGGGAGGGACATTCCCCGCCGGGATCGGCGAGGGGAGCGCGATCGGGGGGAGGAGACCCGGGACGCCAAACCCCGCGCCGAAGACGTCTCCCCCGCACCAGGTGCCGATGGGCCGTGGCGATCCTCCGCCTGAGACGGCGACCGTGCGGGAGGAGGACCGATCGGGGGAGCACGGGCTGGCCCGCGGGGTCGCGGGAGGACGTGGCCAGGTCGATCGTGGTCTCCCGGACGTGCCACGCGAAGGCGACGGGAAGGCGACGGGAGGGCGACGTGGTGACCGAGTCGCCCCCGAGGGAGCGGGGGAGCGTCCCCGGCCTGCCGACGACACCCGCGGGGACGGGGGCCGGCCGCCAGCCTACTGCAGGGCGGCGGGCCGGGGGGTGCGTCGCATGCTGTCTGGCATGCGGCTCCAGCCGTAGTGCTCGGTCTCGTCGCCCTTGATCGCGAGGAAGGCCGACTTGGTCTCGGGGTAGACGGCGAAGACGGCCTCGAACGGGATCCAGAGCTGCTCGCTGGCGCCGTAGAGACCGTTGGCGTACATGAAGCCGCGGAAGGTCCGGCCGTTCTCCGTGGAGCCGGGGACGATCCCGACCACCCTGGCCAGGGCGCCGTTCTGGGCGTAGAGCGTGTACCCCTCGCCGATGTCGTCGATGGTCCCCAGGGGGCCGTTGCGGACCTGGACGCTGATCGGCGCCGGCGGCGCGGCGAAGAAGGGGGTGTCGCCGATCACGACCTCGCGCTCGAGCAGCGAGTCGGCCTTGGCCGGCCGGTGGGCGGCCACCCAGGCGGCGGCGAACAGACCCAGGGCCGGCACGATCGCCACCCAGAGCTCGGGGCGGAGGATCGAGTCTTTAGTCGCGTGGGGGTCGGCGTTGGCGAGCAGCGACTCGCCGATGGCGACGACCAGGACGGCGATGATCGCCGCCATGCCGAGCGGCACGACGGTCGGGGTGATGAAGAGTCGCTTGAACATCGGGCTCCTCGGCTTCTGCTCCGGTCGCGCGGATGCCCCCCGCACCCCGCCCGCAGAGTGTCGCGCCGCGAACCGGCGTTGTCCACCGGATCGGGCGGGCTTGCCCCACTCCGTGTCGCACCGCAAGTGCCGCGGATCCGGTCGGCGTGGCCGCATTACCCGAGGGCAGATACCCACCGACACCGCGGGCGGGGCTCAGCCGTCGGGGAGAGGTGCCGACTCGCCCTCCCGGACGCGCCCCGCGACCCGCGACAACTCCCGGACGTTCGCGGTGACCAGGGTCGGGACACGACGCGGCGCCTGGCCGGCGACGGGGGTGTCGCAGGCGATCAAGAGGGACAGGAGAAGACGATCGGTCGTGGGGCGGGGCGCTCGGTCGTGGGGCGCTCTGGCCCGAGCGCCTAGGCCCGGGGACGGCCGGGCGCCGCGCTCCGCCGGGGGGCCGGCGACGGGGCGTCGAGGAGCCACTCCGCGCGACGGAGCGCGTCGCGCCGCTTGCGTACCTGGCGGAGGCGGAGCCGGAACGCGATCGGGCCGGCCAGGGCGACCGCCGGGATCGCCAGCCAGAACCAGGTCGTCGCGGCCAGGAGGGCCGTCGTGGCGTATGACTTCGACGCCCACCAGATCATGAAGACGGTCGCCATCTTGAAGGCGAACAGGATCCAGACGAAGGCCCAGGCCGCGCTGTGGTCGTCGTGCGACTCGCGGGGGACGTAGGGCTCCTCGTAGGTCGTGCGGACCGTCGTCGTCGGCGGTCGCGGCGGGGACTGGACCACCATCGCAGGACTCCGGGCCTGTCTCGCCGAGGAGAACGCACCACACCATCGTCCGCGTCGTGGCTGTCGGTGGCCGGAGCGGGTCGCGGGGACGGGGCGTGACCCACCGGAGGGCTGTCTGGCGTGGCCAGTGTCGGGCTTGTCCGGACGGCGGGGCCGTGCCCGTCGGGGAAGGCAGTATAGGCCCGCCCGACCGGTGTCGCTGTATCGCGCGCACGAGGGCGGCCGGACCGGGAGGGAGCGAGACCGGCCCGTCCGGGCGGCTCAGGCGCCGGCGGCCGGTCGGGTGGGCGCCGGGACGGCCCGAGGGGCGGCCCGGTCGGCGGACTCTTCCCGGGACGCCCAGCGGAGGAAGACCACCGAGATCAGGAGCAGGTAGATGGTGTTCGCGCCCACCCACATGATCAGCCCGGCGATCTGCTGGTCGGTGGCGACCCCGAGCCCAAAGGGGCGCTCCTGGACGTCGCCGTAGGGCGGGTAGAGGCCGGGGTCGGCAAGGGTGATCACGGCGCCGACGATACCGCCGGGGATCGTGGTCAGGGCGAGGTAGAGGCACTGGAGCGGCGCCGAGAGCCGCGGCCAGGCCGGCAGGGACCCGCAGAGCGGCCACCACGCGAGCAGCCCGGTCAGCAGGAAGACCTGGTGCTCGAGGATGTGGACCGGCTCCTCGCGCAGGGCGGCGACGTAGAGCGGGGGGAGGTGCCAGACCGCGTAGGCGACGCCCGCGAGGGCGAAGCCGACCACGGGGCGGGTCAGCAGGAAGCCGAGCCGGGCGGTGACCGGCCGGCGGAGGAGCGGCGCGAGGACCCACGGCGGGGTGCCGAGCAGCAGCAGCGGCGGGACCAGCATGGTCAGGATCAGGTGCTGCACCATGTGGGCGCTGAGCAGGTAGTAGCCCGACCAGTCGTCCAGGGGAGGGCCCAGGGCGACCAGCAGGGCCAGGCAGCCGCCGAGAAACATCGCCCGCTGGCCGGACGAGACCGGCCGCGCCTCGGCGCCGGGCCGGCGGCGGTTGAGCGGCCCCGTCCAGGCGACGTAGGCGGCGACGAGACCGACGACCGTGACCGCGACCGAGGGTTCCAGGTACCAGTGCGTGAAGAAGCGACCGCCGGGCGGACCGCCGGAGGCGTGGAGGAGCGTGGCGACGAGGGCGGGGATGGGCGTGGCCATGGGCACCATGCGCGGGGAGGCGGCTCCGCACGGGCGAGCCGTGCCCCAGGGAGGGCCGGGCACGGCGCTGACGCCTCGTGCCCGGCCCGGCGGAAGTTCGTTACGTCAAGACGGTGCCGGGTGGCGTCCGGCTCCGGGGATTGTGATCCCAACGGTCGCCGTCATCGGGGGCGTGCGACGACTAGTAGCTGAAGTGCTGACCAACCCAGTACTCGTCGCTCTTGAACATGGCGAAGACCGCGGCCATGCAGGAGACGGCGATCACCAGGCCGATGATGAAGATCCACAGGAAGCGCTTGTCGTCGAACTTGAGGTGCATGAACCAGCCGACGACCCCGACGAACTTGATCGCCGAAAGGGTGACCAGGATCGGCACCAGAACGTCGCTGAGCTGTTCGACGTAGTAGATCGCGACCTCGACGATCGTGATCAGCGCCAGCACGAGCACGACGCGGGTGTAGACGCTCTCCCCCGGGTGGTCGTGTCCCTCCTGGTCGAGACTCGGGACGGCGTCGTGCCCCATGCCGGCTCGCCCGTGCCCGAGGTCCGCGTCGGCCATGTGTCGCTCCGTTCGGTCGCGGCCGGGGGCCCTCGCCCTCGGCCGTCAGCGGTCGGTCGTCAGCAATCGATGTGCCGGTGGCGCGGCGCCCTGGTCGTGCCCTGCCCCCAACCCAGCCGACACCCGGCGCGTCGCTGGCTGCGGGCCGAGGGCCGGCGACCGGCGGCGCCTAGACGAACGGCAGCAGGTGCCAGAGGCGCACGAACGCTTCCGTCTCCTGCTCGCCCTCGCCGCTCGGCGCGTCCTGGTAGGGGATCAGGTAGACGAGCGTGAAGATGATGATCCAGACGATGTCGACGAAGTGCCAGTAGAGACCGGCGATCTCGACGTTGATCGCGTCCTTCTCGCTGAGACCGCCGCGCAGCGAGACGAAGAGGAGCGTGAGCAGCCAGAGCACGCCGATGGCGACGTGGGTGCCGTGGAGGCCGGTCAGGGTGAAGAACGAGGCCCCGAACATGTTGGTCTGGAGCGAGAGGCCCTCATGGTAGAACTCGGTGAACTCGAAGTACTGGCCGCTGAGGAAGACCACGCCCAGGAACGAGGTCGCCGCGAGCCAGATCCGGGTGGCGCGGATGTTGTTGCGGCCGAGACTGCCGACGGCCAGCACCATCGTGAACGAGCTGAGCAGGAGCACGCCGGCGCTGACCGACGTGAACGGGATGTCGAGCAACTCGCTCGGGAACGGGCCCTCGCCGAGCTGCTGGGACCGGTTGCGGTAGAGCATGAACGTCGCGATCAGCGACGCGAAGAAGACGCAGTCGGAGGCCAGGAAGGCCCACATCAGCAGCTTCCGGTGGTCGAGACCGAGGCTCGTGGGCGGGTGGTCGGCGTGCCCGTGCCCCGCGTCGTGCCCGGCCCCGCTGGCCTGCCCGGCCTGTACCGCTTGCGCCACGTCGACCTCCTGAGGGATGGGAACCAGGGGGCGCGGGGCGGGCGGTGCCCGGTCGGGGCTCCCGCCGCCCGCGCCCCGCGTCTAGCTCGCGGGCTCGAAGGACCAGCCGTAGATCCCGACCAGGAAGGTGACCAGGCCGGCGAGGGTCAGCATCGGTAGGTCGAGGGCGCCGATCGGCAGCCGCGGGTAGCTGAAGATGAGCCCCATCATGCTCAGGAAGAGCCCGAGCCCCGCGACCAGCGGGTAGAACGACGCGTTCGGCATGTGGATGTCGTGGGTGTCGCCGGCGTCGAGCCGCCGCTCGGCCTGCTCGGTCGGGTCCTCGTCGGGCACCTCGCCGACGGAGATCGTCTTGCCGGCGATCGAGATGTCGAGCGACTCCTCGGCCTGGTGCCCCTCGCCGCCGGCGTGGCCGTACTTCTCTTCCCAGAGCGGGTCGCGGTGGCGGACGATCGGGATCTCGCGGAAGTTGTAGACCGGCGGCGGCGACGGGATCGACCACTCCAGGGTCGCCGCGTCCCACGGGTCGTTGCCGGCCGGCTTGCCGTGCTGGAGGCTCTTGGCGACGTTGTAGAGGAAGATCAGGAAGCTGGCGCCGAGCACGAACGACCCGGACGAGACGATCAGGTTCCAGAAGCCCCAGCCCGAGCCGGCGGCGTAGGAGGCGTAGCGGCGGGGCATGCCTTCCAGGCCGAGGAAGTGCATCGGGAAGAAGGTGACGTTGAAGCCGACGAACGTGACCCAGAAGTGGATCTTGCCCAGCCGCTCGTCCATCAGCTTGCCGGTGATCTTCGGGAACCAGTAGTAGATGCCGGCGAGCAGGGCGAAGATGCTGCCGCCGAAGAGCACGTAGTGGAAGTGGGCGATCACGAAGTAGGTGTCGTTGTGGTGGGTGTCGATCGGCGGCGAGGCGTGCATCACGCCCGAGATACCGCCGATCGTGAACTGGGAGACCAGCCCGACGGCGAACAGCATCGGGGTGGTGAACTTGATCTGGCCGCCCCACATCGTGCCGACCCAGTTGAAGATCTTCACGCCGGTGGGGATCGCGATCAGCATCGTGCTGGCGGAGAAGACGGCGTTGGGGGTCGGGCCGAGGCCCGTCACGAACATGTGGTGGACCCAGACGCCGAACCCGAGGAAGGCGATCGCCGCGATCGCGTAGACCATCACCGCGTAGCCGAAGAGCGGCTTGCGGCTGAAGACCGGGATGATCTCGGAGACGATGCCGAAGGCCGGCAGGATCAGGATGTAGACCTCGGGGTGGCCGAAGACCCAGAACAGGTGCTGCCAGAGCAGCGGGTCGCCGCCGGTCAGGATGAGGTTGGTGCCGTCCCAGATCGAGGGGATGTAGAAGTGGGTGCCGGCGAAGCGGTCCATCGAGAGCAGGATCAGCGCGACGGTGATCGCCGGGAAGGCGAGCACGATCAGGATCGAGGTGATCAGCGTCGACCAGCAGAAGATCGGCATCCGCATCAGGGTCACGCCGGGGGCGCGCATGTTGAGGATCGTGATCACGAAGTTGAGCGAGGCGGCGACCGAGGAGACGCCGAGGACCTGGAGACCGAGCGCCCAGAAGTCGACGTTTCGCTCGATGCCGTAGGTGCCGGCGGCTCCGGAGAGCCGCTCGGTGAGGGGCGCGTAGCCGTACCAGCCCTGGTTGGGCGCGGCGTTGGCGAGCCAGCTCAGGCTGAGGATCAGCCCGCCGGCGACGAAGACCCAGTAGCTGAAGGCGTTGAGGCGGGGGAAGGCGACGTCGCGGGCGCCGATCTGGAGGGGGACCACGTAGTTGAAGAAGGCGGAACTGAGCGGCATGATCGCGAGGAAGATCATCGTCGTGCCGTGCATCGTGAAGAATTCGTTGTAGCGGTTCTGGCTGATCAGGTCGTTCTCGGGCGCCGCCAGCTGGACGCGCATGACCATCGCTTCCAGCCCGCCGATCAGCAGGTAGAGGAAGGCGGTGACGCCGTAGAGGATGCCGATCCGCTTGTGGTCGACCGTGGTCAGCCACGACCAGAGGCCGGTCGACCGGGTCGTGACCGCCGGCCGGGCGATCGTCTGCGGCTGTGGCTGCGCGATGGTGGCCATGCCCGGATCCCTACCCCTTCGCTCTCGCGCCCACCGCGGCGGATCGCTCCACCCGGCCGGCACCGGCCGCCCCCGCGGCCCAGTCGTCGGTCGCTGACGATGACATCGGTGCGGATCGTCGTCGCTTCGTGGTCATCCCCGTCGGGGGGTGTCGCGCGTCGTGGGTGGTGATCCGACGGCGCGACCGCCGCGCGTCGGGGGAGTATCGCCGAACGTCCGGCGGTCGGTCGTGGTGACGACCGTGGGCACTACGACGCGACCGGCGGCGGCGCCGGGAGGGCGGGCTGCTGGCCGACGGGGACCGACGAGACGACCGGGACCACGTCCGGGTTGGTGGGCCCGCCCTCGCCGCCCGGCGGCTCGTAGCAGCCTTCCGCCGGCTTGAGGGACTCGAGGTAGTTGACCAGCTCGGTGATCTGCTCGTCGGTCAGCGTCTCGTCCTTGATCGCGGAGGACATGAAGTTGCCCTCCTTGACCGCGGCGGGGTTGTCGAGCCAGGTCGCCAGGTTCTCGGGGGTGTTCTCGAGCAGGCCGGCGGCGATCGTGTCGCGGCAGCCGAAGAGCGTCAGGTTCGGCGCGGCGTTGACGCTGGTCGGGTCGGTCGCCAACCCACCCCGGGCGGCGCCGGCGGTGGTGCCGTTGACGTTGTGGCAGGTCACGCAGAGACCGAAGGACGCGGGCGGCTTCGTGACGTCGCCGTCGGTCGAGAACTGCTGGGAGACGACCGATGGCGGAGCGCTGTAGGCGGCGACCCAGGCGTCGAACTGGGCCGGCTCGACCGCCTTCACCACGAAGCGCATCCAGGCGTGGGAGACGCCGCAGAACTCGGTGCACTCGCCGTAGAACGTGCCGACCTCGCGCGGGGTGAAGGCGAGGTAGTTCTCGTGGCCGGGGATGACATCCATCTTGCCGGACATCCGCGGGATGTAGAAGGAGTGGATCACGTTGTTCGAGTAGAGGTTGAAGCGCACCTTGCGGCCGACCGGGACCCGGACCTCGTTGGCCGTCATCAGCACCTGGGGCTCGCCGACCAGGCTCCCGTCGGCCGGACTCCGGTACTGGGACACCGGGAACTGCGGGTAGTGGACCTCCCACCACCACTGCTTGCCATAGACGTTCACGACCAGCGCGTCGTCGACTTCGTCCGCCTGGGCGTCGAACTCGTACATCGTCTGGATCGTCGGCACGAGGATCGTCAGGAGGACGAGCGCCGGGATGATGGTCCAGGCGATCTCGAGGGTCTTGTTGCCGTGGATCTGGGGCGGCCGGGTGTTCTGGTTGCGCTTGCGGCGGAAGCGCATCGCGGCATAGACGATCAGGAACTGGACGAGGACGAAGACGACGAGCGCCATCCAGAAGACGAGCTTGTAGAGGCCCTGGATGTCGTCGGCGACGCCGGTGGTGGGGCTGATGTGGGTGTAGGGACGGGTGTTGTCGTCGCCGCAGGCGGAGAGGGTGCCGAGGACCAGCACGGCGAGGGCGACCATCGCGCCGAAGCGCTGCCAGACCGGGCGTGGCCCGCGCTGGCCCACCGTCCGGGGCGCCTCGCTTCCGATCCCGTCGCGTCCGCTCATGCCTACTCCCCGCGTCGTCGTCGCGCCGCCGGATCGCCTCGCCGCGCCCGTGGGCGGCGGCACCCCGTCCTCGGGATCCGACGACCGCGCGTCGCCGCCAGAGACGGACATCCGCGACCGTCGCTCGGGGCGCGGAAAGGCGCTCCGACGGCGCAATCTTCGTGGGTCGTGCCGGACCGGTCAAGGGCGCCCCGCGGGCCTCTGGCACGACGGCACGACCACCGCCGTCGGCGGTAGCGCGGGGACGTCCGGACGGCGCCCCGAGGCCGTCGCGAGAGTCTTAACGTTCGCGTGGTATCCTGCGGCCCATCCGAAGCGGATAACGGACACGCTGGCGGTGGGTGGGTGACGCCCGCCGCCGGGTCCGGTTTTCCCCGGCCGCCCCGGACCGCGCGGCCGGCGCCGGGAGACGCCGGTCGACGGGGACCCAGGAGGTGACCGGGATGGAGACCGGGTCGTCGCTGCCCCCCGCGGCGCGCGGGGTGGCACTGGGACTGGTCGCGGCCGGCGGGCTGCTGATGGTCGGCGCGGTCTTCGCCGACCCCCTCGGGCTGACCGGCGGCGGCGAGGGGTTCGGCTGGAAGCAGCTGATCGCGGCGATCGCCGGCCTGGTGCTGCTGCTGGGCGGGCTGGCGTGGTTGCTCCAACCGCTGTCCGACTCCGCGCCTGAGCCGGAGTTCGCCGACCTCGAAGCCCACGGCGAGGCGGAGACCGGCGCGGGCCACGGCCTGGGCCAGGAGCCGGACCTGGTCGGCGAGCGGGTCTCGCGGCCCGGGGTCGGCGCGGGTGAGGTCTCCCGCGCGGGCTGAGCCCCGGGGCGACCGCCCGCGCTGGGCGACCGCCCGGGATCGGTGTCCGCCCGGGCCGGACGACCGCCCGAGATCGGTGTC
>CADCWG010000210.1 GCA_902806335.1 uncultured Thermomicrobiales bacterium | reverse complement strand
GGACCGGCAACCCGGGGCCGGGGCGGGCGGCGTCGCCCGCGGGGGCCGTGCTCGCCGCAGCCCGGCCGCTCGCCGCCGACGTCGGGGACGACGCCGGCCTGCTCGATCTGATCGGCGATTCCCGCTTCGCGCTGCTCGGCGAGGCCTCCCACGGGACCCACGAGTTCTACGCCCGCCGGGCCGCCCTGACCAAGCGGCTGATCACCGAGCGGGGGTTCACCGCCGTCGCGGTCGAGGCCGACTGGCCCGCCGCGTACCGCGTCAACTGCTTCGTCCAGGGCAGCGGCGACGACCCCGACGCCGAGGCGGCGCTCGGGGACTTCAACCGCTTCCCGCAGTGGATGTGGCGCAACGAGGTCGTCCTCGACTTCGTCACCTGGCTGCGCGACCACAACGCCGCGCTGCCGGCGGGCGCGCCCGGGGTCGGCTTCTACGGCCTCGACCTCTACAGCCTCGGCGAGTCGATCGCGGCGGTGATCGGCTACCTGGAGGAGGTCGACCCCGACGCCGCGCGGCGCGCCCGCGACCGCTACGGCTGCTTCGAGCACTTCGGCGAGGATCCCCAGGCCTACGGCGCGGCGACCGGGTTCGGCACCGCCGAGCCGTGCGAGGACGCCGTCGTCAACCAGCTCCTCGAGCTGCGTCGCGCCGCGCCCGACTACGCCGGGCGCGATGGCCAGGTGGCCGAGGACGCCTACTTCGCCGCCGAGCAGAACGCGCGGCTGGCCAAGAACGCCGAGGCCTACTACCGCGCGATGTTCCGCGGCCGGGTCTCGTCGTGGAACCTGCGCGACCGCCACATGGCCGAGACGCTGGAAGCGCTGGTCGGCCACCTCGACGCCAAGCGAGGCGGCACGACGACCCGGGTCGCGGTCTGGGCCCACAACTCCCACCTCGGCGACGCCCGGGCGACCCAGCTCGGCGAGGGCGGCGAACTCAACCTGGGCCAGCTCGTCCGCGAGCGCCGCGGCCGCGCGGCCACGCTGGTCGGCTTCAGCACCGACCACGGCAGCGTCACCGCCGCCTCCGACTGGGACGAGCCCCCCGTCCGGAAGCGCGTCCGCCCGGCCCTGCCCGGCAGCTACGAGGCGCTCTTCCACCAGGTCGCCGACGCCGGGCCGCGCGACTTCCTGCTCGACCTGCGCGACCCCGACGTCGCCGAGCAACTGCGTGGGCCGCGCCTGGAGCGCGCGATCGGCGTGATCTACCGCCCGGACACCGAGCGCGTCAGCCACTACTTCGAGGCCCGGCTGCCCGATCAGTTCGACGTCATCCTCCACCTCGACGAGACGACCGCCGTCACGCCCCTGGAGTGGAGCGCCGGCGAGACGACCGACGAGCCCGCGGAGACTTTTCCCACCGGGGTCTAGCGCCGAACCTCGCGGCGGCGGCCCGATCGCCCATACGGGGCGCGCGTGTCGCCGGCGCGTCGTCCATCGCCACCGCGCGGGGCGCGTTCTCGCGGCGGCGCGGCCCCCGTCAGGCGGCGGTGCGCGCCGTCGGGTTGGCCCGGGCGGGGGGCGACGGCCGGACCGGGGCATCGATCGCCGCGGGGGCTGACCGCCACGGCCAGGCGTCGAGGGCGACGACGAGGCGCAGCGCGATCAGCCCCGCGAGCACCCCGGCCACGGTGTCGACCGGCCAGTGCCGTCCCAGATCGATCCGGCCGAGCATCGTGGCGAGGACGAGGGCGACATAGGCCAGGGGCACTGCCGGGCGGAGCCGCCGCGGCGCGGCGCGCCAGGCCAGGTAGGCGAGGAACCCGTAGAAGGACGCGGCCCACTGGACGTGGCCGCTCGGGAAGCTCGCGAGGCCGCCGGCCCCCTCGACGCCGAACGCGGGCGACGGGCGGTAGGCCTCGACGAACAGCTTCGGCGAGATCAGCGCGAAGTGGAGGACGAAGACCGCAAGCAGCAGGCCCAGCAGGCGCCAGCGCCGCCGGGCGAGGAACGTCCCGGCCGCGACGACCGGCGCGACGTAGAAGCCGACGAGGCCGCCCCCGAGATCCGAGCCCAGCCGGGGGAGAAACGAGAGCGCCCCCCAGGGGATCGCCTGGATCTCCCCCGCGAGCCGGCGGTCGAGCGACGTCGGGTCCCGGTGGTCGATGAGGAGGAGCAGCGCCAGGAACACGGCGACCGGGGCGCCGAGGAGCACCGCCTCGCGGAGGCAGGCGCGGAGGACGGGACCGGACGACGCGAGCTGGCGCAACATCATCTCCAAGGGTAGCACCCGTGCCGGGCGGGCGACGCCGGGCCAGGCAGGCGGGGCGGTTTGCCGCCAGAGCCCGCCGGTCGGCCGGACCTGATGGTCACGGGCCGCCGCCCCGCTTCGCGTAGCGGAACGCCGTGTGGAGCCAGACCATCCCCGAGAGCAGGCCGAGGCCGATCAGGTAGGAGGCCAGGACGTCGAGCGGCCAGTGGCGACCCAGGGCGACCCGGCCGAACCCGGTCGCCAGCACGAGGAGCACCCAGGCGGCGAGCACCACCGCCCGCTGCCACCGCCGGCGCAGGCGGAGCACGATCAGGTACGCCAGGAAGCCGTAGAAGGTGACGGCGTACTCGGAGTGGCCGGAGGGAAAGCTCTGCCCGCCCCCCACCCCGTAGATGTCCCCGAACGCGGGCGACGGTCGCGGCCGATCGACCAGCGCCTTGGGGAACAGCGCGAGCACGTGCAGCGGAAAGGTGAGCAGCAGCAGCGCCGCCGCGCCGCGGTGGCCCAGCAGCAGGACGACGGCGACGATCCCGGCGAAGAGCGCCGCGAACGACACCGAGAGCGTGTTGGTCAGCGTCGACGAGACGTCGAAGACGACTCCCCGGCCCGGCACCTCCTGGAAGCGGCGGGTGAGCCACTTCTCCCAGCCGTAGACCTGGCCGTCCCGGAGGACCGCCGCGAGCGCCAGCTCGACGCCCAGGGCGAGCGCCCACGAGGCCCAGTGGAGACGGTTCCGACGGGTCGGGCGGAAGGCGAAGCCGACCGCCCCGCGGACGACCTCGCCGACGCGGGGAGTCCGCGCGGCGGCCTCCGGCGACGGCCGGCGCGGGGCGTCGGCGCGGGCATCTCCCAGCACCTGCGGCCCCTGGCCCACCGGGTGTGCCTCCGACCGGTCCACAGCGATCCTCGCCTACCGCGCCGCCGCGCCGGGGCCAGGCGATCGCTCGCCCGACGCTGGGGCGATCGAGTCTCGACGTCCCCACGATCCCAGGGTACGGGGTCTGTCGAGGGCTGGCACCCCGCATTCCGCCCCGACCGACCGTTCCCGCCGCCCCGACGCCCCGCCGCCCCGCCGCCCCGCCGGCCGATGGTCGCACTCCGGCGGCCCCGCTCCCCTCGTGCCCGGCGGCCGAGCCCCGGCGGCCCCGCCACCCCCGGGACGTCGTCGCCGCGGCGCGGGTTCCCGGGCGTCCCCGGCCGACGCTCCGCGGGGGTCGATCGGGGCGCCCTCTACCGGGCGGGGGAGCCGTGGCGACGGGCTCGACGCGGCCCGCCCTCCGGTGATGACGCGATAGGGCGCGGCGGCCCGCGGCCGAAGCCGCGGGCCGCCGCTCAGGTCCTCAGGAGTCCTGGGACTCCTGTCAAGGTGGAGTCGACCCGCCATGCGTCTCAACGCGGCGAGGCTCCTCCGCGGCGGAGCCTTCAGCCGAGACCGGTCCGTCGGCTACGCGCGGCGACGGCGCCCCGTGACAACCAGCGTCGTCGCCACGCCCGCGGCCACCAGCAGGCCCAGCGCCAGCGTCTGCCCGGACGTCGCGGCTTCGACCGCGCCGGTCCCGGTGTTCGGCAGCCTCGCGACGCCCGGCGTGGCAGTCGGGGTCCGGTCGTCGCCGCTCGGGGTCGGCGTCGGGTCGTCGCCGCCGCTCGGGGTCGGCGTCGGGTCGTCGCCCTTGGCCGGGATGTTGAACCAGGCGCAGGCGATCTCGGCCCCGTCCTGGACATCGACCAGGCTGATCCCGGTGTCGGTGTAGACGTACTCGGCGGCGACCCCGGGCTCGGACTGGCAGGCGACCTCGAAGCTCGCGTACCCGGCGGGCAGGTCTGTGGCGATGGTGATGCCACCCGGCAGGTCGGCCGCGAACAGCGCGACGCTGGCCGTGCCCGACGCGTCGGTCGTCGCGCCGACACCGTTGTCGGAGCCGTCGGCGAAGACCGAGAAGCTCACGCCCGCCTGCGGCTGCTCGCGGCAGGCCGCGTAGTCGTCACCGTCGAAGCGCTCCGGGCAGGCGTAGGCGGTGATCGTGAGCGTGCCGTCCTCGTCCGTCGGGGGGTCGCCGCCCGGGTCACCGACCAGCGGCACGAAGTACCACTCGCAGGTGACGAAGGCGTCCGCCGCCAGGTCGGCGAAGGTGATGCCGGGCTCGATCGCGCCGTACTCCTGCGAGCAGGCGACGAAGGCCGACTCGTAGCCTTCGGGCGCGGTCACGGCGACGTTGATGGTGCCGCCTCCCAGGGCGGCGAGCGAGAGGGCAGCGGCACCGTCGGCGTCGGTGGTGGCACCGACCCCGTTGTCCTGCCCGGCGGCGAAGGCCATGAAGCTCGCCCCGGCGAGGGGCGTCGCCCGGCACTCATCGTAGTCCCCGCCGGTGAACCCGGGGGGACAGGCGTAGGCGTAGACGGCGATCGAGCCCCCGGTCCCACCCTGCGCCGCGGCGGACGGGACCGCCGCCGCGGCGAGGGCCAGGACCAACCCGATCAGGCCGATCAGGCTCCGTATCGGAAACCGGACGCGTGTGGCGTTCATGTCGCATGTCACTCCTGTCTGCGCTGTCGTGAGTCGTGATCGGTGGTCTGCGTCCCGGGATGTCTGCGCGGGCCCGCGCACCGTTCGAAACGCCCACCGGGCGGCGGCCGTTTCGCGCGGCGGGATCCCGGACGAAACGGCCGGCTTACCCAGCGATGCGCGGCCGACGGGGGCCGGCCTCTGGGTCGCCATCGGCCACGGGTGGGGGAGCGTCGAGCGTCCGGGCGGGCACGCCGTAGCGGACGTAGTGGGGCCGCTCCTCGTCGAGGGGCTGGCCCATCAGGTCGTGCCGGCGCCTCAACTCCTGAAAGTAGGCGTCGTCCCGAACGATGAAGGGTGACTCGACCACCGCGCTCAGGTTCTCGAGCCGGCCGAGGTACAGGTAGGCGTCGACCACGTCTCGGAGGGTCACGCCCGCGAACGGGTCCATGGGCTCCCCGTCGGGTCCGACCATCCTCAGCGGAAAGGCGAGCGAGGCGTCGAGCGCGCCGAGCCACGTCCCCGCCACGGGCGCGATCGACGGCGTCGGCCACGGGGCCAGGTTCGCCTCGAGTTCCGCGGTCCGGTCGCCGAAGCCGAGGTGCGGCACCGCGACGAACGTCGTCCCCGGGCGCGCCCGCTCGAGGATCTCGACGACGGTCCCACCGGCCGGTGCGGCGGGGCGGCCGGTCGGCGCGGCCCCGGGGGCCTGGCCACGCAGGAGGTGGAGCGCGCCCGCGACGAGCAGCACCGGCCGCCCCGCCGCCAGCACGGCGGACTCGACGACCTCCGCGAAGTGCGGATCACGGTTGAACAGGAACGGGGCGAGGTCGTCCCGGCTCCGCACCGTCGCCCAGTCGACCGGCGGGTCCCCGAGGTGGACCCGCCGTCTCGATCGTGCGGGCGGTGGCCGACGCCCACGGCGGCGTGGTCGAGGCGCCCCCGCGCCCGACGGGCGGACTCGAGGTCGCGGTCACGCTTCCCGGGGCGTGACGCGCGGTGGTGGTGCCACCCCACGGACCAGCCAGGCGTCTCGGCAGCGGTCGCGGCGCGGACTGCCGCGCCGCGCTACCGCGGACTCGCCGCCGTGGCGCCGGGGCGCCGGTCCCCGTGGGCGGCGAACGCGAGCCGCCCCCACGTCGCCGCGACGAGCGGCAGCCAGACGGCCAGCAGGAGGACGGCGCCCAGCACGTCCGACGGCCAGTGCTCGCCGGCCGCGACGCGGGCCGCGCCCACCAGCGCCAGGACGAGCGCGTAGCCGACGGCGACCAGGAGGTGCCGGCCGGGGCGCGCCCCGGCCCAGAGCAGCGCGAGGACGCCCAGCGCGACGCCGACCCGCACGACGCTGCTGCTCGGGAACGACCCGGTCGCGGCGAGCCCCTCCATCGTCGCCGCCGGCGGGCGCGGCCGATCGGCCATCTCCTTGAGCGCAAGCGACACGAGCTCGGCCGAGACCACGGCGCCGAGCAGCAGGAGCGCATCCCGGCGCCGGCCGCCGAGCGCGAGCGCGCCGGCGCCGGCGAGCACGACGGCGCTCCAGACGCCAAGGCTGGTCACGCGGCTCACGGCCTCGGCGATCCCGTCGGGCGCGTCGGCCAGCGCGCGCGCCACCCGCTCGTCACCGGGGAGCGGCCCGCCGTCGCGGGCGAGGGCAAGCGTCAGGGCGAGCAGCACGGCCAGCGGGGTGATGACCGTCCAGACGCGATGGGCTTCCATCCGCCCTCCTTGCGGGCAGCCTGCCCTTCCGGGGACCGCACGCCGATCGGACCAGGCCGGCCGGCCGGTCGGCCGGTCCGGGGCGCGCATTGCACCGTAGCCGGGCGATCGCCTGAGCATGGCCCGGCGGACCCGCAGCCGGCTTCGTGCCGGAGCCCCAGGGCTTGCCCCGGGCGGGCCCGGCCGAACGGTCAGCCAGGCTGGGACGCAGATTACCCGCCGTTGCCCGCCGACCGGACGGCGGGACCCGGCGCGGAGCCGGCCGCCTCCGGCGCGGCGCCCCCGGGCCGCTCCTGGCTGGGGGCGACCGGCTCGGTGTCGGCCGCGCGGACCCGATCGAGCAGCGCCGGCACGTACCGGACGACGTGGCGCGCGACCTTCGTCCGCTCGGTGTCGCGCGTGTGGCCGATCGCCTCGTCCTCGTGGAACGGGTCGAAGAGGTCGCCCCGCGTCACGGCCCCCAGCCAGCGCACCGCATCGAGCGTGACCCGCAGGGTCTCCTCCTCGAGCTCCCGCCGCACGTCACGCATGCCGTCCCCCGTGGTCGCCATGGTCCGCTCCTCGTGCCGCTTCGTGACCCGGCCACCGACGCCGGGGTCCCCGCCTCACACACTACCGGATGCTGGCGCCGCGTCCAATTGGGGCGCCGTCCCGGTCGGGCGATGCGACCACGCCGCCGGCGGCTCCCGGGGCGCCGTCCCATCGGTCCGTCCCCGCCGGGGCCGTGGCCACGAGGAACCGTCCGACCGAGACCGTCCGACCGAGACCGTCCGACCGAGACGCCGCCGAGCCCGCCCTGGGGGCGTCGGCCACGCGCGGACCAACTCCAGCCAGGATGCCGGTGCCGGGCGCGCGGCGGAAGGCCGGCGCGTGGTGGCGGGTCGCGGCATGGGTGCCACCTCAAGCCGCGGAGTTGCCCCCTCCGACGCCGGAGGTGCCGGTCTCCCACGGCAACAGCCCCCCGTCGCCGCGACCGGCGTGGCACTCGGAGGATGGCCCGACCGCTGGGGGTGGGTGCGCGGACCCACGGGGGCGGCGTCGTCGTACCCACCGAGATGGTCGCCGTCATTGGCCGCGGGAGGGTCCGCCGCTGTCGCGCCCCATGCGTCGCCGCCTCGGTCACGACGTGGGCGAACGGCACCAGCAGTGCGGCGCTGAGAACGGCACGGCCGGCGAGTACCACCCGCACCCCGAACGCCTCCGCCGTGAACCCGTCGGGTGCGACCCGCGGCGCCATCGCTACGAAGCCGGTGACCCGGTCGACGCTGGCGCCCGCCCCCGCATGACGACGCCCCACGGGGTCGCCGGTGCCGTCTGCGGCCGCTTGGTCCGGTGCGGTACTTCGGGCCGAGGAAGGTCGACGCGTTCACCGCAGCCAGGGGGCGACTGGTGAGGCGCGCCCCGTCGGTCGGAGCACGGTTGCCGACCGAGGACGTGATGCGCACGGTCAGGGCGTGGCTTCCAGATGGTCGGCGCTGGCTTCGGGCTGCCTCGGGCGGCCCCATAAGGGCCGTCAGGGGGGCGGATTGGGTCCGGCCGGAGGCCGGTTCACGGCTCTTAGTGGGCGAGCGGTAACGATTCAGGACACGCTCCGGGACGCCGCGACGAGCCCGGCGGCGGCGTGGTCGAGCAGCGCCGCGATGAGTCGCCCGTCCCCGAGGGCGGCGTCGACGAGCGCCCGCTCCCGGCCGGCGAGCGTGGTCGGGTCGGCGCCCGTGAGCCAGCCGACGGTTCCCACGAGGTGGAGGAGCATCGCCCGGCAATAATCGTCGCGCAGACGCCCCAGCGGGTACCCGTCGACGCCGTGCTCGACGAGGGACGTGTGGTAGCGCCGGAGAAGGGTGTCCTCCGCCGCCCGCCGCTCCTCGGCGGCGAGGGAGCCGACCAGGAAGAGGGCGACGTCCACCGCGGCCACGCCCCGGCTGATGCCCTGCCAGTCGAGCACCGTCACCGGGGGCGCCGCGCCGACCGGACCGAACAGGATGTTGTCGAGGTGGAGGTCGGCGTGGACGGCCGTGACCGGCGCGCCGGCCAGGGCGGCGAGCACGTCGGCCAGGCGCGTGGCCAGCCCTTCGACCACCGCGCGCACGGCCGGAGGCAGCTCGGGGCCGAACCGCGCCAGGAAAGGCGCGACCTGGCCAGCGTACCGCGCCCGCCGGGCATCGGGGTCGCCGCCCCAGCGCGTGAGCCAGGGGGCGGCGTCCGGGGGGAGTCTCCACCACCGGGCGTGGAACGGCGCCATGGCGTCGAGGACGAGTCCCGCCTCCGCCGCCGAGCAGCCCGCCAGCGCGTCGCCCGCCCGGGCGTCGGCGCGGTCGTCGAGGAGGAGGACGACGCGGCCGGCGTCATCGTCGGCGGCGGCGTAGTAGCACCGGGGCGCCGGCGACGATCCGCGCGGGGCGATCTCCCGGTAGAACCGCACCTCCCGCGCAGCGCCCGTCGTGGCGCCGGGCGGCGGCGTCATCGCGCCCCTGGGCGGCACGGTAGGCGGACGGCGTCGCGCGCTCGGCGGTGGGGAACGTGGCGACGAGCGACAGCGGGCCCGCCTCACCGGGCCTCGCGCCCGCGTAGCGCGGGTGGAGGCGGACGACGACACCGGTGAAGCCCCGGTCCTCGCCGATCCGCGCCCAGTCCACCCCGACCACCTCCCCCCGCGGGAGGGCGCCGCCCGCGCGCAGCGCCGCGGTCAGCCAGGCTGGATCGACATCATCGGGTGCCGCGGGCACCGGGCCGGTGACGGTCACCAATCTCCTCCAGGCGTCTATCGTCGGCAGCGGGCGGCGCCGATCATGCCCACGGCCGGAACGCGTACCGCCCGGCCGAACAGAACAGGCGGGATCTTCGACGGGGAGGCGGCGGGGGCCACCGATCCGATCCCAGGGTCACCCCGGTCGCGGGCCGACCACACCGTGCTCGGCGATCAGGTCCGCGGTCGCAGGGGCGCCGACGGGGTGGCCCCCGACCCCACGACGAAGACGGCCGGCAGCTCCACCCCGTCACCCGCCGCGAAGGCCCGGTAGGCCGCCAGCACCTCGTCCCGGAACGCCTGCCGCCGCGGTGCCGGCAGGTCCTCGTCGGCGCGGCCGACGTCGAGCCAGAACCGCCGGATCGGCTCCGGGTCGGGCAGCCGCAGGCTCACCCGCCGGGTCTCTTCGCGCGCATCGGCGAACCCAGCCGCCCGCAGCGCGGCCAACAGGGAGCCCGGCTCCGCAAAGCGAAAGGGGTGACGCGGGTCCGGTTCCTCCTCCGGCGCAGGGTCGGTCTCGACCTCCTGGTCCTCCTCGGCCGCGGCCCCCTCCCGGTAGCGCTTCGCGAGGCCGTGGAACACGGTCCAGAACGGGTTCTCCGCGTAGGGTCCCCAGGCGAGGAAGGCGGCGCGCCCGCCCGGACACAGGACGCGCCGGACCTCGGCGAGGGCGCGCGGCAGGTCGGCGACGAACATCAGCCCCAGGTGGCTGACGACCGCGTCGAAGCCGGCGTCGGGGAAGGGGAGGGCCTCGGCACCGGCGCGCCGGAACGAGAGGTTGCCCGCCCCGGCCGCCCGGGCGTTGGCCTCGGCCGCGGCGAGGAGGCCGGCCGAGGGATCGGTGGCGGCGACTACGCCGTCCGGGCCGACCAGCTCGGCGGCCCGCACGGCGGGGATGCCGGTGCCGGTGCCCACGTCGAGCAGACGCGTCCCCGGCGCCACCCCGGCCGCGGCGAGGAGGGCCTCGGTGGCCGGGCGGTAGAACACCACGGCCGCCGGGTGCCACCGGGCGAACGCCCCGACGACATCGGGCTCCTCCCACATCGGGAGGACCGTTCCCTCCGCCGGCCCCGCGTCCGGTCGCTCCTCCGTCATCCCTCGTCCCCTCGCTCGTCGTAGCTCGCGGCCAGCTCAAGCTGAATGTTGTCGGGGTCGCGGTCGGCCAGGATGGAGCGGCGGGAATCCGAGCCGAGGCCGGTGATGCCGCCGTGCGGCACGCCGACGGTATCCAGGCGCCGCGCGGCCGACTCCAACTCGGCTGGGACTGGCCCCCCCGAAACGCAGGTGGTCGAGGCCGACCCGATTCTCGTCGTACCGGTCGCCGACTGCTACCCGGGAGAGGTCGGACGCCGGGCTCCGGCCGAGGGAGACGTACCCCACGCCGACCGGGACGGACGGCCCGAACTCGGCGACGGCCTGGACGCCGAGCACCCGGGTGGAAAAGTCGCGCGCCCGCCCCCCTCGGTCACCGTCAGGCGCAGGCGGTGCAGGCCACCGACCGCGGGGCCGGTGTCCATGCCGCCCCCTCCCGCTTCGCGCGCCACGCCGCGCCGTCCGGTCGTCCGCCGCGCCGCGAGGACCTGCCGCGGCACGTCCCGCCGCGCGCCTCAGCCGCGCCCGCTCACGGCGACGGACCCCAGGCCGCCGGTGATCGCGCTCAGGCCCTCGTCGACGGCGAAGTGCTCGATGCGGATGTCGGAGACGGCGGGGTTCCTGGTGACGGCCTCGGCGAACATCCCCCCGAGGTAGCGGTCGGCGGCCGGACGGTCCTCGAACAGGCAGAAGCCGCCGGCCGTCGCGCCGTCGGAGAGCCAGGTCTTGGCGACCAGCCCGGGTGCGGCCCCGGCGCGCAGCGCCTCGGCGTACTGCCGGTTACCGGCTTCCAACTCGTCGGGGCTGACCGCCGGGCGAAAGGTGATGAAGACCGCGTGCATGGGCGTCCTACCTCTCCCCGCCACGGCCGACCGAGCCGGCGCGCCCGGCCCAAGCGATGTCGGCGGTGTGCGTGCCCCAATCGTGCTCCGTCGGGCCGCCGCGCACATCCGTATGAGTACCGGATTCTCGGGGCATTTCCGCGTCGCGGGGTCCGCAGGGATACGGAGGGAGGCGAGTCAGTCGAGGTCGTGGCGGAGCGCGTAGGCGGCCGCGGCCGTGCGCGAGCCGACGCCGAGCTTGGTCAGGATGCTGGTGACGTGCGCGTTCACCGTGCGCCGGCCGATCGACAGCGCCTCGGCGATCTCGCGGTCGGACAGCCCTTCCACGATCAGGCGCAGCACGTCGCGCTCCCGGGCGCTCAGACGCGGTCGCTCGGCCGTCCCGGACGCCGCGGGTCGATCCCGGGCCCGCGACGGGTCGATGCGGATGGTGGCGGCGTCCTCGACCGCCTCGGCCAGGGGCAACGCCCGTCCCGTCTCCCACACCGTCCGGAACCGCTCGGCGCCCAGCCCGGCGAGCGCCGCCGCGACGGCCCGCTCGTAGCCGAGCCGGACGGGCTCGTAGACCATGACGCCCGCCCGTTCGCGCTGCGCCTCGGCACACCCGAAGAAGCGAGCGGCCTGCTCCATGTCTCCCAGGGCGACGAGGATCTGGGCGAGGCGCAGCAGCGCGTCGGCCACGCCGAGCGCGTCTCGCTGGGCCCAGTGGTGGGTCAGGCTCTCCTGATAGGCGACGATCGCGTCGGTCCAGCGCTCGTTCTCCCGGGCGGCATCGCCGAGCATGTGCAGCGTTACGGCGGTGTTCCACTGGTCGCCGACCTGTCGGAACGTTGCCAGCGCCGCCTGTAGCAACGACGCGACGTGCTCGTGGTCACCGGCGGCCTCCATTCCCACCCGGGCCAGGCAGCGCTGGGAGAAGGCAACGCCCCACGGATCGCCGATCGCCCGGAACCGCGCCTCGCTCTCGCCGAGAAGCGCGATCGACCGCTCCCGGTCGTGGTCCAGGTCCTCCGCGAGGTGACCCAGGTGATGGACGACCATCGCCGTGCCCCAGCGGTCTCCGCAGCGGTCAAACCGCTCCAGCGCTTCCTCGCAGAACGCCCTCGAGGCCGCGTACTCGGCGGCGCGCCAGGCGAGCAACGCCGCGCCCATCGCCGCCTTCCCCGCGGCGGCGGCCGGCTCTCTGCCGGCCGCCCTCGCGCGCTCGAACCAGGATCGCCCTTCGTCGACGTGGTTGCGCAGGAACCAGAACCAGTACAGCGACCCGGCTAACCGGAGGCCGCTCTCCACGTCGCCGCCGGCCAGCGACCGGTCCAGCACGGCGCGGAGATTCGGGAGCTCCGCTTCGAGACGCGCGATCCATGCGACCTGGCCCGCGCCGCGCAGCGCCGGCTCCGCCCGCTCGGCCAGCGCGCGGAAGTAGTCGGCGTGCGCCCGACGGACCGCGTCTCCCTCGCCGGAGCGCGTGAGCTCGTCCAGGGCGAACTCGCGGATCGTTTCGAGCATCACGAACCGCGGTTCGCCGGTGGAGTCGTCGCTCGTCGCGGCGGGCAAGACGAGGCTCTTGTCCACGAGCGAGGAGATGCCGTCGAGGACGTCGACCCCAGTGTCGCTGGCTCCGTTCACGACCGCATCCGCCGCCGCCAGCGTGCAGCCGCCGACGAACACGGCGAGTCGCCGGAAGAGACGCTGCTCGTCGGGGTCGAGGAGGTCGTGGCTCCAGGCGATGGCGTCGCGCATGGTGCGGAGCCGCGCGGGCGCGTCGCGGGGGCCGCCGGTCAGCAGCGGCAGCCGGCGCTCGAGTCGCGCGAGGAGGGCGTGGGGCGAGAAGACCTTCGTCCGCGCCGCGGCGAGCTCGATCGCCAGCGGCAGGCCGTCCAGCCGGTGGCAGACGCGGGCCACGTCCCACGCGTTGGCCGCGTCGAGCCGGAACCCCACCTGGACCGCCTCCGCCCGCTCGCTGAACAGCCGGACCGCGTCGGCGCGCGCGATCTGGTCGAAGGTCCAGGAGCCACCCTCGCCGGGGAGTGGCAGGGGCGGCACGACGAACTCGTGCTCACCCGACACGCGCAACGCCGCGCGGCTGGTGACGAGCACCGTGAGATCGGGGCAACCGGCGATCAGCGGCACGAGTGCCGACGCGGCGTCGAGCACCTGCTCGAGGTTGTCGAGGACCAGCAGCAGCTCCTTGGTGGCAAGCTGCTCGGTCAGGTCCTGGAGGACCGTGCCCGGGGCCGACTCGCCGATGCCCAGCTGCCGGGCGATCACCGGCAGGACGAGTTCGGGCGCCCGGACCGGCGCGAGCGGCACGAAGCGGACGCCGTCCGCGAACCGGTCGGCGAGGTCGCGCGCGACCTGGATCGCCAGCCGGGTCTTGCCGACGCCGCCGGGGCCGCTGACGGTGACCAGCCGCACGCCGCGCCGGGAGATCAACGCCCGCAGCGCGGCGAGCTCGCGCTCCCGGCCGACGAAGGCGGTCAGCGGCGTCGGGAGGAGCCGATCGGCGGTCGTCGAGGGCGACGAGCTCACGCTGGACCTCCGTGGTCGGGAGCAGAAGGGCGGCGCCGACCCGTGGGTCGAGGTCTGCCGACACCCCACGGGAGGCCGGCTCGGGGGCCGGCGCCGGGCTCGGCTTCCGCGGGCGCCGCCCCGTCGTGCCTTCGGAGGTCGGCGTACCGTGGGTCCACGCGCAGGCCGGCACGATGACCTCGTCAAGCACCGTGTCGCCGGTTCCCCTCGCGGCTCGATCTACCCGTTTGCGCTCTTCCGCGTCGCCACGGGAGCCCCAGCGCCGTCCGACCCTGTCCGCGCACCCGCCAGCGTCGACGCATGTGACGTCCGGCCGAGACCAGGCCCGCGGCCCCGCCCTGGAAGGTGATCGATCCGAACGTGTTGCGGGCGCTCCGAGCCACGAGCACCCAGGATCCCTCCATGGCAATGACCCGCCGCGGCCGGGTCCACCCTGCCGTCCTCGCCCGGGGAGCACCGTTCCCGCTGCCGGCGCCACGGCAGCGGGCGTCCTCGCGGCGTGGCCGTCCCACGCGTTTGGCCGTTAGGCGATGGCCAACGCCCGCGGTCGAAAGCGGCGGCCGGGGAGGCGATGTCGCGACCGGTGGTAGCCCCACGGGAGCGACGATCCCCAAAGGGCAACGGTTCCCAGGGGCAACGGTTCCCGGCCACCCCAGCCGCCCGCCGGGTCGTTCCGGGGTTACCCCGCGCCGGCCGCCTCCCCGAACCGCTGGAGGGCCCGGAACACCGCGTCGGCGCCGAAGGCCAGGGCGTCGACCGGGACCCGCTCGTCGGCGGCGTGGATCGTCCGCGCGAAGTCGAACCCTTCGGGCAGGTGCAGCGGCAGGAACCCGTAGGTCTGGATGCCGAGCCGCGCGAAGAAGCGGCCGTCCGTCACCGCCGGCATCACCCACGGCACCGGGACGCCCCCCGGGTCGGCCTCGCCGAGGATGGCCGCGAGCGTGTCGAACAGCCCCATGTCCGGCTCGGCCGGGCCGGGCTCGCCGAGGTGGACCTCCAGCTCCAGGCTATCGCCGAGGACCTCGCGCAGCTCGGCCAGCACGTCGTCCGGCCCGAAGCCGGGGAGCGCGGTCACCGCCATCTCGACGACCACCTCGCCCGGGATCGCGCCGACGTCCGGGCCGGCGCCGCGCACCACCGTGGCGTTGACGGTGTGGCGGAGCATCGGCTCGCAGAGCTGGGCCAGACTCGACGCGCCGAGGGCGTCGAGCTGTCCCAGCGCGGCGTCGGCGCGGGTCGGGTCGACCAGCTGCCGGACGACGGCACCGGTGGCCGGCGGGAGCGCCGCGGCGGTCGCCTCCACGAACCGCCGCGTGACGGGCGTGACGTGCGCCGGGAGGCGGCGGCGGTCGAGGCGGACCAAAAGGTCGCCGAGCTGGGCCATCGTGCCGCCGCGCAGCGGCAGGTTCGCGTGACCCGAGGGCCCCCGCAGCGTCGCCCGCACCATGCCCGACCGCCGCTCGGCGACCTGGATCGGGTAGAGCCGGCCGCCGCCGACGTGGAGCGTGAAGCCGCCGAACTCGCCGATCGCGTAGCGGACACCCGCGAAGAGGTCCGGGTGTCCCTCGACCAGGTAGCGGGCCCCGTACTCGCCGACGCCCTCCTCGTCGCTGAGGACCGCCAGCACGACGTCGCCGGGCAGGGACACGGCCTCGGCCTTCGCGCGCAGCACCGCGGCGAGCATCATCGCGACGCCGCCCTTCATGTCCAGCGCGCCGCGCCCCCAGACGTAACCGTCGGCGATCACCCCCGCGAAGGGCGGGTGGCGCCACGCCTGGTCCGCCGTGGAGACCACGTCGACGTGTCCGTAGAGGAGCAGCGGCGGCGCGTCGCCCCGCCCGGGGAGCCGCGCGACGAGGTTGGGCCGCGCCGGGTCGCGGGCCAGCAGCCGGGCCTCGATCCCCGCCGCGGCGAGCAGGCCGTGGACGTACTGGACACAGGCGGCCTCGCGACCGGGCGGGTTGGTGGTGTCGAACCGGATCAGCGCCCGCAGCAGCTCGGCCGGGCGTTCGAAGATCCGGTCGGACGCGCGTCCCGCGGTCTCAGCCATCGCCGCCCCCAATCCACCGGAAGCCCCCCGGGAAGCGTCGCGGAGAGCCTCACGGACGGCCCCACAAGAAGCTTCGCCAGAGGTCTCGCGGGAAGCCTCACGAGAGGCCGCCCGCCACACGGCATCCCGCTTCGGGTCCCGGAACCGCGCCATCGTACGACCAGCGACCTCGGGACGGAACCGGCCCGGTGCGACCGATGGGGCTCCGATCACCGGCAGCCGAACCGGGCCCTGGGTGAGCGAGTGCGGTGGTCCAGGCGAGGCTGAGCGGCCAACCTCGGGCGGCTCCGCCCGCGCGGCCGTGCGGTCGCGCTACCCGGCGAGCCAGCCCCAGGACCCGGGGCCGCCGCCGGCTCGGGGCCGCCGCGTCCCACGACCAAGGCGGCCCGCGTTGGGGCCGGGACCCCACCGACCGCCACGGTTCCGGTCGCGACCGGAACCGCCTGCGAAGGGGCTGCCCCCTCCCAGCTGTGCCCGATGAGCCGTGGTCCACGCCGACGACCGCCGCTTGGCCGCCGCTCGCCCACTGCCCGGGTTTGTCGCGGCCGGCGCCGGTCTTGCCGTCCCAGCCCGCGTGGTACGGTGGGGCGACGATCAGGCCCCGGCGGCCACGCCGCCTACCCCCGAGAGGACCGCCTCGCGCCCATGGCCGACCCCCAGACCCAGATCCAGTCCCAGACCCAGCGCCCGGCGTCCGCCGACCCGGCCGCCCACGACAACGCCTCGCCCGCGCCGCCCGTGGCCCCTGACGCCCTCGGCGACCGTCCGGTCCGCCTGGTGACCTTCGACCTCTACGACACGCTGATCGAGCTCCGCCCCACGCGCTGGGAGCGCCTCGCCGCCGCCTGCGCCCGCGTCGGCATTCCCGCCGATGTCGCGACCCTGCGCGTCGCCGACCTCGTGGCAGAGGACTACTACACCGAAGAGAACACGATCCAGCCGATCCGCGACCGCCCCGACCGGGAGCGCGAGGCGTTCCGGCTCGCCTACATGGAGCGCTGGCTGGCCGCCGCGGGGATGCCCCACGACCCGACCACGGTCGCCGACCTCCGCCGCGCCTACCTGGCCGAGTTCGAGGCCGACCCGCTCGGCGGGGAGTACCGGGTGTTCACGGAGGTGATGCCCGCCCTCGGCCGGCTGCGAGCGGCCGGGGTCAAGCGGGCGGTGATCTCCAACGCCGACGCCGACGTCACCGCGCTCTGCCAGCGGCTGGCCTTCGCCCACGAGATGGAGGCGATCATCACCAGCGCGCTCGTCGGCTACGAGAAGCCGGACGCGCGGACGTTCCGCGCCGCGCTCGACCACCCCGCCATCGCGACCGCCCCGGACGACGCCGTCCACGTGGGCGACCAGCCCCGCTCGGATGGCGTCGGCGCCCTGGAGGTCGGCATGCGGGCCGCAGTGATCGACCGCTACGGCCGCCAGGACGACGCCGCCCTTGCCCGGATCGCCCCGGGCGCGATCCGCGTCGGTAGCCTGCTCGCGCTGGCCGACGCCGTCGTGCGCCACAACACCGCCCGGGCCACCGCCTAGCCGACGACAGCTTCCCGGCCGAGGACAGCCGCCTGTGTGCCGTCGGCACGGTTCCCCGCGCCAACGTGCCCCAGCCGCCGGCTCGACCGTTGCCGGTCCGAGCACGGCCCTGTCGCTAGCCCGCCCGCGGACCAGGGCCGGATCCGTGGGCGGGTCCGGGCGACCCTGAGGGACGCCAGGACGTGGTCACCGCCGGACGACCGCTGGGCGACCAGGGCGTGTCCGCCGATGTCGCTGCCGCCCCACGGGCCGCACCCGATCGGACTCCACCGGCCGCCGGGCGCCCGGCGGCCAGGACGGCACCCCCGCCGGCCGCCGAAGGTCCACCTCATACCGAATCCGGCTGATCAGTGGTGGTACCGGGGGTGCCGGCCCGCCCGGGGCAAGCCCCAAGCTCAGGGACGAAGCCGGCTGAAGCCGGCCGCGACCCCGCCGGGCGAAGCCCAAGCGATCACCCGGATCCCGTATCAGACGGCTGCCGGACGCGCCCTCCTCACCCGTTGACCGTGTTTCGCCGGTAGGGGCACGGCTTGCTGCGCCCCCATGGGCGGGCATGTCGTGCCCCCGTGGGCAGCCGGTCGGACCGGGCGTCGCCCCGACCCGGAGACGTCCCCCCGACGACGAGGCGCGACAGACCACGAGCCACCCGTCCCATCCGGCGGCCTTTGGTGCGACAGGGGCGTCCCGGGCCGCCTCACGACCGGCAGTCGGCCGGCACAGGGCTACCAGGCGGGCGGGAGCGTCGCAGGGGCTGATATCGGATCCGGGTGATCGCTGGCGCTTCGCCCGGCGGGGTCGCAGCCGGCTGACGGCGGCTGCGACCCTGAGCCGCTGACCCCGGTGCTTGCCCCGGGCGGGCCGGACGTCCCTTCATCCCCGATACCACCACTGGACAGCCGGGTCCGGTATGAGTGGCGGCCAGCAACCGATCCGTCCACCCCGGCCTCCGGCGGTCCGGCGGACCAGACAAGGTGGTACCCGCGCGGGCCAAACGCCCGCGCCGCGGACATCTTCCGTTGCCGCAACCCGGGCCACGTCCTCCCCGGCAGCGGCGACGGACCACGTGGGCGACGGACCACGTGGGCGACGGACGTCCCCGCACTCCTGGGCGACCGGGTCGCTCAACGGGCGAGAGCAGGGTGGACCGCGGGGGTCGTGAGGACGCGGGCTGCCCACGAGCCGCCCGGGGACTGTCCCGGACGCACTATCGACACCGGCTCAGGCCGGGAGGGAGCGACCGGTCGGCCACCCGGGTCAGGGCGCGGCCCGATGATCGGCACGGACGCCCGCCGCGACGCCGCGGCCTCAGCCGGGGCCGTCGCGACGCCGCTCGCCGGTGACCATGCCGAGTCCGGCGACGATCGCGATCGCCCCGATGATCGTCCACTCGAGCCGCCCGTTCATGAAGCTCTGGCCGGGGAACAGGCCGAGCCCCTGGAGAGACCAGACCGCCCCGGCCGCCGCCAGGACGAGGCCCAGCATCGCCCGCACCGTGAACCGCATGGTGTCCCGTCCCCCTTAGCATCGGCAGGTTAGCTGCCGCGGACCTGTCCTCGCCGGACTGCCCGTGCACGGAACGCGCCCGCTCTGCCCGGACCGTAGCCGGGACCGCGGTCGGGACCGTAGTCGGGACCGCGGTCGGGACCGTAGTCGGGACCGCGGGGCGTCGCCCGGTGGGGGTCTTGACGGCCCCCCGTCGGCCCCCTAGGATCGGGGCGTCCGGTTCCTCACCGGGCCGGTGCCGCTCCCGCGGCCCGATCGCGTCGTCCCGGCCAACGCCAGCAGAGGAGGGGTCCATGTCCAAGGCAACTGTGGTCCTTGTCCCCTCGGCGGCGTCCCCGGCCAGGGCGAAGCGCTAAGCACCGGCACCCCGTCGTTCTGAGACGCCACGGTCCTGGGCGGGTCCATCCCGCCCGGTCGACGCGTGCGCTCCTCGGCACCGCGGTCGTGATCCCGGCGTGACCATCCGGTAGCCCCACCGCTTCGACCCCCGCCGCGGCCTCGCCGCCGGCCCGCATCGCCGTGCGCCCCGGACCTCCCCCTTTGGAGCCCGCGGGACGACCCGGCGCGGGCGGCATCGGAGGCGTGGGCGGACCGGCTCCCGGTTCGGCTTGGGGCGTCCGCGCCGCCGGGGGATGACGGCCATGGCCCACCCCGCGTGCGCCGCGGCGGCCGCCCGCAACCGAACGGCGACCGCCCACGTCCTCCCGTCACGTCATCACCGTCGA
Source organism: uncultured Thermomicrobiales bacterium (assembly GCA_902806335.1). GTDB lineage: Bacteria > Chloroflexota > Chloroflexia > Thermomicrobiales > UBA6265 > CADCWG01. The sequence goes on along the minus strand of CADCWG010000210.1, from coordinate 4,050 downwards.
CCTGTCGTCACCGCCGTGACCGCCCCCGTGTGGGCGACCGGCCCCGTGAGAGGAACGCCCGATGGTAGCGACTGTCCTCTTCTCCGCCGATCGGCATACCTCCCTGTGGGGCACCCCCCCGGTGCCCCCGCCGACGACAGGAGATCCCATTGCCTCGCCTCGACGCCACGGCCATCGCCGCGGCCGCCACCTGGGACCAGGACCTCAACCGTGACTTCGCCCGTCCCGCCCGCCGCGCCAACACCCAGCGACTCGACCCGCGCCGTACCGGAGGACGCGATCGCCGCCACCATCGCTCCCGACCGGCCGACCCTGACTACCTTGCCGCCGACCCGCAACCGGCTGCCGATCGCGGGCAAGGCGACCGCGGGCACAGTGACCGCCGGGCCTCGTCCCGGCGCGGCGACTACCGGCCGAAGGGCCAACAACGTCACCGCGACGACGGCCAGGAGTGGTTCCGCTGCCGTCGCTGCAAGGCGCTGATCGGGCCGACCGTGTCCGGCGGCCGGCACCGTAACCACTGCCTGCTCTGTCTCCACAGCCGTCACGTCGACGGCGACCGCCCGGGTGACCGGGCGGCCAGTTGTGGCGCGCTGATGGCGCCTGTGGGGACCTTTCACCGGCCGAAGGGGGAGCAGGTCATCCTCCACCGCTGCCTCGGCTGCGGACTGGAGCGACACAATCGCGTCGCCGCCGACGACAACGCCGTCGCGCTGCTGCGGCTCCCGCCCGTACCGCCCCGTTTCGGCCGCCTCGGGACGGTTCCGGCCGCCCCCGAGTCCCTCGAGGCGGCAGCGGCCCCGGAGGAGGCCGCGACCGGCTGACCGCCGCCCCGACGACCAGGCGGCGCACCGGCGGGCGGATGCCCGCCGGTGCGCCCGTCCCGTCGCCCGTTGCCCATCACATCCCCGTTCTGGCCACCCGCAGTGGCACAGGCTCCGGAGACCCGCTGGGGTCGGGACAGGGAATCCGAGTGGCTACTGTGGCCGCTGCACGCGGAGGGTCCCCAGCCGGTTTCAGCCGGCTTCGTGCCTCAGCCCGGGGTTCGACCCCAGGCGAGCCCGGCCGTCGTCGCGCCATCGGTCCCGCCACCGATTACCCAAGTTGGGCTGACAGCCAGCCTAGGGCCCACCGTCGCCTCGGGTCGCGGCCGGCGTCACGACCGCGCCGCCCCGGCACCGACGGCCGCCCTGCTCGCGGCTCGCGGACAGCCGACCCGCGTCGGATTCGCCGGTGAGCTTCAGCGAATCCGGGCGATCGACAGCGGGATCGGAAGCGCGCGGGCGGCGCGACCGGGCCGAGCCCCGGGCTCAGGGACGAAGCCGGCTTCAGCAGGCCAGGGACCCGCCGGGCGCGGCGGCCATCGTGGCCACCCGAGGTCCGTATTGGCGACTCACACCGGCTGGGACGGACGATCGGGGCGACGATCCCGCCGGCCGCGTACGGCTCGGGCCGGCCTCGCCGCGTACGCGGGAGCCACGCCCTTCCCCTTCGTCCGTCGGTCGGAGCGGCCCCGTCGGGCCGCGACCGCGCGCCGCCTACCCGCTCCCGCGCTCGGCGGCGCCCCGCTTCGCCCACCACCGACCCAGGCCCATCGCGGCCATGTAGGAGGGCGTGGCCGCCTCGAGGGTGGCCAGTCGCTCCGCCTGGGCGGCCGGGTCGGCGCCGGCCGGGTCGTCGGCCGCGAGCGCCTCGGCCATCGCCGCCGTGATCCGGGCGGTCAGCGCCGCCTGGTCGCCCCCCGCCCCCGGACCGGCGGCGAGGGTCACCGCGGCCAGGTCGCGGAACCGCGCGAGGTTCTCGCGGAGCTGGCCGAGGTGGGCCGCGGCGTCGGCGAAGGCCCCGAAGTGGGTCGCGCACAGCCGCCGCGCGTCGAGCGCCTCCAGGCGCCGGATGCTCCCCTCCCAGGCCGCGAAGTCCAGGTCGGGCGGCGGCGTGGGCGGGCAGACGTACCCCGAGCCGGCAAGGCGCACCCCGCCGACGTCCCCCGTGAACGCGGTGCTCGCCGCCGCGTCCCAGAAGGCGACGTGGTGGCTGGCGTGGCCGGGGGTGAAGAGGGGGGTCAGCACCCGGCCCGCGATCGCCCGCGGCACCCCGTCCTCCAGCGGCATGATCCGCTGGGCGGGGACGGGGGCGATCTCGCCCCACAGCTCGTCCATCCGGTCGCCGTAGATCCGCGTCGCGCTGGCGACCAGCTTCGTCGGGTCCGCCAGGTGCGGCGCGCCGACGGGATGGACGTGGACGGTGGCCCGCGGCGCCCGCCGGAGCAGGCGGCCGGCGGCGCCGGCGTGGTCGAGGTGGATGTGGGTGACGAGGACCGCGGTGAGATCGTCGGGCGCGAAGCCGACGCCGGCCAGGCCCGCCAGAAGGGCCGGCAGCGTCGACGCCGGCCCCGTCTCGATCAGGGCCACCTCGCCGTCGCCCGCGACGACGTAGGCGGCGATCACCCCCGGTCGCCCCCCGAAGCCGAGGTCCAGCTGCCACACCCCGTCGCCGAGCGGCGTCACCCCGCCGCCCGCGTCCGACCCGACCCCGGCATCGTCGCTCACCCTGTCCCCCCTCGTCCTCCGCGCCCCGTGCCGCACCCGGCCGGGGAGGATAGCGCGCCGGTGGTCGGCGGGCCGGAGGCCGCCACCTCGCCTCACCCGGGACCCCGGCCGGTGAGCGTCCGGGCCGGCCGCACGCACGGGCCACAAGCTCGTTGTCGCATGCTACCATCGGTCACGGCCTCAACGGCGAGGGCCGGGCGACCTGGAGGAGGGGATGATGGTCCGACAGGGTGGGTCGGCCCCCGGCGCGGGCGACACCGACGAACTGCTCAGCGTCGCCGACGCGGCGCGGCGGCTCGGGCGATCCACGGAGCAGGTGCGGCGCTACCTCCGCGAGGGGCGCCTCGGCGGCCGGCGGATCGGCGGCCAGTGGTTCATCGATGGCGCGGCGATCGCCACGTTCCGATCCGGGCAGAAGGAGCAGCAGGGCTTCCTGGCCCGCGTCCGCCCGGCCGCGCCCGGCGAGCACGATCCGCTCGGCAGCGTGATCGGCATCGGCCGGGGCGGCGGCAGCAACGTCGCCGAGGGCAAGGACGCCTACCGACGCGCGTTCTGGTGGAGACGCTGACCGATGGCCGACGACCGACCCGCGGGTCCCGCCCCGGCCGAATCGAGCGAGAGCGCGGGCGAGACCGTGCCCACCGCGGCCGACCTCGCCCCGGCCGAGGAGCCGTCTCGGGCCGACCCCCACCCGGCGGTCTTCATCGACTCGTCGGCGATCGTCGCCCTCGTCGACGGCGACGACGCGTCGCACCCCGCCGCCGTCGAGGCCTACCGGGGTCTGGTCGATGCCGGCTACAAGCTCTTCACCACCAACTACGTGATCAACGAGGCCTTCGATCTCCTCTCCGCCGGGGTCGGACCCGCCGTCGCCCGCCAGTGGCTGCGCGAGACCACGCTCGCCGTCTACCACGCGGACGAGCAGGACGAGCGCCGGGCGCGGCGGCTGGTGGGCCGCGCCGAGGGCAACCGCGGCCTGTCGCTCACCGACGCGGTGAGCCTGGTCGCGATGGAGCGGCTCGAGGTCGCCGACGCCTTCGCCGTCGACCCCAACTTCCTGGCCGAGACGTCCTAGACCTCCCCCACCGGTCGTCGGCCTCCCCCCATCGGTGGTGCGACCGGCGGTGCGCCATGGGGGCAGCGACGGCCGCCCACCGCGGGGGCGGCCGGTGTCTCGCGGCCGGCGGGATGCCGGCCGGCCATTGTCCCGAGCGACGCGTTGGAAGGGTCACCGGTGAGTAGCGACGCGAGCGCCCGGCAGTTCTGCCCCAACTGCGGGACCGAGAACGCGATCGACGTCCCCGTCTGTGTCAACTGCGGCGAGGCGCTGCCGACCCGAGACGAGCTCCACGCCCTCTGGTCGACGCGGGCCGGCGCGCCCGCCGACGACGACCGCCCGGTGGGTCGCCACCACGACCCGGACGCGGGGCCGGAGGAGCGGACGCCGCACGCCGGCGGCCCGGCGAGCCAGACGCCGGGCGTCGGCGGCGGCACGGTGAGC
>CADCWG010000209.1 GCA_902806335.1 uncultured Thermomicrobiales bacterium | reverse complement strand
ACCCGCGCAAAGGACCAACCCGCGTCCAGGTCCCGCGCTTCCGACCAACCTCGCCGTTCGCCCGGCGGGGGTCTCCCCCTCGCCACGGAGCATGTCCGTTGCCCATGGCGGTCACCGTCGCGTCCGCGGGTTGAGCCGGGAGCAGCGAGCGGCGATCCGTGCCCTCGCCCAGACCAGGCGCCTCGACGCCCCGGCCGCCAGAGTGGTGTCAGCCACGGACCGGAGCGGCAGGGTTGGAGTGCGTCCTCGCCCATCGACGGAGGCCGCCGGAGCGGACGCGTCGATGGGGTCTGGGGGAGGGTCGCCATTGGCGACCCGGTCTCCCGCGGCCACGATCCGGCCGTTCGCGGTGATTGGGCGGTGCCGCGAAGCGATGCCTGATGGCTGATACGGACGCGGGGTCACGTCTTCATCGCGCCGGCGGTGATCCCTTCGATGAAGCGACGCTGGAGGACGAGGTAGAGCAGGACGACGGGCAGCATCGCGATCGTGACGCCGGCCGCGATCATGCCGCGGTCGGCGGTGTAGCGGCCGAAGAAGAACATCGTCCCCAGGGAGACGGGGCGCAGCTCGTCGCGCTGCACGAACACGAGCGGCATCAGGAACTGGTTCCAGGTGAACATGAACTGGAACACGACCAGGGTCGAGAGACCCGGCGTGGCGAGCGGGAGCATCACCTGGCGGAAGACCCGCCACTCGTTCGCCCCGTCGACCCGCGCCGCGTCCGCCAGCTCGGGAGGGAGCCCGCGAAAGAAGCCGCGCATCAGGAAGATGCCGAAGGGCAACCGCAGGGCGATGCCCGGGACGATGAAGGCCCAGTAGGTCTCGAGCAGGTGGATGTCGCGGAGGAGATAGTAGAGCGGCACCATCACGGACTGGAACGGCACCATCAGCCCGAGCAGAAAGACGACGAGGATGGCATCGCGCCCGGGCACCGGCAGCAGGGCCAGGGCGTAGCCGGCCAGGCAGGAGAGCAGGACGACGCCGGCGACGATGGCCGCGCAGTAGATGACGCTGTTCCAGATGTACTGGTCGAAGTGGCCGACGGTCCAGGCCCGCTGGAGGTTCTGCCACCGGAACTCGGTGGGCAGCCCGAATGGGCGCCGCGCGATCTCGACCGAACTCTTCAGGGCGGAGGACCAGATCCAGAGGAAGGGGAGCAGGAAGACGACCAGGAACACCAGCAGGACGGCGTAGCGAACCAACTCCGGACCCGCGCGGCCGAGCCGGGGGCGGCTCCAGCCGACACCGGCGGTCTTGCGGTCGCTGGGGGCAGTGGTGGCCATCGCTCAGGACTCCCCCCGTTCCCGGAGCCGGATGAAGACGATCGAGGCGACCAGCGAGATCGCCGTGATGACCAGCGAGAGGGTCGCCGCATAGCCGACGTTGTTCTGGGTGAAGGCTTCCTTGTAGGTGTAGGTGGCGATCACTTCCGTGGCGTTGGCGGGGCCCCCTCCGGTCATCACGAAGATGATGTCGAAGACGCTGAAGCCGCCGATCAGGAGCAGGGCGGTCACCACGTTGATGACGTTCGCCAGCTGGGGCACCGTGACGTTCCAGAACCGCTGCCAGGCGTTGGCGCCGTCGATCATCGCGGCCTCGAGGAGGTCGCGGCTGACGTTCTGCAGGCCGGCGAGAAAGATCACGAAGACGAAGCCGGTCTCGGCCCAGATCGCGGCGGCGAGGACGGCGTAGAGGGCAAAGTCGGGATCGCCGATCCAGCCGCGGGAGACCTCCTCCAGGCCGACGGCGTCGAGGCCCTCGTTCAAGATGCCGAAGACGGGGTTGTAGATCCACCCCCAGACGAGGGCGATGACCACCGGCGAGAGGACCTGGGGCATGAAGTAGACGGTGCGAAAGAGCGTGAAGCCGCGCGGCCGGTTTCCCAGGAGCACCGCCAGCAAGAGGCCGATCACCATCGGCGCGATCGTGCCGATGACCACCCAGATGATGTTGTGGCGAAGCGAGGTCCAGAGGAGACTATCGTTGAAGAGCCGGGTGAAGTTGTCGAGACCCACAAAGTTCTTGGTCGCGGTGGCCCCGTTCCAGTCGGTAAAGCTCAGGTAGATCGACTGGATGAACGGATAGATCATGAAGACGGCGTAGAGGGCAAACGCTGGCAGCAGGAAGAGGTACCCCGCACGGTACCGAGCCCAGTGCCGCCCCACCTGCCCGACACCCCGTCGGGGTGCCGCCAAACTGATCTCGGCCATCGGCCCCGACCCCAGTCATGGAGGCCGCGGGGGCGGAGCGACGTCCGCCCCCGCGGCCCGACCTGCCCGTGCGCCCGTTACGCGGCCGGAGTCCCGGTCATGGCGGGCATCCCCGCTTCCCAGGCGGCCTGGAGATCGGCGGCCTGTTGCTCGGCCGTCTTGTCCCCGGCCAGCATGGCCTGGAAGCCGTTGGTCATCACGTCGTTGAACTCGGGCGGCGCCAGCACGTCGATGTTGTAGCCGAGCTGGACCTGACCGTTGTTGGCGGACGCCAGGACGTCGAGGATGGACTTGAAGAGGGGCGAGACCTCCAGGGTCGCGGTGTCGACCGCCATCGGGACGGCGAAGCCGGCTTCGCCGACCCAGCGCGCGGCACTCTCCTGGGAGAAGAGGTGGTCGAGGAACCGGCCGGCCGCCTCCTGGTTCTGGCTCTGGGCCGAGATGTAGTAGGCCGAGCCGAGACCCGACACCCAGAAGGAGCCCTGGCCGCCCTCGAGGGTGGGGAAGGGCACCATCCCGACCTCGTAGTCGGGCATGTTCTCCTGGATGTCGCCGACCAGCCAGCTGCCCGTGGGGTGGAGCAGGGACTGACCGGTGAAGAAGAGGCTGTTGCCGTCGTCGTAGTTCAACGCGTTGGGCTCGCTGAAGCAGCCGGCATCCCGCAGCTTCGCGAAGTAGGCGTCGATCGCGGCCACCATCTCGGGGGTGTTCCAGCTGCCCTGATGCTGGAAGAGCAGCTGCTGCATCGCCTCCGGGCCGACCATGTTGGTGCTGGCCATGGAGAACTGGTGGCCCGCCTGCCAGCCCGGGTTGTTGCTGAACGCCAGCGGGGGCTCGAATCCCTTCTCCGCGGCCTGACCGCAGAACGCGGCCAGCTCGTCGACCGTCGTGGGAACCTGGAGGCCCTCCTGATCGAGCAGGGTCTTGTTGTAGTACATCCCGATCAGGTCGACCTGGAGCGGCAGGCCGTAGAGCTGGCCGCCAATCGAGGACCCCTGAAGGGCCGACGGGATGAACCGCTCGGCCCAGCCGTACTGGCCGGCCAGGTCGTCCAGCGGCAGGATCAAGCCGGCGTCGGCCAGCACGCCGGCGAACCCCGGTCCGGTGTCGTAGAAGATGATGTCGGGACCCGTGCCGGAGGCGAGCGCCGTGTTCACCGTCTGGCGCATCTGGTCGGTGTCCATGGCCTCGCGGGTGATGGTGACGTTCGGGTTCTGCTCGGTAAAGGCGTTGTAGATGCTGTCGACGATCTCGCTCTCGCTGGGAGCCGTGAACTGGTCCCAGATGCGCAGTTCGATCTCGTCGTCCTGCGCGGCGCCCATTTGCGGTGCGGCGGCAACGCAGAGGAGAAGGATGAGGGCCATCGAGAGGAACGACCGACTGGATCGACGCATGCTGCGAAATCCTTTCCTCAACGTGACTCGATCATCTGTCGCAAGTGGGTGGTATCTGGGCCGTACCCTCCTGCCTTTGACGTCTGACGATGATCAACACCACCGCGTGGGTTCCCGGGGCGAAGGCACTGCCATGCCGACCGACAGGATCGACCGGCCCTGGCGAGATGGGCGGGAGGCTAGGGTGGACGGTAGAGGGGGTCGCTGAGCCGGTGCAGAGGGTGTCCTGACATTCCTCACTCCAACCGTCATTGGTCAAGCGAGCAACGGGCAGGCGAGCCTGGGACCGAGCCCCCCGCCCACAGGGGTCGCGCAAACTACCACAGGTTCTGGTGACACGGAACCCCCTCAGCGTGGCCGAGGATGGGCCATTGCGGGGATGCGGTGGTGGCCCTGAACCTGGGCTCTGGCGGGACCTTGGACGATGGACGGGTCCTAAGGAGGACGACAACCTACGACGCGGGGATAGGGCCAGGTCGATCTCGTTGGCTAATGGGCGCCCGCCGCCGCACGAGCCATTGGACGATCTTCGCCGCGTCAAGGGGAGGCCGTCGCGTTGTGCCCGCGCCGACGCCGATGCGTTCACCGGTTGAGACAGCCAGCGGCTCAGGGGTCGATCCAGTTGCCCCCGTCGCGACGAAGTCACCCGGCGCATCCGGTCGAGGCGGTCACACGACCCCGCCCATCGCACGCACGTGATCGGCGACAGGCGACCGCCGACTTTTCTCCGTCCCAGGCGAGTCACCGTCGGATTTACCCCGCGGGACTGGAGGTCAGGCTACGGCTCGCGGGCGGCATCGCGGATCCGACCGAGCGCGGCGGAGAGCACCCGGGCCTCGTCGTCGTCCAGGTGACGCGCGAAGTGGGCGACGATGCCGCGCGCGTAGGCGGGCCAGGTGCGCCGCAGGGCGGCTTCGCCCGCCGGGGTGAGGACGGCTAGGGTGCCGCGCCCGTCGTCCGGACAAGCCTCCCGCCGTAGGAGCCCGGCTGCCTCGAGGCGGTCGACCAGGCGCGTCAGACCGCTGCGGCTGAGCACGACCTCCCGCGCCAACTCGCTCAGGCGTAGCCGCTCCCCGGGCGCCTCGGAGAGGGCCGTCAGGACGTCGTACCAGGCGAGCGGCACAAGGTCCGGGTCCCCCGCCAACTCGCGCTCGATCCGGCCGACGACGGCCGCGTGGGCAAAGACGAACGCCTCCCAGGCGGCGAGGCGCGTCGGGTCGGGCTCGAGGCGGTCGGTGCTCATGCCCCGAACCATACGTTCCCGGTTGTTGACATTGCAACCATCTGGGCGTACTATCCTGGTAGTTGCAAGAGCAACAATATAACCGAGTTTATCTGGAGGAAGACACCCATGGTTCCCACGATCACCCGTGACGAGCTCGTGACAAGGCTCGACCGCGGCGAGCGGATCACCCTGGTCGAGGCGCTGCCCGAGCCGTACTACCGCAAGGCGCACCTGCCCGGTGCCCTCAACCTGCCCCACGACCGGGTCGACGCGCTCGCGCCGTCGCTGCTGCCGGACAAGGCGGCCTCGATCGTCGTCTACTGCGCCGACCTCCCCTGCGAGAATTCGGCGATCGCGACCGAGCGGCTGCTGGCCCTGGGCTACACCGACGTGCGCGACTACGCCGAAGGCAAGCAGGATTGGCTCGACGCCGGCCTCCCCACGGAGCGCGGCCTCCCAGCCCACGCCGCCTGAGGACCCTTGGACTCCTCCCGGGCGGACGGTCGCGACGACGGTGGCCGCGACCGTCCGCCCGACCCCGTGGTGATCGGATGGCGGTCGCACACATCCGCCGGGCGACCGACGCGCCCGAGCGCCGAGACACCCGTGGCGACCGACGGCGAGACGGATACGGACACGATTCGAGAGGGGCTCCGTGCCGGCGCATTGGCGTAGTTGTTCTCTCTAGCGGCGGGGTACGTCGAACTGGCCCAGGCGCTGAGCATCGAGCCGATCAGAAGGTTCACGCGTCATTTGCCGACGGTGCTCTGCGCCGTGCTGGGGGTCACAGCGGTCTCCGTGGTGACCCGGGCGATCGAGTCGCTGCTGATCGGCACGGTCTACGCGGTCGTCACCGTCATCTTTGGGATCCTCGTGGCGGGGGATCCCGCGACCCCGGGGTGGCTGGTCTCGATCGGACCGATCGTCGCGGGGGTGGTCAGCCTGCGTCTCTCCGCGGGCGCGTAGTTGACGGCGAACCCCGGCGCCGGTGCCCCGTGGGCGTCGAGGTCGGCGTTCGGCTCATGGCCGCGGCGGATCCGGCCAAGAACGCGAAGCGTCAACGCGGCGGGGCGGCCGGACCGACGGTGGCTCGGTGTGCCGGATCCGCCGCGCCGGACGGGCCCCGGAGTGGTGCCGAGGCACGACCCGCCGGGTCCTCGTGACCGCCGCGATCACCCCAACCTAGGCTACGGGTCGGCGGCGTTGACGGCCGGCCGATCGGGGTGCTAGGGTCTCGCCCATGGGAACATTCTGCGTGATCATTCGCATTCGCCGAGCCTGAGCGGAGCCCCTCCGCGGTCCAGGGCTCGGGATCCTCACGGACGGCGGCCGCCGCGCCGCCTTCCAGCCGTTCCCGACTAACCCTCCGTTCGAGTCTGGGCTCCGCCGACGTCGCACCCGCCCGAGGGCGGTGCGGCGTCTCTGCGTGCCCGAGAACTCGCACCGGAGGACCCCATGCCGGCCGCCCAACGCCGCAGCGTCGTCTACGCCCAGAACTTCCTGCGCAGCCGCCACCTCGTCGATCACCTGCTGGACCAGTCGAGCGTCGCGGCCGACGACCTCGTGGTCGAGATCGGACCCGGGCGCGGCGTGATCACGGAGCGCCTGGCCGCTCGCTGCCGCCAGGTAGTGGCCGTCGAGAAGGATCCCGTCCTCGCCCACCAGATGGGGCATCGGATGGGCGGGGTCGGCAACGTGGCCGTCTTCGAGGCCGACTTCCTCCACTTCCCGCTGCCGGTCACGCCCTACAAGGTCGTCGCCAACATCCCCTTCAACGTCACGACCGCGATCGTCTCCAAGCTGACCAGCGGCTCGTCCCCGCCGGTGGACGCCTACCTGGTCGTCCAGCGCGAGGCGGCCGACAAGTTCGTGGGTCGGCCGCGCGAATCCCTGTACGCCACGCTCTTGAAGCCGTGGTTCGAGCCGGCGGTGGTGCATCGCTTCCGAGCCACCGACTTCGTCCCCGCGCCGCGCGTCGAGGTCGTGCTGCTCCGACTACGGCGGCGCGAGGTTTCCCTCGTCGCGGCGACGGACGCCCCGCGGTTCCGGGACCTCGCCGTCCACGTCTTCACCGCCTGGCAGCCGACCGTGCGCGAGGCGCTGCGGCTGGTCCTTGACCCTGCGGCGCTGACGCGCCTCGAGCGTCGCCTCGGGTTCGATCTCGCCCAGCCGCCGACGGCCGTCATGTTCGAGGGGTGGCTGGAACTCGCCGCCGCCTTCCAGGCCGTGGCGGACGACCGCGCCAGGGAGGCGATCACGGGAGCGGAAGCGCGCCTCCGCCGGCAGCAGGGGGGCCTCCAGAAGTCCCACCGCACCCGGTCCGCCGCGCGTGCCGAGTGAGACGGCACGCGGGGTGGTACGGACTCCTGGTGAGACTGCCTGAGTTTCCGCGGCGTGGCGGTCCCTGGTCCTGCCCGGGGCAGGCCTCGGGCTCAGGCACGAAGCCAGTTGAAGCCGGCTGGACTAGCCAACGTCCTGATGATCAGTGGGAGTTCGTGAGAGACAGGGAATGATCGGATCGTGGTGCTATCCCTGGCCTGAGCCGGCGCTCGACCTAGGCAGGACCGGCGACCACCTCGCATCGGATCCCGCCTCGGTCCAGCCGGATTCCGTACAGGGGCCTGGAGCTTCGAGTTCGCGTCGACCCCTCCACCATTGATCCCATCGATCCGGAGCCGCTCAGGGCGCGCACGGATGCCAGCGGGCGCCCGGGGCCGTCCGTCGGTCACCGCGGTGGCGTCACGACCCGCAGCGTGGGCCAGCGCCCGGCCAGGGCGTCGCCAAGCGCCGCCAGGCCCCAGCGCTCGCTGCGGGCGTGGCCGGCCGCGACGACCAGCAGCCCGGTCTCGTCAACCGCGGCCTGGGCGTGGCGGCGGTACTGCCCCGTGACGTAGGCGTCGGCGCCGCGGGCGGCCGCCTCGCGGAGCAGACGTTCGCTCATCGCCCCGACGACGGCGACCCGGGCGACGAGGCGATCCGGGTCGCCGGCCACCTCGTCCAGCCCCCCAAAGGCCGCCGCGAGCCGGCCGAGAAACCGAAGGCCGTCGTCCGGCGCGAGGTCGCCGACCATCCCGAGCGGTCGCCCTGCCTTCCGGCCGAGCACCTCGAGGTCGGTCAGGCCGAGGGACTCGGCGAGGCGGGGGTTGTAGCCGAGGGTGAGCCGCTCGTCGAAGGCGAGGTGGTAGGCGAGCACGCCGACCCCGGACAGCGCCGGGACGTCCGCGGGCAGGTCCCACGGTCGGTGGACGATCAGCGCGTCGAGGCGATGCGCCGCCGCCCAGGCCGGCAGGCCGGCCCAGGGCTCGAGCAGGAGCCCGACCGCCGCCACCGGCCGCTCCGACGGACGCCAGACCCCGACCGGGTCGTCGAGGCCGCGGAAGCGATCCGCCACCAGCAGCCCATCCAGGAACATGGCGAGGTCGGCGAGGGGGACGGGTGTCCGCCCGCCGCTGTCCTTCCCCAAGGCCTGCCTCGCCGGCGACAGGGCGTCGTCCGCGTTGTCCGTCCGGCCCGTCCCCATGGGCAGCCCCCCGGTGTCGGGAGGGGAAGGGGTGCAGTTCGTCGTCGGGTCACCCATGCCCTGACGGTCGCCCGCGCCGTGCCACGACCACCCGGCGGGCGCCGCCCACGGGGGCCCGCCGACGCGGGGCGGGGCGATGGGAGATGGGATAGGACGCGGCGCGTCCGGCGACGAGGCGAGGCACCGCCTCGCCCCGACGACCGGACGACCGGACGACCGGACGACCGGACGACCGGACGACCGACGCATCACACCACCCCGGCACGTCCAGCGGCGCCCAGACAACCCATCCCCGCCCGTCCCCAGACGCCCCTCCCCCGATCTCGGGGGAGGGGTAGGGGAGGGGGCCGTCCCCCATTCGTCTACCCTGACCACCCCATCGCCTACGCCTCCCGCGCGCCCGGCGAGCCGGCCTCGATCACGAACGAGGCGACGGTCTCGACCGGGGCGCCCTCGACCGTGACGTCGGTGACGCCGCGGAAGTCGGCCCGCCAGGCGTCGGGGGTCAGCTCGCAGAAGGTGTAGCCGTGGGTGCCGTCGTAGAACCGGATGTGGGGGTTGAAGCCGCGGAGGAGGCCGAGCGCCGGGGCGAACGGGTTGTCGGCGGTGACCGACGAGCAGACCAACTCGGTCGCCACGACCGCCGAGTCGGGGTCCGCGAAGTCGGTCTTGAGGTCGTTCACCCAGGCCGAGTGGATGTCGCCGGTGAGCACGACCGGGTTGGCGATCCCGCGGCTGGCGAGGTGGGCCAGGATCCGGTTGCGGGCGGCCGGGTAGCCGTCCCACTGGTCGAGCGGGACCTCGACCGGCGCGCCCGGGTCGGTGTCGAGCTGGGCCATCATCGTCTGCTGCGCGAGCACGTTCCAGATCGCCGCCGAGGCGTCGAGGCCCTGGAGCAGCCAGCGCTCCTGGTCCGGCCCGGTCATCGTCGCGTTGGGGTCGAGGGCCGCCGGGCAGCGGACGCCGACGCCGTCGCCACAGGGCTGGTCGGTCCGGTACTGGCGGCCGTCGAGGACGCTGAACTCGGCCAGGGTGCCGAAGGTCAGCCGCCGGTAGAGCTGGAGGGCGGGTCCGATCGGCATCGACGACGGGCGCAGGGGCATGTGCTCGTAGTAGGCCTGGTAGGCGGCGGCGCGGCGGGCGAGGAAGGCGTCGGTCGGCTCGCTGTCCTCCGAGATCGCCGCCGCGTAGTTGTTCTCCGTCTCGTGGTCGTCCCAGGCGGTCACCCAGGCGAACTCGGCGTGGGCCGCCTGGAGGTCGGGGTCGCTCTTGTACTGGGCGTGGCGGTTCCGGTAGTCGGCGAGGGTGCGGTTCTCTCCGCCGGCGTGCTCACGGACCGGGTCGTAGCGGGAGGGGCGGAACTGCTCGCCGGCCGGGTACTCGTAGAGGTAGTCGCCGACGTGGAGGACGAGGTCGAGGTCCTGAGCGGCGATGTCGCGATAGGCGGTGAAGTAGCCGTGCTCCCAGTGGGAGCAGGAGGCCAGCGCGAACCGCAGCCGGTCGACCGCCGCGCCGGCGGCCGGGGCGGTCCTGGTCCGCCCGACGGGGCTCTCCTCGCCGCCGACGAGGAATCGGTAGTGGTAGACCGAGGCCGGGTCGAGCCCGGTGACGTCGACGTGGACGCTGTGGCCCAGCGTCGGCGCGGCGACGGCGACCCCGGTCTGGACGACCTCGGCGAACGCCTCGTCGCGGGCGACCTCCCAGCGCACGTCGTAGGGCACCGGGTCCATCCCGCCGAGCGGCGACGGGGCGAGCCGCGTCCAGAGGACGACGCCGTTCGGCAGCGGGTCGCCGCTGGCGACGCCGAGCGCGAAGGGGTTCGCGCCGAAGGTCGGGCTGGCGACGGGGCTCGCCGCCGGGGTGCCCTGGCCGAGGACGCGGCTGGGTCGTCCGGGGAGGCTAACCACGGCGGCCAGCGCCGCGGCGCTCCCGACGCCCAGGACCTGACGGCGGCTGGCGCGGCGGGTCAGCAGGTGCTCGAAGCGGGCGCGGTCCATCGAGGTCTCCTCATCGGTGTCGGTGCCCAACGTGCCGCCGGATCACCCGTGGCCGGTGCCGGGCCCGGTCCGAGCCGCCGGTCCGGGGGAGACGTGCACCAACCCAAAGCATCGACGACCGGTCACCGAGACGTGTTAGGAGATCGTAGCGATGCCGACGGAACCGGACCGGCCGCGAGGCGCGGGACCGACGGGCCCCGCACCACCGGGGGCCAGCCGGAACGCCCCGCGTTCGCGACGGGCCGAGGCAGCCCGCGTCAAGCGATGCCCTTCGCCGCGGCAGGAGTCCCACCCCTCCGCGGAGGCAACAGCCTTCCGAACACCCCATGGCCCAGACTTCTGGCACCCGGAGGGCCCTCCGGAGGGCCCTCCCCTCACACCGTCGGGAACGGCCGCCGGGGGCGCTAGACGCCGCTCGGGATGAAGGTTACATTTGGGAAGCGTTGGGACCCACGCGTGCCATGCCCCCGCCGACCTTGCCGCTCCCCGGCGGCGGGTCCCCGGTTCACCGAAGGAGACGCCGTTGCGACTCGGCTTGCAGGTCAACCGGTTCAACTACCCCGGGGGCGACGCGGCGATCGGTCCCACCCTCGCCGACATCGGCCGGCGGGCCGAGGCGACCGGGCTCGACTCGCTCTGGGTGATGGACCACTTCTTCCAGCTGCCCCACCTCGACCCCGCCGAGCGGCCGATGCTCGAAGGCTACGCCGCCCTCGCCTACCTCGCCGGCGTGACCGAGCGGATCACCCTCGGCACCCTGGTCACCGGCGTCACCTACCGTCAGCCGGCCGTGCTGGTCAAGACGGCGACCACGCTCGACGTCCTCTCCGGCGGCCGGTCGTACTTCGGGATCGGCGCGGCCTGGTTCGAGCGCGAGCACCTGGGCCTCGGCGTCCCCTTCCCGAGCACGAGGGAGCGGTTCGAGCGGCTGGAAGAGACGCTCCAGATCGCCCACCAGATGTGGTCGGGCGAGGTCGGCCCCTACGCCGGGAAGCACTACCAACTCGCGGAGACGCTCTGCCAGCCGATGCCGCTCAGCAAGCCCCACCCGCCGATCATGGTCGGCGGCGGCGGCGAGCAGAAGACGCTCCGCTTCGTGGCCAGGTACGGCGACGCCTGCAACATCATCTCGACCGACATGGACGTGCTGCGCCACAAGCTGGAGGTCCTGCGCGGCCACTGCGAGACCGAGGGCCGGCCCTACGCGGAGATCGAGAAGACGAGCTTCGGCCGGGTCCCGGGGCTCCGCCGCGACGGCGCCGGCGGGACGATGACGCCGGGCCAGCTGATCGAGCAGCTCGGCCAGCTCGCGGAGCTGGGGATCGACCACCACCTCTTCTCGCTGCCCGACCTCACCGACACGATGTCGTTCGACCTGCTTGCGGCCGAAGTCGTGCCGGCCGCCGCGGCGCTGCGGGTGGCGGGCCGCGAGGGCACGGCCGGCCCCGGCGCTGCGGCGGCGGCGCTCGGGTAGGATGGCCGGGCCGGGCGGGCCTCCCGGCGCCAGGCGCCACGCGCGAGGCCACGGACGACACGGAGCACCAATGGCGACGATCAGCGACGAGGCCCGCGCGTTCCTCGACAACCGCCACCGCTTCGCCGTACTGGCGACGGTGAACCCCGACGGGACGCCCCAGCAGACGGTGATGTGGTTCCTGCTGCGCGGCGACCAGGTGGTGATGAACACCAAGCGCGGCCGCAGGAAGGACCGCAACCTGCTCCGCGACCCGCGGGTCTCGATCTGCGTCGAGGACGGCTACCGCTACGTGACGCTCGCCGGCCGAGTGACCCTGGTCGAGGACGAGGCGACCACCCAGGCCGACATCAAAGAGCTCGCCACGCGCTACCACGGTCCCGACCGCGGCGAGCAGATGGCGCGCGACTACTTCTCGCGCGACGCGCGGGTCAGCATCTACCTGGACGTCGACCACGTCGACGCCCGCGGGCTGGGCGAGGATGAGTAGGTTGGGGGACCGCCCGTGATCGTCGCGCTCGCGGGCGGCGTCGGCGGCGCGAAGCTGGCCCAGGGGCTCCAGCTGGCCCTGCCGCCGGGCGACCTTGCCGTCGTCGTCAACACCGCCGACGACTTCGACCTGTTCGGGCTGCGGATCTGCCCGGACCTCGACACCGTGCTCTACACCCTGGCCGGCCTCGCCAACCCGGAGACCGGTTGGGGCATCGCCGGTGACACCGCCGCCACCCTCGGCGCGCTGGCCCGCCTTGGCCGCGACCCCTGGTTCCGGCTCGGCGACCAGGACTTCGCGACCCACATCCACCGCACGGAGCGGCTCGGCGCCGGCGCCACGCTGACGGCGGTCGCGGCGGAGCTGGCCGACGCGCTCGGCGTCCCGTCGCGCCTGCTGCCGATGACCGACGACCGGGTCGCGACCCTCGTCGACACCCCGGCCGGCCGGCTCGAGTTCCAGGAGTACTTCGTCCGCCGCCGCCAGCGCGACGACGTGCTCGGCGTCTCGTTCGCCGGGATCGACGACGCGCGGCTGCCGGACGGCGTCGCCGCCGCGATCGCCGCGGCCGAGCTGATCGTGGTCTGCCCCTCGAACCCGATCGTCAGCGTCGGGCCGATCCTGGCGGTGCCCGGGATGCGGGCGGCGCTCGAGGCGGCCGCCGCGCCGGTCGTCGCGGTCAGCCCGATCGTCGGCGGGCGGGCCCTCAAGGGGCCGGCCGACAGGATGCTGGGCACCCTCGGGCACGCGGTCTCGGCGGCCGGCGTGGCCGGCCTCTACGCCGGGTGGGTCGACGCGATGGTGCTCGACGCCGCCGACGGCGACCAGGCCCCGACGATCGCCGCCGAACTCGGCATGGCGACGCTGGTCACCGACACCGTGATGGGCGCCGCCGAGAGCCGGCGCCGGCTCGCCGAGGAGGTCCTGGCCTTCGGGCGGGGGCTGGTCGCCGGGCGGGGCCGGCCGTCGCCGGTGCCCGCCGGGAGCGGCGCGCCGTGACCAGCGCCACGACCACCCCAGGAGACGGTCCACCGGACCAGAGGTCGACCGACGGCCGGTCGACTGCCGACGGCGTGGCCGCCGGCTTGGACGGGACGACCCGCCAGGCCGATCCCCTGCCGCCCGGCACGACGGTGGCGGTCGTCCCGATCCGCTCCCTGCGCAACGGCAAGACGCGCCTCGCGGCGGCGCTGCCCGAGGCGGCGCGCGCGGCGCTGACGCGGCGGATGCTCGGGGGCGTCGTCGGGGCGGCGCTGGGGTCGGGCGCGGTCGGCGCCGTGGTGGTGGTCAGCCCGGACCCCGCCGCCCTCGACCTGGCCGCGACGCTTGACCCGGCGGTCGTCCCGCTGGCGCAGGACCTGTCAGCGCCCGGGCTCAACCCCGCCCTCGCGCAGGCACGGGCCTGGGCGCTCGCGCGGGGGGCGGCGGCGCTGCTGGTCCTCTTCGGCGACCTGCCGCTGCTCGCGGCCGAGGACGTGCGCGCGCTGGTGGGCCGCCCGGCGCCGGTCGTGCTCGCCCCCGACCGCCACGGGCTGGGCACCAACGCGCTGCTGCTTCGGTTCGGACTGTCCGCGACGGATGCCGGGACCACTGGCACGGCCGCTGCGCCGGGGACCTCGCGGGTGACCGCTCCCGCCGAGGGCTTCCGATTTGGCTTTGGCGCGGACAGCTACGCCCGCCACGCCGCCGAGGCCGACCGCCTGGGACTGGCGGTGGCGACGGTCGTGACGGCCGGCACCGCCCTCGACCTCGACACCCCCGCCGATTGGCACGCCCTGGCGGGGGACGGGGAATCGCTCGAAGCGTCTCATCGGCGCCACCGCTGGGATGGCGCCCTCGCCGCGATCGCCGAGGTGGACTCGTGACGTCCCAGGGTGCCCTGGCTTCGCCGGCCGCCGCGCCGGCTGGTGCGCCGGCCGTGTCGCCCGCCGAGCTGCGGATCTACGGCCTCGGTGGGCTGCCCGAGGTCCGGCCCGGCGACGACCTGGGCGCGCTGATCGGCGACGCCATCGCCGCCAGCGGCCTCGGACTCGAAGCCACCGACGTGCTGGTCGTCACCCACAAGATCGTCAGCAAGGCCGAGGGGCGGCTGGTCGAACTGGCCGGGGTCGAGCCGTCGGTCCTCGCCGAGCGGGTGGCGCGGGAAGCGGGCAAGGACGCGCGGCAGATCGAGGTCGTGCTGCGGGAAGCGCGACGGATCTCGCGGATGGAGCGGGGGATCATCATCGCCGAGACGAGCCACGGCTTCGTCTGCGCCAACGCCGGGGTCGACGCAAGCAACGTCGCCGAGGGGGTGGTCTGCCTGCTGCCGGTGGACCCCGATGCCTCGGCGGCGCGGCTGCGGGCGGTGCTCGGCGCCCGGTTCGGGCTCGACCCGGCGGGGGCGCCGGGGGCACCCGGCACCGCGCCGGGGGTGATCGTCTCGGACTCGTTCGGGCGGGCCTGGCGCAACGGGATCGTCAACGTCGCGATCGGCGTGGCGGGGATGGCACCGCTGGCCGACTACCGGGGCCAACACGACGCGGCGGGCTACGAGCTGCGGGCGTCGGTGCTGGCGGTGGCCGACGAGCTCGCCTCGGCGGCCGAGCTGGTGACGCACAAGCTCGAGGCGCGCCCCGTCGCCCTGGTCCGGGGCTACGTCCCCCCAACCGACCTCCCGCCCGGCACCGCCCGGGACCTCGTGATGGACCCGACACGAGACCTGTACCGGTGAGCTGCGAGCTGCGAGCCGTCAGCTATCAGCTGCCAGCAGCGGGCGCCGAGCGTAGTCGGCCGGATGGTCAGGAACGAAGATCGGGGCCTACAACGGGCTGACGGCTGATAGCTAACGGCTGACGGCTCACGGCCACAAGGAGCAACGATCGTGCAGCATCAGGGTATCGGCTACATCGCGTCGTTCGAGCAGTTCCACCCGACGGACATGCTGCGGTGGTCGAAGCGGGCCGAGGAGGCGGGCTTCGTGGCCGTGTCGGCGTCGGACCACTTCCACCCCTGGGTGCCCAGTCAGGGGCACTCGGCCTTCGTCTGGTCGTGGATGGGGGCGCTGGGGGCGACCACGGGGCTGCGCTTCGGCACCGCCGTGACGCCGCCGGGCTACCGCTACCACCCGGCGGTGCTGGCCCAGGCGGCGACGACCCTGGAGGCGATGTACCCGGGGCGGTTCTTCCTCGGGCTCGGTGCCGGTGAGGCGCTCAACGAGCACATCGTCGGCGAGTACTGGCCCGAGGCGCCGGTCCGCCTCGAGCGGCTGATGGAGTCGATCGAGGTTATCCAGAAGCTGTTCACGGGCAAGGTCGTCAAGCACCGCGGCACCCACTTCAACGTGGAGAGCGCCCGGCTCTACACGATGCCCGAGGCGCCGCCGCCGATCTACGTCGCCACCTCGGGCCCGGTGATGGCGGCCCGGACCGGCAAGTTCACCGACGGCCTGATGACCGTCGGCGCGGCCGACGAGAAGCTGAAGATGCTGGTCGAGCGGTTCGAGGCCGGCGCGCGGGACGCGGGCAAGGACGCGGCGGCGATGCCCCGGGTCCTGCTGATCAAGGTCAGTTACGCCGACAGCGTCGAGGCGGCGACCGAGGCCGCGGTCAGGGAATGGCCGAACGGGGGGATGAACTTCCCGAAGGCCGACATCCGCAACCCCGAGGACTTCGAGGCGATGGGCAAGCTGGTGCGCCCGGAGAACTTCAAGAACCGGGTGTTGATGTCGCCCGACCTCGACGAGCACGTCGCCCAGATCCAGCACTACATCGACCTCGGCTTCGACGAGGTCCACGTCCACAACGTCAACCGCAACCAGGAGGAGTTCATCGCCGCCTACGGCGAGCGGGTGATTCCAAAGCTGCGCTGGCCGGCGGCCCGCGCCGCCGCCCTGGGCCGGGAGGCCGTGCCGGCGGACTGACGGCGGTCAGCCGTCCGCTTTCAGCCGTCCGCTATCAGCCGTCAGCTTGCGGGCGCCAGTAATGAGCGGTCGGGTCCTGAGCGCTGGGTAGAGGCGGGGGCGTCGAGGGGGCGTGCTTCGTCTCGGTGTGGCCGCGATGACGTGGGTGCCGTTAGGACGGGGGGTGCAGGCCGGGGACGCGGGCGAAGTGGCGGGCGTTGCGGGTCAGCAGCTCCAGGCCGTGCGTGACCGCCGTCGCGGCGATCAGCAGGTCGAGGTCGGCGATCAGGTTGCCCTGCCGGCGGAGGTCGGCGCGGAGCCGCGCGAAGGTCTCGGCGACCTGCTCAGAGACGGGCAGTACCGCGAAACCGGCGAGGAACAGGTGACACCGAGCCACCTCACCGTGCGGGTCGGTTGAGCCGTACGCCCCTTCAAGCACCTCACCGAGCGCCACGGTACTGACGGCCAGCCCCCTGCTCCTCAGCGCACCGATGGCGGAGAGTGCCTCCGGGCGATTGCCGAGACCGTCAATGATCCAATCGCTTTCGACGAGCACGCTCACCGACGGTTCCACGGGTCCTCATCTGGACGTCGACTCCCTTCCTCCCGCCAACGATAGATCTCTTGGATCCGTCGTTCGGCCTCTTCCTCGCTGATGGTGCCCGCGGCGGCGAGGACACCAGCCCAGAGCTTTTCCGGGTCGTAGTTGGCCCAGGGGTCATCCTCCGCCGGCTTTACGGGGGCGGGCACCGGTGCCTCCGTAGCGCGAGGGTCCTCGGTCTCCGCCGGGAGCTCGTCGGACTCTCCACGGCGTTCCCGCTCCACGCGATAGCGGACGCCTCCGCCCACGAGCACCACCCGCCGGCCGCTCGCCTCCGCCGCCGCGATCGCCTCGGCGAGCGCGGCCCCGGCCTCGACCGTGACGACCCCGTCTTCCACGACCATCGCCCCGTCTCCTCGTCATGCCCGCCACCGTCGCACCGTGGTCGGTGTCCGTCTTGGCCAAGTCTACCGGGACCGGGCCCCACCTCGGTGATTCGGTGCCGGCAGACGCTCCCGGCCGGTGAGGCCGAGCCCGGGTGGCGCGGGCTCCAACCGCGTCGGCTGCCGGCCCACCGTCGGCCCGCTACCGCGGCGGCGGGCTCCGCGGGGGCCGAAGCGAACGGCCCGGGGTCGATTGACGGCCCCCCAGCGGTGCGCTATCGTTCGGAAAGCGACCTTCGGGGTGAGGTGAGGTGGGTCGGTCCCTGGGACCACCCGCCAAGTCCTGACCGGCGGTGAGAGCCCGCGAGCGGACGCGGCCCTGTCGGGGCCCGCGCGAGCACGACCCGGTGGAATCCCGGGGCCGACGGTACAGTCCGGATGGGAGAAGGCGCGCTGCCGATCGTGGGGCTTCCCCACGGTCGTCGCCGTGCATCGCCTTGTCCTCAACACCGCCGCGAACCCCCGAGGGCGCCCCGCCCCCGGGTTTTTCGTGTCCGCCGGGCCCAGCGACCGGCCCCGCGGACGAGGACGACAATGCGACGCCCCGCGTGCCGATTCCAGGCACCCCCTCCGTCCGCCTCGGCGGCCGACGCGCCCATCATCTCGGGTGGACCCACCGTCCCTGGCATGCCGGCCGGCGATGACCGGTGCTCCTTCCACGCGCCCACGGTCGTCCTCTCACCCGGGCGGCCGACCCGATGATCGCATTCGCGCTCGGGCGGCTCGGCTACGCCCTCGCCGTCATGCTCGGGGTGGCCACGGTCGCCTTCGGCCTGCTCCACCTCGCGGGCGACCCGCTGGCCGGGCTCGTGCCGCCCGGGGCCGCCCCAGAGGATCAGGCCGCGCTTCGGGCCCGCTACGGCCTCGACCGTTCCCTGCCGGCTCAGTACGCGACCTTTCTGGGGCGGGCGGCGCGCGGCGACCTCGGTGACTCGTGGAGCCAGCGGGAGCCCGCGCTCGCGGCCGTGCTCGACCGCCTCCCCGCGACGCTCGCGCTGACCGGCGCGGCGGTGGGCCTGGCGCTCGCCGTCGGCGTGCCGCTGGGGATCGCGGCCGGGCTGCGACCCCGGGGTCCGGCCGCCGCGGTCGCCGCGGTGGTCGCGCTGCTGGGGCAGGCCGTGCCGGGGTTCTGGTTGGGCACGCTCCTGATCCTCCTCTTCGCGGTCCGCCTCGGCTGGCTGCCGGCCACGGGCCTGGACAGCTGGCGGTCGCTGGTCCTGCCGGCGGCGACCCTGGCCGTCTACCCGGCCGCGACCGTCGTCCGGCTGCTGCGGGCCTCGCTGACCGGGACGCTGCGGCTGGACCACATCCGCACCGCCCGCGGCAAGGGCCTGCCGCCCAGCGTCGTCCTGCGCCGCCATCTGCTGCCGGTCGCCTTGACGCCGACGCTCGCCTACGTCGGGCTCCAGGTCGGCTTCCTGCTCGGCGGCGCGGTGGTCGTCGAGGCGGTCTTTGCCTACCCGGGCGTCGGCCAGCTGGCGCTCGGGGCGGCCGTAGACCGCGACCTGCCCCTGGTCCAGGCGTTCGTCGTCGTGGTCGCGGCGCTGGTCGTCGCCGCCAACCTGGCGGTCGACCTTACCGCCGCCTGGCTCGACCCACGCCTGCGGGACGTCGCGGTGCGCCGCGACCCGGCGCCGACGGGGAGGGCCTGAGCCGGTGGCCACCCGCCCGACCCTTCTCCCCCAAGCCCGCGGCGACGCGGCGACCACCGGGATGCCCGCGCCCTCGTCGGTCGCCAAACGACCCTCCGCCCCGGGACCGGCCGGGACGGTCGGCGTCGGAGGGTCACCCCTGGCGACCGGGACCAGCGTGGGCCACCGACGGCGGCTGCGTCCTCCCCTCGGCGGCCTGGTCGGCCTCGCGCTGGTCGCGATCCTGGCCGTGGCGGCGCTGGTCGGGCCGGCGCTGGTGCCGGCCGACCCGGCGGCGCAGGACCTGACCGGCCGGCTGGCGCCGCCGGTCTGGGCCGGCGGCGACTGGGGCCGCCCCCTCGGCACCGACCACCTGGGGCGCGACCTGCTGGCCCGGATGGTGGTCGGGGCGCGGGTCTCGCTGCTGGTCGGGGTCGCGGCGACGCTGGTCGCCGGAGCGCTCGGGGTGGCGCTCGGACTCCTCGCCGGGAGCACCCGGGGCTGGGTCGACCGGCTGGTCACCTGGGCCGCCGACGTCCAGCTCGCGCTGCCGTTCGTCGTCGTCGCGATCGCCGTCGCCACGACGCTCGCCCCGGGGGTCGACACGGTGGTCCTGACCCTGGCGGTGACCGGATGGGTGGGGTACGCCCGGATCGTCCGCCTCCAGGCCCGGGCGCTGCGGGCGGCGCCGTTCGTCGAGGCCGCGCGGAGCGTCGGGGTCGGCCCCGTCCGCCTGGCACTGCGCCATATGCTTCCGAACCTGCTCGGCCCGGTGGCGGTCGTGGCCAGCCAGCAGGTCGCGGCGATGGTGCTCTACGAGGCGGCGCTGAGCTACCTCGGCCTCGGCGTGCCGGCCGGGACGATCACCTGGGGCGGGATGATCGCCGACGGCCAGGAGACGCTGGCGACCGCCTGGTGGGTCTCGGCGGTGCCCGGAGCCGCGCTTGCGCTGGCGGTACTCGGCGGCAACCTGCTCGGCGACTGGGCGGCGAACGTCGTCGAGGGGCGTGGGTGAGGAGGGTGCGATCGCGGGATGGGCCCTCACCCCCCTGGCCCCCCTCTCCCAGTGTTGGGAGAGGGGGGAAAGCGGTTGCGGGACGTGCGATGGGGGCGGGAAGAATGGGTGAGGGAAGGCTTGGACGGGCGGGCGACCGCAACTGGTGGCGTGTGTGGGACGACGGCCGAGCATGACGTCGCCGCTCGGGCGCCGCGCCGCAGGTCAACGTCGGCCGAACAGGTTCTCGGGCGGGCGATCCGGGGGCGACAACGCCACATGCTCGCGGTTTGGCGTCAGCGCCCCGTCGACCCTTCCGTGCCGGATCTCCTCCGCGCCGAACCGCCGTTCGCGGTCGCGGTCGACGGCCCGATCAACGACCGACCCGCCGACCCGCCGACCCGCCGACCCGCCGACTACGACGCCACGCGCACCGCATCTCTCCGCGGGCTCGGGTACCACGTGCTCCGACGCTCGAGCGACACCGCCCTCACCGACCTTCCCATGACACTCGCGGGAATCACTGCTGCCGCCCGCTTGCCCTCGGTCTGGCACGACGCCGACGTCGGGTGAACGTCGCGGCCACCGACCGACCGATGGTCCAACCGCGCGTCCTCGTCTCGCTCCACAACGAACCCGAACCCACGTTCTCCCCTTCTCCCAACGCTGGGAGAGCGGGGCCGGGGGGTGAGGGCCGACACGCTATCTATCCAACGAAAGGACTGCTCCGTGCACACCACCCGCCGCGCCCTCATCCGACGCTCCGGCCTCGGCGCCGCCGGTCTGCTCCTCCCGCCGACGCTCGTCGGCGGCGGGCACGTCCGCGCCCAGGCCACCCCCGTCGTCTCCCCCGGCACGGCGCCGCTGCCCACCGCCGACCGGGTGGTGATCGACCTGCCCGGCGAGCCGGACTCGCTCGACCCGGCGCTCACCTACGACGCCAACGGCTGGTCGGTCGTGCACAGCGTCTACGACTCACTGCTGGACTACGGCACCGACGGTCAGCTCCGCCCGCTGCTCGCCGAGTCGTTCGCGCAGACCGACCCGCTCACGTTCGAGGTCAGGCTCCGGCCAGGCGTCGCCTTCCACAACGGCGAGCCGCTCGACAGCCGCGCCGTCGCCTTCTCGGTCAACCGGCTGCTCGACCCCGCCCTGGCCTCGCAGATCGCCGGCAACTTCGCGGCGATCGCGGCGGTCGAAGAGGTCGACCCGCTCACCGTCCGCCTGAGGCTGGGCGAGCCGGCCCCGTACCTGCCGGCCCAGATCGCGGCCTGGCTCGCGATCCTGCCCCCGGTCTACGCCGCCGACCCCGCCAACGACGTGGCCGCCAACCCCGTCGGCACCGGGCCGTACGTCTTCGGCGAGTGGCGGCGGGGGCAGGACCTGACGCTGACCGCCAACCCGAACTACTTTGCCGGCAGCCCCAAGGGCACCCCGATCGCCCGCACCGTCACCTACCGGGTGGTGCCCGAGCCGAGCACCCGCGTCGCCGACCTCCTCTCGGATGGCGCCGACCTCATCCGTGACGTCCCGTTCGACCAGGCCGGGGAGGTGGAGGACGGCGGCGCCGCCGTGATCGCCGCGCCGGTCTCCGGGGTGGCGTTCATCCGGATCGCGACCGACACGCCGCCGTTCGACGACGTCCGGGTCCGCCGGGCGCTCAACCACGCGGTCGACGTCGACGCGATCGTCGGCGCCCTGCTCGGCGAGGGGCCGCGGGCCGCCGGCCTGACCGTCCCGACCAGCCTCGGCCACGACCCGGCGCTGGCGCCGTACACCTACGACCCGGACCGGGCGCGGGCACTGCTGGAGGAAGCCGGACAGGGAGGAGGCTTCGCGACCACGCTGGAGCTGGCGAGCACCGAGCGCCGCGACGCGATCGAGGCGATCGTCGCCCAGTTCGGCGAGGTCGGCATCGACGTCCAGCTGGAGACGAGCGAGCGGGCACGGTTCAACGAGCGGTGGGCGGACCCGACGGCACCGCCGCTGCGCTTCGTGACCTGGCGGCCACTATTCGACCCCTACACCCTGATGAACCTGGTCGTCTCCGCGGAGGGGTTTCTCTCCCGCCACGCCAACCCGACCGCGCAGCCGCTGCTCGAGGCGGCCACCGTGGAGCCGGACCCCGCCGCCCGCGCGGCCCGCTACGGGGAGTTGAACCGGGTGCTGCGCGACGAGCCGGCCGCGGTCTACCTCTGGCAGCTCTCGGCCCGCTACGGCGCCGCCGCGGACCTGCCGGCGTGGACGCCGCGCCCCGACGAGTTCGTGCTCCCGATGGCCCGAGGCTAGGCGCGCGTCGCGGAACCGGCGGCGTGCCCGTCGGTGGCGTTCGAGGGGGGCCGTCCCCGCCCCCGCCGGACGAACGGTCGCTCACCGTCCGGGCGAGAGGCGGCCGCGGCCGAGTCCGGAGGCCCGCGATTGTCTGGGCCAAGGCAACCATGGGGTTCGGGACCATCGCGCCCCGCCGCGGAGGGGGAGGGCCGGCGGCTAATGGCGCACCGGAACCGCCCGGGGGCGGCGTGATACGGCATCCGGTTGGACGGTGGTGGTATCAGGGGCGGGCGCTGGCCGGGCCCGCCCGGGGCAGGCCCCGGGCTCCGGAACGAAGCCGGCTGAAGCCGGCCGCGGACCAATCGGCCAACGCCCGGGTGGCCACCCGGATTCCGTATGACACGGTGTCGCCGCCCCCCCGCCAGGCGGGCCCGATACACGCTCGAGGCGGGGGATCAAGGGGCGAGAGGAGCCCCAGCGGGGTCGCCCGGAGGAGACATGGGGAACCCCGCGAGGGAGCCAGCCCGGCTCCCTCGCGGGGCGCGTCCGTCCCCGATCAGGGTCGGAACGTCGGCACGAAGACCAGGGTGTACCCGGCCTGCTGAGCTCGGGTCACCTCCCCCACCATGGCGGGGATCAACGTCGCGTTCGGGATGAGATTCGCCTGGATGTCCGCGACCACGTCCGCCGCTTCCATACCCTGGGGAGCCCGACCGTCCGCCACCGCCGAACCGGCGTGGCCATCAACGGTCTGGTGTCAGGTGAGAAAGACGGCACCGCGCTGCTGCAGGGCCTCGATCCCGGTGTCCTGGTAGGTGTTGTCCCTGGCCGCCGGGTCCCTGGACGCGTCGAGGCCGAGCCGGCTCGGCCAGAAGACATTGCGCACCGCCGGCTCCCCGGTGGCCGGGTCGGTGATCGCGTACTTCTCGCCGAATCCGTACTTCTCCCAGACCGCGTCGTTGTAGGTGAGCAGGTTGGCGGACGCGTAGATGGCGACGATGGTGTGGAGTTCTTCCGGCGCCATCCCGTAGGAGAACTGGAAGCCGTTGAGCCAGTTCCTGAGCTGGACCAGGATCAGGTGGTTGAGGTGCTCGCCGGCGACGACCGAGGCCTCGACGTGGGGCGACTGGAAGACCCCCTTCATCCCGTCCGTCGCCGCGAGGGCGGCGCTGTAGGCCGGGGAGCCGAACTCCCCCTCCTTCAGGTTGTGGGCGCGCGCCGCGGGGCCGGCGCCGACGCCGAGGGCGCCCGCGGCGGCGGCGGCGGCGCCCACCCGGAGGAGAGCACGGCGGTTCGGTCGGCGCCCGGAGTGTTCGTCCCGTAGCATGGGAAGTCCTCCTTCCGCGACTGACGGCCAGGTCGACACGACCCCGGTCGGGTACGCCATTCGCTCCGCCCGGCGCATCGGCGACCAGGGGAAGACCGCGCGAGGAATCGACGT
>CADCWG010000208.1 GCA_902806335.1 uncultured Thermomicrobiales bacterium | reverse complement strand
CCGCGAGGACCTCGCCGCCCGCGAGGCGCTGACCCCGCTGGCCGACGTCAAGGCGGCCGCCCTCGACGCCCGGCCCGCCCTGGACGCCCTCGCCGCGCTGCGCGCCCCGGGGGTCGGCGTCATCGCCGAGGTCAAGCGGCGGAGCCCGTCGAAGGGCGAGCTGGCCGAGATCCCCGACCCGGCCGAGCTGGCCGCCCAGTACGCCGCCGGTGGCGCCCGGGTGATCAGCGTGCTGACCGAGGTCCGCCGCTTCGGCGGCGGGCAGGCCGACCTCGACGCCGTCCGCGCCGTCGTCGACGTGCCGGTCCTGTGCAAGGACTTCGTCGTCACCAGCTACCAGGTGCACGAGGCCCGGGCGCACGGCGCCGACGTCGTCCTGCTCATCGTGGCCGCGCTCGAGCAGAACGCCCTCGTCGGCCTGCTCGAGCGGGTCGAGTCCCTCGGCATGACGGCGCTGGTCGAGGTGCACACCGAGGCCGAGGCCGACCGTGCGATGGAGGCCGGGGCGTCGGTGATCGGCGTCAACGCCCGCGACCTCACCACTCTCGAGGTCGACCGCTCCACCTTCGAGAAGATCGCGCCGGGGCTGCCGTCGGGCGTGGTCAAGGTCGCCGAGTCCGGCGTGCGCGGCCCGCACGACCTGATCGGCTACGCGGCCGCGGGAGCCGACGCGGTGCTGGTCGGCGAGGGCCTGGTGACCGCCGGTGACGCCCGGCAGGCCGTGGCCGACCTGGTGACCGCGGGGTCCCACCCCGCGACACCGCGCACCACCCGCTGACCGGCCTCCCTGCAGGGGCCCGCCGCGAGCCTGCCAGGGGCGGGGGGCAGGGAGGTCCTTAGTCTGGGGCCATGACGACGACCAGCCCACCGACGCAGCCCGGGGAACATCTCCTGCCGGCGCGCCCGGGCTGGCCCGACGAGACCGGTCACTTCGGCGTCTTCGGCGGCCGGTTCGTGCCCGAGGCGCTGATCGCCGCGCTGGACGAGCTGACCGAGGCCTACGAGTCCATGCGGGTGGACCCGGCCTTCCTCGCGGAGTTCCACCGCCTCCAGCGGGACTACACCGGCCGGCCGAGCCCGGTCACCGAGGTGCCGAAATTCGCCGAGCACGCCGGCGGTGCCCGCATCCTGCTCAAGCGCGAGGACCTCAACCACACCGGCTCGCACAAGATCAACAACGTGCTCGGCCAGGCGCTCCTCACCAAGCGGATCGGCAAGCAGCGGGTCATCGCCGAGACAGGCGCCGGCCAGCACGGCGTCGCGACCGCGACCGCGGCGGCGCTCATGGGGCTGTCCTGCACCGTCTACATGGGCGAGGAGGACACCCGCCGGCAGGCCCTCAACGTCGCGCGCATGCGTCTGCTCGGCGCCGAGGTCATCCCGGTGACCACCGGCTCGCGCACGCTCAAGGACGCCATCAACGAGGCGTTCCGCGACTGGGTGACCAACGTCGAGACGACGAACTACGTCTTCGGCACCGTCGCCGGGCCGCACCCGTTCCCGGCGATGGTCCGCGACTTCCAGCGGGTCATCGGCGACGAGGCGCGCCAGCAGGTGCTGGAACGCGAGGGCCGGCTGCCCGACGCCGTCCTCGCCTGCGTCGGCGGCGGCTCGAACGCCATCGGCATCTTCACCGCCTTCGTGCCCGACGGGGCTGTGCGGCTGCTCGGGCTCGAGGCCGGTGGGGACGGCGTGGACACCGGCCGGCACGCGGCCACCATCACCGGCGGCAGCCCGGGCGTGCTGCACGGCGCGCGGTCCTACCTGCTGCAGGACGACAACGGCCAGACGATCGAGTCGCACTCGATCAGCGCCGGGTTGGACTATCCGGGGGTCGGCCCCGAGCACTCCTACCTGCACGACATCGGGCGCGCGGAGTACCGGGCGGTGACCGACGCCGAGGCGATGGAGGCCTTCGCCCTGCTCTGCCGGACCGAGGGGATCATCCCGGCGATCGAGTCCGCGCACGCGCTGGCGGGCGCGATCGTGCTGGGCAAGGAGCTCGGGTCGCGGGGGGCTGGTGGGCGGGGGGACGAGCCTCCGCTGCTGCTGGTCAACCTCTCCGGCCGCGGCGACAAGGACGTCGAGACCGCGTCGAGGTGGTTCGGCCTCGGCGACCGCGAGGAGGTCGACCCCGGCCCGGGCCTGGACACCGACCAGAACCCGACCGAGGGCGCGGTCAGCAACGACGAGGCCGTGGCCGGTCAGGACGCGGGGGAGGAGCTGTGAGCTCCGAGAACCAGGGTGGACTGAGCATCGCAGCGAGCGCCGGCGAGCGAGGAGCGGAGCGAGGCCGGAGTCGAGGGGTGTCATCGGCCGCCGACCGCATCGCCGGCGCCCGGGCCGAGGGCCGCGCGGCGCTGATCGCCTACCTCCCCGTCGGACATCCCACCGTCGACGCGTCGATCGCCGGCATGGTCGCCGCGGTGGAGGGCGGGGCCGACGTCGTGGAGATCGGCGTCCCCTACAGCGACCCGGGCATGGACGGGCCGCTGATCCAGGAGGCCGTCGACGTGGCCGTCCGCGCCGGGGTCGGCATGCGCGACGTGCTGCGGGCGGTGGAGGCCGTCGCCGCTGCCGGAGCGGTGCCGCTGGTCATGAGCTACTGGAACCCGATCGAGCGCTACGGCGTCGACCGGTTCGCCACCGACCTCGCCGCCGCGGGGGGAGCGGGCGCCATCACGCCCGACCTGATCCCCGACGAGGCGGGCGCGTGGCTCACCGCCAGCGAGCGGGCCGGCCTGGACCGCGTGTTCCTCGTGGCGCCGTCCTCGACCGAGCCCCGGCTGCGGTCGACCACCGAGGCGTGCCGGGGATTCGTGTACGCCGCCTCGACGATGGGGGTCACCGGAACCCGCGCGACGGTGAGCGCCGCGGCCGAGACGCTGGTGGCCCGCACCCGCGCGGTCGCCCCCGACCTGGCGGTCTGCGTCGGCCTGGGCGTCTCGAACGGTGCCCAGGCGGCCGAGGTCGCCTCCTTCGCCGACGGCGTGATCGTCGGCTCGGCCTACGTGCGCGAGATGGTGGAGGGCCGCGGCGCCGACGGCGTCCGGACCCTGTCCGAGCAACTGGCCGCCGGCGTCAGGGGCCACAATCGCGATAATGGCCCCTCGAGGAGTGCGTCGTGACAGTCCTCGCTGCCATCCCCAGCCCGACGCAGGGCGTGTGGGAGCTCGGGCCGCTGCCGCTGCGGGCCTACGCGTTGTTCATCGTCGCCGGCATCGTCGCCGCCGTGATGCTGACCGAGCGGCGCTGGGTAGCCCGGGGCGGCGCTCCTGGCGACGTGCTCGACATCGCCGTCTGGGCGGTGCCGTTCGGCATCATCGGCGGCCGGATCTACCACGTGATCTCCAGCCCCCGTGCCTACTTCGGCGAGGGCGGTGAGCCGCTGCGGGCGTTCGCCATCTGGGAGGGCGGCCTCGGCATCTGGGGCGCCATCTTCTTCGGCGGGGTCGGCGCGTGGATCGCCTGCCGCCGACGCGGCATCCCGCTGCCGGCCTTCGCCGACGCGGTGGCGCCCGGGCTGCTGGTCGCCCAGGCGATCGGCCGGCTGGGCAACTGGTTCAACAACGAGCTGTACGGCAGGGCGACCGACCTGCCCTGGGCCCTACGGATCTACGAGTGGGACGGCGGCCGCGCCGCCACCGGGGCCGACGGCGAGCCGGTGGTCCTGGGCACGTTCCACCCCACCTTCCTGTACGAGCTGCTGTGGAACCTCGCCGCCGCCGCACTCGTCATCTGGGCCGACCGCCGGTTCCGGCTGGCGCACGGGCAGGCGTTCGCCCTCTACGTCGTGGCCTACTGCACCGGCCGGCTCTGGATCGAGCTGCTCCGCACCGATCCGGCCGAGACGTTCTTCGGGGTGCGGCTCAACGTCTTCACCTGCGTCATCGTCGGGCTGCTCGCCGTCGCCTACCTCCTCTCGCAGCGCGGCCGGCCGCGCGAACACATCGACCGCGGAACGGCCGCGGATCCGGCCGGGGCGACGCCCGCGCCGGACGCCGGGACGGTTGCCGAGACCGGTGCGGCCCGTGAGGACGACCACCGACACCCGGGTCCCGGCCAGACGTAGCGGGAGGTCGGGT
>CADCWG010000207.1 GCA_902806335.1 uncultured Thermomicrobiales bacterium | reverse complement strand
CGGGTGGTCGCTCGCGACGGCTAGACCGGCATCGGCAACGGCGCATGCCGACTCCCCGGTCGCCTTCGAGGAGACCGGCTGCCCCATACGCCGGGCCCTCCACCCATCATGTCGAGCCCCCGTCATGTCGAGCGAAGTCGAGACTTCTCATCCGTCCAACCGCTCGTCTCGGTATGGCAGCCTCGAAGGGCCAAGGCTCCGTTCGTCGGCGGCCGGTGTGGTCGGGGCGTCAAGGCCGGCCGTAGCGGAGGGACCTATGCCCCCCTGTTGTCCGATGCCCACAGGGGAGAGCGGTGGC
Organism: uncultured Thermomicrobiales bacterium; assembly: GCA_902806335.1. Taxonomy (GTDB): domain Bacteria; phylum Chloroflexota; class Chloroflexia; order Thermomicrobiales; family UBA6265; genus CADCWG01. Next base: position 3,797 of record CADCWG010000207.1, on the reverse strand, counting down.
ACGGGCGCAGCCCTCTCGAGTGCTCATGCACCGCGCCTCGGTGGTCTCCGGTTGCTCCCACTGGCCGCCGTGCGCCCCGTCCTACACCCGAACCTCACCACCGGATGACGGTGCCGTCCGGCTGCCTGACCTCCGGGAACGCGCCGTTCAGAGGGTGCTCAGGTAACGGGTAGCGCGCAGCCAGCGCCTCGTCGATGTCCACGCCAAGCCCCGGCCGCTCGTTGCTCCACAGCATGCCGTCGCGAACCTCTGGCGTGCCAGGGAACACCTCCCGCGCGGCCTCGCCGAACCGGAACCACTCCTGGATGCCGAAGTTCGAGCAGCTCAGGTCCAGCGCCAGGTTCGCCGCGTGGCCAACCGGCGAGACGTCGCCCGGCCCATGCCAGGCCGTTCGGACGCCGAAGAACTCGCAGTACGCCGCCAGCTTTCTGGCAGGGGTGATCCCACCGATGGCCGAGATGTGGCAGCGGATGAAGTCGATCAGCCGGTCCTTGATCAGCGGGACGTACTCCGCCTGGTTGACATAGAGCTCGCCCATCGCGATCGGCGTGCTCGTCTGCTGCCGGAGGAACGGGAAGTAGCCGTTGTCCTCGGGCGCGAACGGGTCCTCCAGGAAGAACAGGTGGAACCGCTCCAGCTCCTTCGCCAGCCCGATCGCCAGGATCGGCGGCAGCCGCTCGTGGATGTCGTGCAGCAACCCCACCTCCTCGCCGAGCCGCGAGCGGAGATGGTCGAACAGCCTCGGCACCGCCCGGGCGTATGCTGCCGTGTCCCACGTCCCCTGTCGGGCCCGGAGGTGCGGCGGGTAAGGTTGGCGCGGCCCCTCCTCCTCGTCGACGCCGTACGTCGCATTTCCCGGTACGTCGACCTGGCAGCGCACGTAGCGGTAGCCCTGTTCCATGAGGGCGATCGCTTGCTCCTCGACCTCCTGTGGATCACGACCGGATGCGTGCGAGTAGACCGGCGCCGCCCGCCGGACCTTCCCGCCGAGCAGTTGGTAGACCGGCATCCCGGCCCGCTTGCCCTTGATGTCCCAGAGCGCCATGTCGATTCCCGAGAGCGCGTTCATGAGGATCGGGCCGGTCCGCCAGTAGCCGCTGATATGGCCGACCTGCCAGATGTCCTCGATGTCGTTCGGGTCGCGCCCGAGCAGCAGCGGACGCAGGTATTCCTCGATGGCTGACTTCACCGCCGCCGGGCGGGTCGTGTACGACGCGCAGCCGACGCCGTACAGCCCCGGCTCGCTGGTCAGCACCTTCACGACCACCAGCCGGATGTTGTCCGGCGCCGTCAGGATCACCTTCACATCGGTGATCCGCAGCGCCGGCATCCCCCCTGACGGCTCCCAAGCCGCCGGCACGAAGGGTTGAACAGCGTCGTGGCTTTCGGTCATGTCGCCCTCTGGGAACGGTCGACGCGTCGACGAACGGTCGTGGTGGCGGCCCTCCGTGGCCGCCTTCGGTGCGACGGGACGACCGGTTGAAGGCCTCACCAATCCGCCACCGACCCGTCCACATGCCACAGTGACGGCTGGTAGGTCCGCGTGTACGGCAGCGCCTCGTGCGCCCGGACCGCCTCCCAATCTAGTTCCACCCCGAGCCCCGGCCGCGTCGGCGGCTCCACCCAGCCGCCGGGCAGCCAGGTGAACCGCTCGGCGAAGAGGGCCTCGACCTCAGGTGGATGATCGACCAGGAACTCCTGGACCACGAAGTTGGGGATCGCCAGGTCGAGCTGGATGCTCGCCATGGTCAGCAGCCACGAGTACGGGTTGTGCGGCGCGACCCCGACGTACGACACCTCGGCCGCCGCCGCGATCTTGCGTGCCTCCCAGATCCCGCCGCAGTGGGCAAGGTCCGGCTGGAGCACGTCCGCTGCCCCGAGCGCCAGGACGTCGCGGAACCCCCACTTGGTGAACAGCCGCTCGCCCGTCGCCACCGGGATCGAGATCGCCTCAGCCACCTGGGCCATCGCCGCCGTGTCCTCGGGCAGGACCGGCTCCTCGAAGAAGAAGATGTCGAGGTCGTCGAGCTCATGCGCCATCTGGATCGCGGAGCCGGGGGAGAGGCGCCCGTGGCAGTCGATCAGCACGTCCACGTCGAAGCCGACCGCGTCCCGGATCAGCTCCATCTGCCGGCGAGCCGCTGCCAGCTCCACCCGGCCAGCCAGGCCCGGCACGGCGGTGAACGGCGCGAGCTTCAGCGCCCCCCAGCCGGCTTCGACCAGCCGGACGCACGACTCGGCAATCTCCTCGGGGGTGTCGCCCCGCGGCCCGTTGGCGTACAGCCGGACCCGGTCCCGCACCCGTCCCCCGAGCAGCTCGTAGACCGGCACGCCGAGCGCCTTGCCGAGGATGTCCCACAGCGCTTGCTCGATCCCCGAGATCGCGCTGCCGATGACAACCCCGCCCCTCCAGAACGAGTGGCGGTAGATCGTCTGCCAGTGGTGCTCGATTCGGGTCGCGTCCTGCCCGACCAGGTACTCCTTGATGTCGTCGATCGCCCCGACCACCGCCGAGGTCTTGCCCTCCAGGCTCGCCTCGCCGACCCCGGTGATCCCCGCGTCCGTCCTCACCTCGACGAACACCAGGTTCGTCCGCCCCGCGAACAGCACGTGCGGCACCACGTCCGTCACCGTGATCCTCAAATCACGACCTGCCGAAGGCGAAGGCGAGTGCCCCGGCTCGGTCTCACCCTCGAGCAGATCCGCCGGCTGCCCGGATTCCGCTCGTCCCGCATCCCTCATCGCCCGTTGCCCCCGACCGGTCCCGTCCAACCGCTCGTCCTTCCTTCTCCCTGCCTCATCCTTCCGCCTCGATCCATCACCAGTCCGCCACCGCCCCGTCCTCGTGCCACAGCGCTGGCGGCCGCCCCTCGACGGGCGGGAAGCGCCGGCACGCCTCCAGGTCCAGGGTGATCCCAAGACCCGGCCTGTCCGGGATCGGGAAGTAGCCCTCACCGTCCATGACCGGCGCCCCGACCACGACCGCGTCCTTCCACGGCTCCGGCTCGGTGATGACCTCCTGGATCAGGAAGTTCGGCGTCACCGCGTCCAGGTGCAGCGACGCGACCGTGTTGACCCAGCTCCACGGGTTGTGCGGCGCGACCGGCACGAAGTGCATCTCCGCCATCGCCGCGATCTTCCGCGCCTCCGCCATGCCCCCGCTCTGGATGATGTCCGGCTGGACGACCCCGATCGTCCGGCTCGCCAGGAGCTCGGGGTACGCCCAGCGCGAGTAGTGACGCTCGCCGACCGCTATGGGGATCGGCGACTTCTTCGCAACCCGCACCAGCGCCGGCGCGTGCGTCGGCAGCGTCGGCTCTTCGAAGAAGAGGATGCCGAGATCTGCCAGCGCCTCCGCCGCCCGGACCGCCACGGGCGGCGACAGGCGGCCGTGCGCGTCCAGCATGATGTCTACGTCCGGGCCGACCGCCTCCCGGACCGCCCGGACCTTGTTCACGCCCGCCTCGATCATCCGCCGCGGCGCGAGCGTCGGCATCGCGTCGAACGGCGCCATCTTGACGCCCGTGAACCCCTGCGACACAAGGGCCGCCGCCGACTCCGCCAGCGCCTCCGGCGTCTCGCCGCGCGGCCCGTTGGCATACGCGCGGATCTTGTCGCGGACCCGTCCACCCATCATCTGCCAGATCGGGACGCCCAGCGCCTGCCCCTTGATGTCCCACAGCGCAACCTCGACGCCTGCGAGCGCGCTCAGGAACGTCACCCCACCGTGCCAGAAGGCGTGCCGATATGCCTGCTGCCACAGATGCTCGATGCGGGATACGTCTGCCCCGACGAGC
>CADCWG010000206.1 GCA_902806335.1 uncultured Thermomicrobiales bacterium | reverse complement strand
CCCATCTGGCCGGTGAGGTGGAGTTCGACGAGCTGCGCCGCCAGGAGCGGCTCTCGCCGCTCGCCGGGCAGGTCGGTGGCGAATCGCAGCGCGCGGGCGTACTGGGCGGCCGCTTCCCGGTGCGCGCCGAGCCCGGCGGCGCGCCTGGCCGCGGCGGGGGCATACTCGAGAATCGCCGCCCGGTCCGCCGCCATCTCTGCGTGATGGGCCAGCCGCGCCAGGTCGTCCGGGAGGGCGCCCCGCGCCCGCAGTGCCGCGAGCACCGCCCGGTGCAGCGCGGCGGCCCGCACCGGCGAGACGGCGTCGAGGATCACCGCCCGCGCGAGTTCGTGCCGGAACACGAGCGCCGCGCCGTCGGCGCGCAGCAGCCCGGCCGCCAGGCACTCGTCGACCGCGTCGACGCCCGGTCCAAGCACCGCCGCCAGCAGCCAGGGCTCGGCGGTCGAGCCGATCGCCGCGGCGGTCTCCAGCGCCGCGCGGCCAACGGGCGTCAGCCGCGCAGCGCGGGTCAGCACGGCGTCCCGGACGGTCGGCGAGAGGCCCGCAGGTCCGGACGCGAGGACCTCGGTCACGTAGAAAGGGTTGCCGCCGGTGAGCCGATAGAGTCCCGCCGGGTCGACCGCGCTGCCGGCGGCGAGGGTGCGCACGGCCGACTCGGACAGCGGCGACAGCGGCAGCCGGCGGCAGGTCGCCGAGGTGGCGAGGTCGCCCAAGACGACCCGGAGCGGGTGCTGGGGCCCGACCTCGTCGTCGCGGTAGGTGACGACCAGCAGCGCGCGGACCCCGCCCAGCCGCCGGCCGAGGAAGCGGAGCAGGTCGAGCGTGGCCTCGTCGGCCCAGTGGGCGTCCTCGACCACCGCCAGCGTCGGGGCCAGCCCGGCGCCGAGCTCGGCCAGGGCCGCCCGGAAGATCCGGTCGCGCGGCGCGTTCTCGGCCAGCAGCCGGTCGAGCCCGGCGCCGGCCGCCGCCGCGATGTCGCGCAGCGGCCCGAGCGGCGGCGGCGGCGAGAGGGCGTCGCACGCCCCCACCAGCACCCGCGCCCGCCCCCGCGCCGCCTCGCGGAGGCGGCCGACGAGCGCGGTCTTGCCGACCCCGGCCTCCCCGGCCACGAGCGCGAGGCGCCCTTGGCCGGCCGCGGCCTCCCGCAGCCACCCGTCGAGCGCCCCGAGTTGCCGCTCCCGCTCCAGAAGGTCCACCGGCCAACGATAGGGGCACTACCGACGCTGTCAAGGGGCTGGTTGTACGTCGCGCGTCCCTGTCGGCCCGGCCCTGAGCGCGGCCCCGGCCCACGACGCTCGGGCCGCGGTCGGCGGTTCGCTGGTCGGGTGCCGCACGGCGCCCAACACCTGGCTCCAGTCCACCCGACCGTCGAAGAGCAACCGTCCATCACGCCCATTCCGGCCGGCACGGCCGGTGCCCTGTCGGCCGACCCGACGGACTGCCTGGTTCCCGACACGGAACCCCACTGGTCGGTCGTGGTGGCGGGGGTGCCGGTGACCAGGCCTGCCCGAGACACGTCCCCGAGCCCGGGGCCTAGCCGGACAGATGCGGGTCGGGCCCCGCCGTGCCAGCCTCAGCGACCGAAGCGCGGTCGGACGGTGACGGAGTCGAGAGTGCCGATAGCGGGGGTGTCCCCTCCGGTGACGCACCCGCGGGACACGGCCCGAATCGGTCTCCCTAACCTGGTCGCGACAGGCTGAGGGCGGCGGCACACGCCTCGCCCGTCCTGGCGGGCCACCCGATCGCGTTCGGGACGGCGGACTCCTCATCGTGGCGGGTCACTGTCGGCGGCTCAGGTCCGCTCCCCGGCGGGGGTCGCCTCGGGGTGCTCTGGGGGAGCCGTCTCCTCGACGAGGGCGGCCCATGCCCGGCCGCTCCGCTCCGCGAGGTCCTGGACCGCGGGCGTGCGCTCGAACTCGGCGGCGACGATGGGCAGGCCGTCGCGCAGGTACATCCCGAGGGCGAAGAGCCCCATCTCCCAACCGGCGCCGACGTCCGGGAGGACGTCGAGCATCTGCCCGTCCCATTCGACGAGTCCGGAGACCGTGGCGTGCTCGAGCTCGAGGACGGTGCCGCCGTCCTTGTCGGGGGATAGGCGCAGCGCGACCTCGTCGACCGGCCGGTCGCCGTAGGCCCAGGTCAGGGAGAGCAGGTGGGGCGCCTGGCAGCGCAGGATCTCGCCGTGCGCGTTGCCCTCAAGGGCGAACGTCCCGCCGACCCGGAACTCGCCGGTCACGGGGAGGAACCAGCGGCCCAGCCGCTCGGGATCGGTGCAGGCGTCCCAGACCGTCCCGGTCGGCGCGGCGTAGCGCCGGCGGATCAGGGCGGTCCGGGCCTCGCCCGCGGCGATCCGCTGCCGTCGAACCTCGCGGTGGGTCTCGGCGGACGCGCCGGCCGCGTCGGTCATCGGTCTTCCCTCCCTCTCGCGCGCCGGCGCCAACGCCGGATCGCCAACGACGCCGGCTCGGGCGCCGCCCGATGCCGGGCGACTGGCGCGCCGCCCGATCCCGGGCGGCCCGAGGTCCCGGCTCCCCTGAGGCCGGTCAGATCAGGCGCCGGCCGTCGGCAGCGGGTGCCGGTCGAGCGCCGCGGCGTAGCGATCCCGGTGCTCGGACCAGGGTCCCCAGTGGTCCTCGGTCCAGGTCGGCCAGTCCACCGGGCGACCGGCCAGGGCCGCGGTGAGGTGGTCGAGGTGGACGTGCCAGCCCGCGAGCACCATGGCGCGGTAGCTCGCCGGAAGGGCCACGGAGCTGGTGAAGGTCAGCACGCAGCCGCGGCCGTCCTCCCGAAGCTCCCAGCGCAGCCGGCCGTGGATGTCGGTGTCGATCTCCAGCAGCCGCGGCGGCTCCAGCCGGGTGATCGTCCCGCGGGCGACGGCCCGGTTCCCCTGGTCGTCGTTGTTCAGCCAGCGCAGCTCGACCTGCCCGCCCACCTGGAGGTCGATGTCGGCGGCGGCGAGCCACCCCGCGAGTTCGGCGGGCTCGGTCAGGGCCGCCCAGACGCGCGGGACGGGGTGGGCGAGGCGGCGCTCGAAGCGCAGCAGGTGGCGCCCGTCGCGCTCCTCTAAGGTCCCGTCGGGGGCGCGGTTGGGCGCCGCGCCGCTGACGTCGGTGGGCATCGGGCTACTCCTCCCCGGTGGTGTCCAGGTGACGCTCGAGCGCGTCGAGGCGGTCGGCCCAGAGCCGGCGGTACGGCTCGAGCCAGGCGTCGACCTCGGCCAGCGGCTCGGGACGGAGCTCGTACCGGCGGCGCTGGGCGTCCCGGCGCACGGCAACCAGACCGGCCTCGCGCAGCACCCGGAGGTGCTTGGAGACGCCGGGCTGGCTCAATCCGAGCTGCTCGACCAGCTCCCCCACCTGGCGGGGGCGCTCGCGGAGGAGGTCGAGGATGCGCCGCCGCGTCGGCTCGGCCAGCACGTCGAAGGTCGTCGCCACGGCTGATACATTACCGACGGGTTATATTCCTGTCAAGACATGACATGGCGACGGTAGCGGTCGACGGCGGCGACGAGGGCGGCGTGGCTCCGCAGGGAGGGTGCGACGAGCGGGACGCCGGTCTCCGGGTGGAGCTGCTCGGCGAGGATCCCGCTGGGCAGGGCGTGGTCGGCGCACCAGCCCAGCAGACCCCGCGCACTGGCGCGGTCGCTGGCAAGGGTCAGCCACTCGGCGAGCCAGAGCGTGGCGACCGGCCACGGGTTGCCCGGGTAGGGGTCGACGTCGACGACGCGCCGGTAAGGGTCGTCCTCGTGGCGGGCGTGGCCACCGGCCGGGAGCGGGTTGGCGAGGCCGACGCGGACGTCGCGCGCGGTGACCGCGGCCCGGGGGTCGGCGGCGGGCAGCAGGTCGAGGAGGAGCGCGCCGACGAGGCTCGCGTCCAGGCGCAGGTCCTGGCGGGACGCCCCCCCGGGCACGGGGTCGATGCCGACGACGAGCCGGCCGAGCCCGGGGGCGGTGAGGTGTGCTAGGAGGGCGGCGCGGGTCGTGGCCGCGCCGTCCCGGTAGGCGGCGGCGCGGTCGGCGTCGCCGAGCGCCCCGGCCAGGGCGGCGGCGCGGGCGAGCGCGTCGGCGACGGCGGCGCCGGTGAAGAGGAAGACGCCGTGGCGCTC
>CADCWG010000205.1 GCA_902806335.1 uncultured Thermomicrobiales bacterium | reverse complement strand
CTGGGTCGCGCGCCCACTCGTGGTCGGCGCGCCCGCCGACGAGCTCGTCGCGCACGGTCTTGGCCGCATCGAGGTCGTCGCCCTGGCCGATCATCGCCAGGTCGAGCCCCCCGACCCGCGTGACCGCCCCCGCGTCGGGCTCCTCGACCCCGGCGATCAGCCGCAGGAGCGTCGACTTGCCGTCGCCGTTGCGCCCGACGATCCCGATGCGGTCGCCGTCGGCGATCCCGAGGGTGACGCCCTCGAGCACGGTGCGGCTCGCGTAGCCCTTCTCGACCGACTTGAGGTTGACCAGGTTGCGGGGCGGGGCGGCCATCGGGCGTCCATCTAAGCGGGCGCGCCGCGCCGGCCGCTCGCTCGTAGCCTGGACAGGGAGATGCCCGAGCTCCCCGAAGCCGAACGCGCGCGCCAGCAGATCGAGAAGGCCCTCGGCCGGCGGATCGTCTCCGCCGACGACGCCGACGGCTACGTCTGCCGCCCCCATGGGCCGGGGGCGATCGACGACGCGCTGCGCGGCCGGACCCTCGTCAAGGCGCACCGCCTCGGCAAGTTCCTGTGGGTCGAGACCGACGGCGACGGCCCCGACCTCGGCCTGCACCTCGGCATGGCCGGCTCGATCGTCGTCGACGGGGAGCCGGCGCCCAACTCGTGGGACCGCTTCTCGATCAGCTTCGAGGACGGCGGGCGCCTCGCGCTGCGCGACAAGCGCCGCCTCTCGCGCGCGGTGATCGACCCGGACCACTCGCACATCGGCCCCGACGCCGGGGAGATCGACCGCGACGCCTTCCGCGAGCGGGTCGGCAGGGGCACGGCGCCGCTCAAGGCGCGGCTGCTCGACCAGGGCGTGCTGGCGGGCATCGGCAACCTGCTCGCCGACGAGGTGCTGTGGCGGGCCCACCTCTCCCCGAACCGGCCCGCGCAATCGCTCACCGAGGAGGAGCTCGACCGGCTGCGCCGCGAGCTGCGGGCCGCCATCCGCGCCGCGATCCGCAAGGGCGGCGTGCATACGGGCGACTTCATGCCCGCCCGCAAGCGGGGGCGCGGGTGCCCGCGCTGCGACACCGAGGTCCGCCGCGCGACCGTCGGGGGCCGCACGACGTTCTGGTGCCCCGCCTGCCAGCCCGATTAGTGTCCAGGGAATGAGCCGCCGCGTCGTCGACCTGTCGCACGTCCTCTCGCCCGAGACGCCGATGTTCCCGGCCTACGACCCGGTCGAGGTCGCGAACAAGTTCAGCTGCGCGGGCGACGGTTTCTACGTCCGCTCGTGGGGCTTCGACGAGCACTCCGGCACCCACGTCGACGCGCCCGCACACTTCGCCGAGAACGGCACGACCGTCGACCGGATCGATCCGGCGGAGCTCGTGCTGCCGATCGTGGTCCTCGACGTCCGCGAGCGCCTGGGCGGCGACCCGGACGGCACGGTGCACCCGGACGACGTCCTCGCCTACGAGCGCCGCCATGGCCCGCTGCCCGAGCGCTGCGCGGTCTTCGCCCTCACGGGCTGGGGAGAGCGGGCCGGCGACCCGGCCGCCTACCTGAACGCCGACGCCGACGGGACCCTGCACTCGCCGGGCTTCTCGGCCGAGTCGACCGAGTTCCTCAAGACGGACCGGCCGGGGGTCCGGGCCATCGGCCTCGACACCGCGAGCCTCGACCCCGGCGAGTCGAGCGACTTCGCCGCCCACGTCTCCTGGCTGCCGTCCGGCCGCTACGGGATCGAGAACCTCGCGAACCTCGACCGGGTCCCCCCGGCGGGCGCGACGGTGGTCGTCGGGGTGCCCCGGTTCGAGGCGGGCAGCGGCGGCCCCGCCCGGATCCTCGCGCTGCTGTCGTGACACCTATGCTTGTCTCATCCTCGACCTGAGGGTTAGCTTGCGCGGGATCCAGCTCATCTGACAGACCGGTTCTCAAGCCCGAACCGCCCGATGCCGACGTTGTGGGAGATCCAGCATGCGTCTCCGGCTCCCCCACACCCACCTTCCCTCCCGCGTCGTGTCCACCGGGCTCGTCTCCGCGGGCCTCTTCGCCGCCATCCTGGGCGCCACCGGCGCCACGGCGCAGGAGGCCACGCCCGAGGCCTCTCCCACGGCCACGCCCGCGGCCGCGGCCCTGATCGCCGAGCCCACGCCGGCCGCCACGAGCGCCCCGCTCCCGGAGGCCTCCCCGACCGTCGCCGCCGCCGGCACGCCGGAGGCCACGCCCTCCGCCACGGCCGAGGCAAGCCCGACCGCGGCCGCCGCCACGCCTGAGGCCACACCGGCCGAGACCGCCACCCCCGAGGCGACGCCGCGCACGAAGAAGGCCAAGGCCGCTCCCACCTCCGACGCGCGCAAGAAGAAGACCAAGCGCTCGCGCAAGAAGTCGTCGCGCAAGCGCTCGCGCGCCGACCGCGACACGGCCACCACCGAGGAGCTCGCGATCGGCGAGGTCTGCGTGCCCGCGCCCGAGACCGACGAGAAGGACGAGGCCGAGTCCTCCGCCGCCGGCCTCCCCGCCGACGCCGCCGTCCTCAGCGACGAGTTCCCCACCGAGGAGGAGAAGGCCGAAGCCTCGACCTCGACCTCTGATCGAGAGTGCGAGGAGGAGAAGGCCGGCGACAAGAAGCGCAAGAAGGGCAAGAAGAAGAAGGACAAGAAGTCGGACCGCGGCCACGCCGGCGACGACCACGCCGACGAGCACCCCCCCACCGCTCCCCGCCCCGTCCCGACCACCAACACGGACGGCAGCCCCGCCACGGGCAACCCGGGCTACGCCCTCGCCCAGCCCGGCCCCGCCCGCATCGGCGTGCCGAACTTCTTCATCGAGAAGTTCCGCATCCCGCCCTTCCTCCTGCCGATCTACCAGGCCGCCGGCATCCAGTACGGCATCCGCTGGGAGCTCCTCGCCGCGATCAACGAGATCGAGACGGACTACGGCCGCAACCTCAACGTCTCCTCCGCCGGCGCGCTGGGCTGGATGCAGTTCATGCCCCCGACGTGGAAGGCCTACGGCGTCGACGCCAACAAGGACGGGCTGAAGGACCCCTACAACCCGGTCGACGCGATCTTCGCGGCCGCGCGCTACCTCCGCGCCGCCGGCGGCGAGAAGGACATCCGCCGCGCCGTCTTCGCCTACAACCACGCCGACTGGTACGTCGACTCCGTCCTCATGCGGGCCCGCGTCATCGGCGGCCTGCCCGTCGACTTCGTCGGCTCGCTCACCGGTCTCACCCAGGGCCGCTTCCCCGTCCACGCGAAGGCGACCTACGCCGGCGCGGTCGACCCCAGCAAGCGCAAGAAGGTGACCAAGGGCAACGTCGCCAACGTGGTCGGCGCCGACACGGACCGGCGCGGCATCGACGTCTTCGCGAAGCAGGGCTCCCCCGTGGTCGCGGTCAACGACGGCCGCGTGCTGAAGATCGGCGTCTCCCCGCGCCTCGGCCGCTTCGTCCAGCTCCAGGACGTCTACGGCAACACCTACACCTACGCCAACCTCGGCAAGGTCGCCCGCACCTACCCCGCGCCCCGCCAGCGCGAGGTCTCCGAGGCCAAGGTCCGCCGCGAGCTCGACCTGCCGCGCGACGCCGAGCCGACCCGCGCCGCGAGCGCCGGCCGCTCGCTCGTAGCCTGGACAGGGCCATGCCCGAGCTCCCTGAAGCCGAACGCGCGCGCCAGCAGATCGAGAAGGCCCTCGGCCGGCGGATCGTCGCCGCCGACGACGCCGACGGCTACGTCTGCCGCCCCCATGGCCGGGGGGAGATCGACGACGCGCTGCGCGGCCGGACCCTCGTCAAGGCGCACCGCCTCGGCAAGTTCCTGTGGGTCGAGACCGACGGTGACGGCCCCGACCTCGGCCTGCACCTCGGCATGGCCGGCTCGATCGTCGTCGACGGGGAGCCGGCGCCCAACTCGTGGGATCGCTTCTCCATCGCCTTCGAGGACGGCGGGCGCCTCGCGCTGCGCGACAAGCGCCGCCTCTCGCGCGCGGTGATCGACCCGGACCACTCGCACATCGGCCCCGACGCCGGCGAGATCGGCCGCGACGCCTTCCGCGAGCGGGTCGGCAGGGGCACGGCGCCGCTCAAGGCGCGGCTGCTCGACCAGGGCGTGCTGGCGGGCATCGGCAACC
>CADCWG010000204.1 GCA_902806335.1 uncultured Thermomicrobiales bacterium | reverse complement strand
CAAGATCGTCTGGCGTGATCTGGGCGGGACCGGGGCCATTCATGACAGCGAAGGCAACCTGATGACAATCTTCCCCCGCCAGGGGGCCTGAGGCGCTCCAGGTCGCCCCGACGTCGACACCATGCTCGTCGCCGTCGGGGGCGGCGGACTGCTCGACGCCATCAGCGATGCGGGCCGGCCAGCCCGTCGACGTCAGCGGCATCGCCGCCGGCTCCCTCGGCGCCGACGGATCGGCGCCCACGGCTTCGCGGCGGCCCGGTCTGCCGCGTCGTCAGCGTCCTTGTCGCCGGCAGCGGTATCACCACCGCACGCCAGTAGTCGTGGGGGCAGGCCGCCCCGCGGGAGCCATCCCGCACAACCCGCCCGGTGACATTTCTCGGTGGGGTGGGCTGACCGGGACGGGGCAAAGGCCGATCCGGGGATCGAGACGACGCATCTCCCCACCGAGCCCGGGACCGACCTGCTCAGACCCCGATCGGGTGCCAGACCGTCTTGGTCTCGATGAACGGCGTCATCCGGGCGAGGCCGGGATCGTCGGTCCACTCGGGCTCGGTGGCCGGCGGACGCAGGACGCGCTTGACCGTGCCCGCGGCCTCGCGCTCGAACTCCATCGCCCGCCCGGCGGGGGCGCCGGTGAGGTCGATGCCGTCCACGTCGGCGTGCTCGGCCAGCCAGGTGCCCAGCTCCTCGGCGTCGCCGGTGAGGACGTTGACCACTCCACCGGGGACGTCGCTGGTCGCGAGGACCTCGGCGAGGGTGACGGCGGGCAGCGGGCGCTCCTTCGACGTCACGACGACGGCGGTGTTGCCCGCGGCCAGCACCGGCGCCAGCACGCTGACCAGCCCGAGGAGCGAGGAACGCTGCGGCGCGAGGACGGCGACGACGCCGGTCGGCTCGGGCATGGAGAAGTCGAAGTAGGGGCCGGCGACCGGGTTCGCGCCACCGAGGACGGCGGCCAGCTTGTCGGTCCACCCCGCGTACCAGACCCAGCGGTCGACAGCGGCGTCCACCGCGGCGCGGGCCTTCGAGCCGGACAGCCCCTCGCCGGCGGCCACCTCCTCGCAGAACTCGGCGTGCCGGCCCTCCATCATCTCGGCAACGCGGTAGAGCACCTGACCGCGGTTGTACGCGGTCATGCCCGACCACTTCGCGAAGGCGCCGCGGGCCGCGACGACGGCGTCCCGGGCGTCCTTGCGGGAGGCCCAGGCGGCGTTGGCGAGGAAGTGCCCCTTGGCGTCGGCGACCTCGTAGGTGCGACCGGACTCCGAGCGTGGGAACGCCCCGTTCACGTAGAGCTTGTAGGTCTTGCGAACGGCCAGACGGTCGCTCATGAGTGCGTCGCTCCCTTGAGGTAGCCGGTCAGACCGTGCCGGCCGCCCTCGCGGCCGTACCCGGACTGCTTGTAGCCGCCGAAGGGCGACGTCGGGTCGAACTTGTTGAAGGTGTTGGCCCACACCACGCCGGCGCGGAGCTGGTTCGCGATCTTCAGGATCCGCGAGCCCTTCTCCGACCAGATGCCGGCCGAGAGGCCGTAGGTGGTGTTGTTGGCCTTGGCGACCGCCTCGTCCGGCGTCCGGAAGGTCAGCACGGACAGCACCGGGCCGAACACCTCGTCGCGGGCGATCCGGTGGGCGGGGGAGACCTGGGTGAAGATCGTGGGCGGGAACCAGAAGCCGCGGTCGGGCAGCACGCAGTCGGGCTGCCAGCGCTGCGCACCCTCGGCCTCGCCGATGTCGCTGAGCTCGTGGATCCGGGCCAGCTGCTCGGCGGAGTTGATGGCGCCCAGGTCGGTGTTCTTGTCCAGCGGGTCACCCACCCGCAGGGTGCTGATCCGACGCTGCAGGCTCGCGATCACCTCGTCGTGGACCGACTCCTGGACCAGCAGCCGGGAGCCGGCGCAGCACACGTGGCCCTGGTTGAAGAAGATCCCCTGCACGATGCCCTCGACGGCCTGGTCGATCGGGGCGTCGTCGAAGACGATGTTCGCCGCCTTGCCGCCCAGCTCGAGGGTCAGCGACTTGCGGGTGCCGGCGACGGCGCGGGCGATCGACCGGCCCACCTCCGTCGAGCCGGTGAAGGCGACCTTGTCGACGTCGTCGTGCTCGACGACGGCCCGGCCGGTGTCGCCGGCGCCGGTCACGATGTTGACCACGCCCGGGGGCAGGTCGGCCTGCTGGCAGATCTCGGCGAAGAGCAGGGCCGTCAGCGGGGTGGTCTCCGCCGGCTTGAGGACGACGGTGTTACCGGTCGCCAGGGCGGGCGCGACCTTCCACGCCAGCATGAGCAGCGGGAAGTTCCACGGGATGACCTGGCCGGCCACACCCAGCGGGCGGGGGCCCGGACCGAGGCCCGCGTGGTCGAGCTTGTCGGCCCAGCCCGCGTGGTAGAAGAAGTGCGCCGCGGCCAGGGGCACGTCGACGTCCCGGGACTCCCGGATCGGCTTCCCGTTGTCCAGCGACTCCAGGACGGCGAACTCGCGAGAGCGTTCCTGCATCAGCCGGGCGATGCGGAACAGGTACTTGCCGCGGTCGGCCGGGCGCATCGGACCCCAGACGCGGGTGAACGCCCGGCGCGCGGCGGCGACGGCGCGGTCGACGTCGGCGTCGCTGCCGGCGGAGACCTGGGACAGCACCTCCTCGGTGGCCGGGTTGACCGTCTTGAAGGGTTCGCCCGTGCCGTCGACGAACTCGCCGTCGATGAACAGGCCGTAGGACGGCGCGATGTCGACGATGGACCGTGACTCGGGGGCCGGGGCGTACTCGAACAGGGAAGTCATCAGTCGACGCTCACGTAGTCGGGGCCGGAGTAGTGGCCGGTGCGCAGCTTCTGCCGCTGCTGCAGCAGGTCGTTGAGGAGGCTGGAGGCGCCGAAGCGGAACCAGGCGGGGTCGAGCCAGTCGGGGCCGACCGTCTCGTTGATGAGCACGAGGTGCTTGATCGCGTCCTTCGTCGTCCGGATGCCGCCGGCCGGCTTGAAGCCGACCTGGCGCCCGGTTGCGGCGCGGAAGTCGCGGACCGCCTCCAGCATCACCAGGCTCACCGGCAGGGTCGCGGCCGGATTCACCTTCCCGGTGGAGGTCTTGATGAAGTCGCCGCCGGCCAGCATCGCGATCCAGCTCGCCCGGCGGACGTTGTCCAGGGTGACGAGCTCGCCGGTCTCGAGGATGACCTTGAGGTGCGCGTCGCCACAGGCCTCCTTGACGGCGACGATCTCCTCGTAGACGTCGAGGTAGCGGCCGGTGAGGAAAGCCCCGCGGTCGATCACCATGTCGATCTCGTCGGCGCCGTTCGCGACGGCGTCCTCCACGTCGGCGATCTTCACCGCGCGACTGGCGCGGCCGCTCGGGAATGCGGTGGCGACGGCCGCGACGTGGATGCCGCTGTCGCCCAGCGCCTCGCGGGCCACGCCGGCCAGGTCGCCGTAGACGCAGACCGCCGCGACGTGCGGGCAGGCCGGATCGCTCGGGTCGGGGCGGCGGGCCTTGGCGGCCAGCGAGCGCACCTTGCCGGGGGTGTCGGCGCCCTCCAGCGTGGTCAGGTCGACCATCGAGATGGCGGTGTCGATCGCCCAGGCCTTCGACGTCGTCTTGATCGAGCGGGTGCCGAGCACGGCGACGCGCGACTCGGCGCCGACCTGGTCGACGCCGGGGAGGCCGTGCAGGAAGGTGCGGAACGCCGAGTCCGACCGCGTGACGTCGTCGTAGGGAGGCGTCGGTGCGGTGAGCACGCGGGTGTCGTCCGACAGTGCGCCGGGGTCGAGCACATGGGTCATGGGCCCATCATCCCCTGAAGGGGGACAGCCTCCGAACCGCCGTTGCCCGGGGGAGTGACGTCAGCGGTCGACGGCGGGCTCTGTCGCGGCTCGGGCTCCGCCGGTCACAGGATCGGGCAGGTGCCCCCGACGTTGCGTCGCTCCGTCTGAGCCTGCTTCTCCCAGCCGAGGTGCTGGCCCGCGCTCGCGCTGATGCACTGGCCCTTGAGGCTGTTCGGGTTCGGGCCGTCCGGACCGGCGGACGCCGGGGCGGCACCGAGAACGCCTCCCGCGAGCACCAGTGCGGTCGCCGTCGCGAGAAGTGCGGCCTTGCGTCGCATGTCGATCCCTCCGTCGGGAGCCGGGGATGGCGGAACGCTAGCGCTGGAAGTGCCC
>CADCWG010000203.1 GCA_902806335.1 uncultured Thermomicrobiales bacterium | reverse complement strand
CGAGCTGCTCCACCCCGCGTCGCAGAGAAGACGTTACACCGTCCTGCCCGGGCACCGCGACCGGGGCGCTGTGGTCTGCGTCGCGCAGCCTGCTGGCCGGACGGGTCCCCCTCCGCAGGGGACTGCGACCTGGACTAACGTCCACTCATGTCGCTTGTCTTCCACTGGGGCGGTCCTCGCCACGGGGACGTCGTCCACGTGCCCGACGAGCAGCTCGTGTCCTCCGTCCTGGTGTACGACGGCCCGCGCTGGTTCGGCGTCTACGAGCGCCACCAGCCCGCCCAGGTGCAGGACACCGCCGACGGCCCCGCCGAGGTCTGGGTGGTCCGCGAGTAGCCGCGACAGGCACCCACGCACGACGACGGAGGTCCCGGGCACCCGCGCCGGCACCACGGCATCGCGGGCGGCAGGGCCACCGAGAGGAGGAGCGTGTCCGACATCGACGTCAACGCCGTGCGGGCCGACGACCTCAGGTACCTGATGGCGGTGGCCAACAGTGGCCGGCTGGTGTCCGCCGCGACGGCCCTCGGGGTGGACCACACCACGGTGTCCCGTCGGATCAGGTCGCTGGAGAAGGTCCTGCGCGCCCGGCTGATCGAACGCGGCGCCGACGGCTGGGAGCTCACCGAGGCCGGGCGGGCCGTCGCCGAGCACGCCCGGCCCATCCAGCACGCGGTCGAGCAGGCGGCGATGGCGGCGAGCGGCGCACGTCCGGACACGCTCACCGGCACCATCCGGATCACCTCCGCCGAGGGGTTCGGCGTCGCCTTCGTGGTCCCCGCGCTCACCCGGGTACGCCGGCAGCACCCCGACCTCAACGTCGAGCTGATCACGGCCACCCGCGAGCTGCGGCTGTACCAGTCCGGTTTCGACCTCGCCATCGCCGTCGGCAAGCCGGTGGCGACGAAGGTGTCCACCGAGCTGCTGGCCGAGTACACGCTCGAGCTGTACGCCAGCGAGGAGTACCTGGACGCCCACGGTGAGCCGACGACGGAGGAGGACCTGAGCCGGCACCCGCTGGTCTTCTACGTCGACTCGATGCTCCAGATCGGCGACCTGGACCTGAGCCGGTACCTGCCGGGAGCCACGGCGAGGTTCACCTCGACCAACATCTTCGCCCAGCTGGAGGCCGTGCGGCACGGTGCCGGCATCGGACTGCTGCCGAAGTACATGGCGATGCGCGAGCCGGGCCTGCGTCGCGTCTGTGTGTCGATCCCCCCGCTCCGGTCGGTGTTCTCGTTGGCGGTGCGCCGTGACAGCGTCTCCCGCCCGAGCGTGCGGGCGGTACGGGAAGCGCTCGTCGAGCAGGTCCGGCACCGCGCCGACGAACTGAGCTGACGCACCGGGCCTGCACGGCTGCCGGTCGCCCCCCGACCCGTGACCGTGTGCAGATCCGCACGCGGCGTCTGCGGACTTGGCCCTGTCCGTGCCGGCCCGCGCCGGGCACCCTCGTGGCCAGGCCCCGGCAGCGGGCCGCACGACCGCCCGGTGCCGGCCACCACGCAGGCCCGACACCGGCCCCGCACCCGGTACCGGCGGGCCGAGCACACCCTGGGGCGTCCCGCTGTCGCTCGGCGGGCCACCACTCAGCGCATCGCGTCCCCGGATGCGGGAGGAGCAACACATGAAGACGATCGGCGCAGTTCTCGAGGAGACCGGGCTGCCACGCCCCTACGCCCGGTCCAGGCCCCTCCGCATCGTCGAGCTCGAGCTCGACGAGCCGGGCGCCGGGGAGGTCCTCGTCCGGATCGAGGCCGCCGGTCTGTGCCACTCCGACCTGTCCGTGGTCGACGGGACCCGGCCCCGTCCGATGCCGATGCTGCTCGGTCACGAGGCCGCCGGCACAGTGGTCCGGGTCGGCGACGGCGTCGACGACCTCGCGGCAGGTCAGCGGGTGGTGATGTCCTTCCTCCCCCGGTGCGGTGCCTGCCCGGCCTGCGACACGGGTGGACGCCTGCCGTGCAGCCTCGGCACCGCCTCGAACAGCCGCGGCGAGTTGCTGACCGGCGGTCGTCGGCTGCACCGGGACGGGCGACCGGTGCACCACCATCTCGGCGTCTCGGCGTTCGCCGATCACGCAGTGCTGGACCGGCGCTCACTGGTCGCGGTGGACGACGACGTGCCGGCGCACGTCGCGGCGTTGCTCGGGTGCGCCGTGCTCACCGGGGGCGGTGCCGTCGTCAACGCCGGGAGACCGCGGGACGGCGACACGGTCCTCGTGGTCGGACTCGGCGGAGTCGGCATGGCAGCACTGATCACGGCCGTGTCGCTCGGACGCGGCAAGGTGGTCGGCGTCGACGCGGTCCCCGGGAAGCTCGAGCAGGCGCTCGCCCTGGGCGCGGACGAGGTGTACCAGCCCGCCGAGGCCCTGGCCGCCGGCGTCCGGGCTCCGGTGGTCGTCGAAGCGGCCGGCAGCGCCCGTGCCGTCGAGACGGCGTTCGCCCTGACCGGCGTCGGCGGGACCACGGTGACGGTCGGCCTGCCGGCGCCGACCGACACCAGCAGCATCACGCCGCTGGTCCTGACCGCCGAGGCCCGCACCATCGTCGGCAGCTACCTGGGGTCCGCCGTCCCGTCCCGGGACGTCCCCGTGTTCGCGCAGCTGTGGCGGGAGGGGCGCCTCCCGGTGGAGTCGCTGATCTCCTCCACGATCGCGCTGGCCGACATCAACTCCGCCATGGACGACCTCGCGGGCGGCACCACCATCCGCCAGATCATCACCTTCGACCAGGAGCCCTCGCGATGACCTCTGCACGGGACGAACAACGCCTCCTCGCATCCCTGCCGACCGGACTGCTCATCGGGGGGGAGTGGCGGGAGAGCACGTCCGGCCGACGTCTCGCCGTCCACGACCCCGCCACCGGGGAGGTCCTGGCGACGGTCGCCGACGCCGACCCCGACGACGCCGAGGCCGCCCTCGACGCGGCGGCCGCCGTGCAGCGGGAGTGGGCGGCGACGTCGCCCCGCAGCCGCGGCGACGTCCTGCGCGCCGCCTTCGACGCCGTCCACGCGCGCATCGACGACTTCGCCCTGCTGATGACGCTCGAGATGGGCAAGTCGCTGGGCGAGTCGCGCAGCGAGGTGGTCTACGGCGCCGAGTTCCTGCGCTGGTTCGGCGAGGAGGCGGTGCGCATCGACGGCCGCTACACGCGGGCCCCGGACGGCGGCTCACGGCTGCTGGTGACCAGCCGGCCGGTCGGACCGGCCCTGCTCATCACGCCGTGGAACTTCCCGCTCGCGATGGCCACCCGCAAGATCGGTCCGGCCGTCGCCGCCGGCTGCACCATGATCCTGAAGCCGGCCGACCTGACGCCACTCACCTCGCTGCTGCTCGCCCAGGTGTTCCTGGACGCCGGGCTGCCGGCCGGCGTCCTCAACGTCATCCCCACGTCGACCGCCGCCCGGACCACCGCGCCGCTGTTCAGCGACCCCCGGTTGCGCAAGCTCTCGTTCACCGGCTCCACGCCGGTCGGTCAGAAGCTGCTGCAGCAGGCCGCGACCACGGTCCTGCGCACCTCCATGGAGCTGGGTGGCAACGCACCCTTCCTCGTCTTCGAGGACGCAGACCTCGACGCCGCCGTGGAGGGTGCCCTGGCCGCCAAGCTGCGCAACATCGGCGAGGCGTGCACCGCGGCCAACCGCTTCCTCGTGCACGAGGACGTCGCCGACGCCTTCGCCGCCGAGCTCGCCGAGCGCTTCGCCGCGAAGACGATCGGGCGCGGCACGGACGACGGCGTCGAGATCGGCCCGCTGATCGACGAACGAAGCCGGGACAAGGTCCGGGCGATGGTCGACGACGCGGTCGGGAAGGGCGCGACGGCGCTCACCGGCGGCGCTGTCGTGCCCGGGGCCGGGTGGTTCTACGAGCCGACCGTGCTCACCGGCGTCCCCCCGACGGCCCGGGTGCTGACGGAGGAGGTCTTCGGGCCGGTGGCACCCATCGTCACCTTCCGGACCGAGGACGAGGCCATCGCGGCCGCGAACGACACCCCGTTCGGCCTCGCCGCCTACGCGTTCACCCGCGACCTCGGGCGGGTCATCCGCCTCTCGGAGCAGTTGGAGACGGGGATGCTCGCCGTCAACACCGGCATCATCTCCAACCCCGCTGCCCCCTTCGGTGGCGTGAAGCAGTCCGGCCTGGGACGCGAGGGTGGCTCGGAGGGCATCGAGGAGTACCTCGAGACGGTCTACGTGGCGATCGGGCAGCCGGCCC
>CADCWG010000202.1 GCA_902806335.1 uncultured Thermomicrobiales bacterium | reverse complement strand
CACCCGTCCGGCGGTCCCCGTCGCCGGGCGACGTCCGCTCTCCGACCAGCTCTTCCCGAGGAGGCCTCATGCTCGATCTCGCCGTCGTCGGCTGCGGCGACGTCGCGTTCCGCACCTACCTGCCCGGTCTGGCCGCGTTCCCGGACCGGTTCCGGGTTGCCGCCTGCTTCGACCCCGTGCGGGAGCGGGCCGAGCGGGCGGCCGGCCTCTTCCCGGGTGCGGTCGCCTACACCGACTACCCGGCGCTGCTCGCGCACCCCGAACTCGGCGGGATCGTCAACCTGACGCCGGCGCCGCTCCACCGGGAGGTCAGCGCGGCCGCGCTGGACGCGAACCTTCACGTCTACTCCGAGAAGCCGCGCTGGCCCGGATGGCCGACGAGCGGGGAAAGCTGCTCCTCGTCGCGCCGGCGGTGATGGTGACCCAGCGGTTCCGCTGGCTGAAGCAGATCGTCGCCGGGGGGCGGATCGGGCGGCCGACGCTCGTAACCGCGCAGCTGGCCGGGATGGGGCCGGCCGGCTGGCGGACCTACACCGGCGATCCGGCCGTCTTCTATGGGCCGGGCGTCGGTCCTCTGATCGACACCGGGGTCTACCTGCTCCACGCGATCACCGGCCTGCTCGGCCCGGCGCGGCGGGTGCAGGCGCTGACGGGGATCGCGATCCCCGAGCGGGAGGTCGCGATCGAGCGGCTGGCCGGGCAACGGATCGCGGTCACGACCCCCGACCACATCCTCCTCCAGCTGGACTTCGGTGGCGCCACCTTCGCCCAAATCCTCTCCAGCTTCGCCGTGCCCCGCTCCAAGGCGCCGGTGCTCGAGCTCCACGGGACGGAGGGCAGCGTCAGCATCGGAATCGAACACTGGTACGACGCCGACGGGCCGGTCGACCTCTTCGTTCGTGACGGCGGCCCGCTCGGGGTCGAGGGGTGGCTGGACGAGGTCGCGCCGCCGGTCCCGGGCCCCTCGTCGAACGTGATCGCCAGCGGTCTCCCGCACTTTGCCGCCTGCCTCGACGGGACCGAGCAGCCGATCCTGACCGCCGCCCACGCGACCCACGTGCTGGAGATCATGCTCAAGGCGGGCGAGGCCGCGGACGCCGGCCGGACCCTGGAGCTCGAGACCACGTTCTGAGCCCCGACTCGGGATCGCGCCACGCCGGCCGAGCGGCGGGCTCATGGCCGAGCGCCCGGGGGCCGAAACGGCGAACGCCGGCCGGGGTGAACGGCGGGAGAACGATTCGGCCACCGCACCGGCGTCGACAGCGGTCCGCCTGTGCGCCGGGCACTATGACCGGGGCCGCCGCTGTCCCCGGGCCCAGCGGCGGTCCGCCGCAGGCGTGGCCCGGCCAGTGCGGCATGGGGTGGCGTGCGGTCGGGCGGGGCGCTCGACGCGGGAGTCGCGGCCGGACGCCGCGGGGGAGGAAACGCGCCGTGCACGCCGACCAGATCGCGCTGCAGCTCTACACGGTCCGCGAGCGGGCCGCCGCCGACCTCGTCGGGACGCTCGAGGCCCTCGCCGGGATCGGCTACACCGCCGTCGAGTTCGCCGGCTACCAGGGGGTGCCGGTCCCCGACCTGCGGGCGGCCCTCGACCGGCTCGGGATGCGGGCCATCGCCTGCCACGTCCCCTACGCCCGGCTCGCGGACGAGCCCGAGCGCACCCTCGACGAGGTCAGGACGCTCGGCGCCGACTTCGCCATCGTCCCCTTCCTCGCCGCCGACCAGCGGGCGGACGCCGACGCGGTCGCGCGCCTGGCCGAGACGTTCAACGGCTGGGGCGAGCGCTGCCGCGCGGCCGAGCTGACCTTCGCCTACCACAACCACGCGTTCGAGTTCGAGCGGTTGCAGGGCTCGAGCGGCTCGACGATGTTCGACATCCTGACCGAGAAGACCGACCCGGCGCTGGTCTACCTCGAGCTCGACGTCTACTGGGCGGCCTTCGCCGGGGTCGACCCGCTCGATCTGTTCCGCCTCCACACCGGCCGAATCCCGCTCGTCCACCTCAAGGACATGGCCGATACCCCCGGGCGGGAGGACGCGCCGGTGGGGACGGGAACCATCGACTGGGCCCCCATCCTCGCCGCCGCGGAAGCGGGCGCCCGCTGGTACATCGTCGAGCAGGACAACCCGCGGGACCCGATGGTCGACGTGGCGACCAGCCTGCGCAACGCGCAGGCGCTGGCGACGGCCCCGAGCTAGGGACCGTCCCGCGTCGCCTGGCGCCGGTCCGGCCAGTGGCCTCGGCCGCGGCGGGGCCCTGGCGTGGCCGCGTCGCCGTGGTCACTGGGGGCGCTCCCTGCGCCGGTGAACGCCGCCGTCGGCGCGGGTGGCAACGCGACCCCGCGCCGCACGAGTCGTGAGCAAGGAAGGACGGGACCCGATGACCGATGCTGGTGCTCCGTTCCCCGACGGGTTCGTCTGGGGCGCGGCGACCGCCGCCTACCAGATCGAGGGGGCAGCCCAGGAGGACGGGCGCGGCATCTCGATCTGGGACACGTTCAGCCGTACCCCGGGGAAGGTCATCAACGGCGACACCGGCGACGTGGCCTGCGACCACTACCACCGCTACCCCGACGACGTCGCCCTGATGCGCGAACTCAACCTCGGCGCCTACCGGTTCTCGATCGCCTGGCCCCGGATCCAGCCGACCGGGCGCACCGCCGGCAGCGAGCGCGGTCTCGCCTTCTACGACCGCCTCGTCGACACGTTGCTGGAAGCCGGGATCGAGCCCTGGGCGACCCTCTACCACTGGGACCTGCCGCAGCCGCTCGAGGACGACGGGGGCTGGCCCGCCCGCGACACCGGCGACGCCTTCGCCACCTACGCCGACCTCGTCAGCCGCCGGCTCGGCGACCGCGTCAAGCACTGGATCACGCTCAACGAGCCGTGGTGCTCCGCCTTCCTGGGCTACCACCTGGGCATCCACGCGCCGGGCAAGACCGACCTCCGCGAGGCGCTCCAGGCGTCCCACGGGCTGCTTCGTGCCCACGGCCTCGCCGTGCCGGCGATCCGCGCCAACTGCCCCGACGGCCAGGTCGGGATCACCCTCAACCTCACCCCGGCCTATCCCGTCGACCCCGAGCGCGAGGGCGACCGGGCCGCCGCCCACCGCTTCGACGGCTACTTCAACCGCTGGTTCCTCGACCCGATCGCCGGCCGCGACTACCCCGCGGACATGGTCGAGCACTACGGCGAGGACGCGCCGACCGTGCTCCCCGGCGACCGCGACGCGATCGCCGCGCCGCTCGACTTCCTCGGCGTCAACTACTACGCCCCGGCGTTCCTGGCCGAGGGCGGCGGGGACGGACCGCTCGGATTCCGCCAGCAGGACCCCCCGGGCGAGCGGACCGCGATGGATTGGCTGGTCTGGCCTGACGGGCTGCACGACCTGCTGCGGCGCCTTGGGCGCGACTACGGGGGGACGTTCGGGCCCTTCTACGTCACCGAGAACGGCGCGGCCTATGACGACCCCGCGCCGGAGGGCGACCGCGTCCCCGACCCCGATCGGATTCGCTACCTGGCGGGCCACCTCGACGCCTGCCAGCGGGCGATCGCCGGCGGCGTCGACCTGCGCGGCTACTTCGCCTGGTCGCTGCTCGACAACTACGAGTGGGCCTTCGGCTACACAAAGCGCTTCGGGATCGTCCACACCGACTACGAGACCCAGCGGCGCACGCCGAAGGACAGCGCCCGCTGGTACGCCCGCGTGGCGGCCGCGAACCGCGTCCTGCCGCCCGAGTAGGCCGGCGCTAGGGGCGACGATGGTGGACCAGCCGCGGGTCTCCCCGCCAAAGGCCGTCGGGCTGGCCGTCTACCCACCCGGCGCCAGCTTCGGTCCCCGCCGTCTGCGCGACTTCGAGCTCGTCTGGGTGATCGAAGGCGACGTCGAGTACCGGGCGGACAGTCGGGAGTGGGCCGCGCCGCCCGGCACGGTCGTCCTCTGCCGCCCCGGCACGACCGACCGGTTCCGCTTCGACCCGCGGGGGCGGACGCGGCACGCCTACGTCCACTTCGACGTCCTCGCCGTCCCCGCCGACTGGCCCGCGCTGGCCGACTGGCCCGTGGTCCGCGCCACGGCGGAGGACGACCTTCTGCGGCACCTGTTCCGCCACCTGTTGACCTGGGCCGCTCGGGGTCCCTCGGCACGGGGCACCCTCACCGTCGCCCACCTGCTCGCGGCATTCGTCGACGGGGCGACGGCGATCGGGGACGGCGACGCGGCGGATGTGCCCGAAGCGGTGGCCCGGGCGCGGACCCACATCACGGCCCGCCTCGGCGACGACCCGGCCGCCACGATCGGGCTCGATGACCTCGCCGAGGTCGCGAGCGTGTCGAAGGAGCACCTCTGCCGGCTCTTCCGGACGGCGACCGGCCAGTCGCCGCTGGGCGCGGTCCGCCAGGCGCGCCTCGAGCGGGCGGCGGTCCTCCTCGCGCGGAGCAACTACGCCGTGGCCGAGGTCGCGGCGATGACCGGGTTCGCCAGCCCGTTCCACTTCTCGCGCAGCTTCAAGGCTGCCTACGGGGCGTCGCCGCGGGCCTACCGTGCCGGTCGCCAGGCCGGCGGCGTCGGCGACGGCCCCGGCGACCCTTCTCGTGATGAGCGGTCAGGGTCCGACCCTCATCCCGGTGAGGGGGCGGCACACGACCCGTTGTCGATGGGTCGGCAACCGACAGGCTCGGGCGATCCGCGCCCGAACACCCGCAGAGCGTGATCAATAGTGGGCATGTTCCCGCCAACGCAGACTATGGCTTCTCGCCGCCGCAGGGTCGACGATAACCCCTGAAGCATGGCCGCGGACATGTCGTCCGCGTCCGTCGTCGTCACAGGGGGAGCGGTGCCATGGTTGCCGTCGCCACGCCGGCCAGGGTCGACGTCAACGTCGACGCCTTGCCGGCCCACGAGCCGTACCGGGTCTCGGTCGCCGAGTACGTCGCCTTCCGGCAGCAGGGCTTCCTGGTCGTGCCGCAGCTCGTCTCGCCCGAGGATGTCGACGAGCTGCGCCGCCACACCGAGGACCTGATGCAGGGCCAGCTCCCCGAGCAGCGGGCCGCGAAGCTGGCCGAGCGCGACACCCACGGCGACAGCGGTGTCAGCATGCAGGAGCTGGCCGCGCCGCCCGAGCACCTGTCGCCGGAGGCGAAGGCCGAGTACTTCCTCCGCATCCACATGCTCCACCGCAAGCTCGCGCTGCACGAGCGCTACCTGCTCCACCCCCGGGTGCTCGACGTCCTGGAAGCGCTGATCGGCCCGGACGTGCTCGCGCTCCAGTCGATGCTCTTCCTCAAGCCGCCCGGCAAGCCGGGCCAGGGCTGGCACCAGGACAGCTACTACATCCCCACCCACCCCGACAGCCTCTGCGGCGCCTGGATCGCGATCGACGACTGCGACGAGCTCAACGGCGCGATGTGGATGGCGACGGGCAGCCAGCACGAGCCGGTCTACCCGCCCAAGCAGGGCTATGGGCACGGCGACCGGACGCTGGCCGACGCCACGGCGGTCGGCGGGGTGAGCGACCCCGACGACGCGCACAACGACCTGGCGCGGATCGCCGACCGCTACCCGCAGCTACTCGTGCCGGCCAGAGCGGGCGACGTGGTCTTCTTCGGCGGCCACGTCCTCCACCGCAGCAAGAAGAACTTCTCCGCCGACCGCTTCCGGCGCTCGTTCGTCGGCCACTACTGCAACGCGCGGTCGTTTACCCAGTGGGGCGCGGACGCCGCCGTCGACCCGGCGACGGGGATGACCAACGGGTCCCACATCCTGGCCCGCGGCGACACCCACCTGCCGTTCGCCCAGCCGCGCTTCGGCACCCCCTGCGCCGCGACGCTCCCGCCTGAGGCGCGGCGACGGCACGGCGAGGTGGCGTCGATGCCGATGGGCGACATGGACGACGGGATGATGGGCATGGAGCCGGCCGACCCCGACATCGAGCACGACCACGGCGACGACGAGGAGTAGCCCGGCTGATACGTCGTGGCCGCCGGTGTGCCCCGACATCTGGCCGCCGGGTCTCGCGTGGGATGACGCCGAAGGTGTGGCGTCATCCGCCGGTGGATAGTAGCCTTGCGAACGTCGGCCGGTGCCGCGCCACGGCGTGGAAATGCACCGGTCCTGACGCCGGGGTGAGGACCATTTCGGTCCCATCGGACCAGCGGAGGTCCTCACCCCCAGGCGGCCACGTGAGGCCGCCACGATCTGTCGGTGGTGGAGCCGACGGGACAATGGAGGAGATGCGGATATGGGCAACGATCAGCCCACCGACCTCGTGGCGCGGATGCAGGGTCAACGGCTGAACCGCCGTCGGTTGGTCCAGGGGGCGGGAGCCCTCGGGCTCGCGGTGCCGGCGCTCGGCGCCAGCCTCCGCGGCCAGCCCGCGTTCGCGCAGGACGCCCCGGCGGTCGGCCAATTGGTGACGGTCTCCGAGCAGCAGCGCTCGACCTGGCTGCGCAACTTCAACCCGTTCACCACCGACAACCTCTGGCCGACCGGGAACGG
Source organism: uncultured Thermomicrobiales bacterium (assembly GCA_902806335.1). Taxonomy (GTDB): domain Bacteria; phylum Chloroflexota; class Chloroflexia; order Thermomicrobiales; family UBA6265; genus CADCWG01. Next base: position 17,429 of record CADCWG010000202.1, on the reverse strand, counting down.
CGTTCACGAGCCGCTTGGGGTCTTCAATCTCCTTACCGGCGAGATCGTCCCCTGGCTCGCCACCGAGTGGTCCTTCAGCCCCGACAACCTCGTCCTGACCGCCAAGATCCGCGACGGCGTGATGTGGTCGGACGGGCAGCCGATGACGGCACGGGACGTGGCCTTCACCTTCAACCTCTTCAAGCCCGAGAACAACAGTGGCCTGCTCGGCGCCTTCATGTGGGATTACCTGGCCTCGGTCGAGGCCAGCGACGACCGCACGGCCGTCTTCACCTTTGGCCGGGTGTTCACCCTCGGCCTCTACGACGTGATGGGCCAGAACATCGTGCCCGAGCACGTCTGGAGCCAGGTCCCCAACCCGCTCGAGCACACGAACGAGAACCCGGTCGCGACCGGCCCGTTCACCGAGATCCCGGTCTTCAACAACCAGTACTGGGAGCTGCACCGCAACCCCACCTACTGGCAGGAAGGCAAGCCCCAGATCCAGGGCCTCCGCTTCCCGGCCTACCCCGGCAACGACCAGATGCTCTTCGCCACCACCAACGGCGAGAACGACTGGGCCGGCAACTTCATCCCGGACATCGAGAACACGTACGTCGCCCGCGACCCGGAGCACCACCACTACTGGTTCCCGGCCACCGGCGACACCGTCATGCTCTACCTGAACACGACCGTCGCCCCGTTCAACGACCCGAACGTCCGCAAGGCGATCAGCCTCGGGATCAACCGCGACCAGATCTGCGCGGTCGCGATGTACGACTACACCCACCCCGCGGACGGGACCGGGCTGAGCGACGCCTTCGAGGACTGGAAGAGCCCAGAGGCGGTGGCCGCCGGCGACTGGGTGACCCAGGATGTCGACCGGGCCAACCAGATGCTCGACGCGGCCGGGCTGACCCGCGACGGCGACGTCCGCAAGCTGCCGGACGGCACCGAGATGAGCTACGACCTCAACGTGGTCGCCGGCTGGACCGACTGGGTGTCGGCCTGCCAGATCATCTCGCAGGACCTTGAGGCGCTCGGCATCCGCGCCCGGGTCCAGGGCTACGAGCAGCCGGCCTGGCAGGAGCGCGTCCAGACGGGCGACTTCACGATGTCGATCGGCTGGAGCACGGGCGGCGCGACCCCGTTCGGCTACTACCGGGGCCAGATGTCGACCCAGCGCTTCAAGGCGATCGGCGAGTCGGCCGACGAGAACTGGCACCGCTACACCAACCCGCAGGCGGACGAGCTGCTCGACCAGTTCGCCGCCACCTCGGACGAGGCGCAGCAGCGCCAGATCGCGGCCCAGCTGCAGATGATCTTCGCCGAGAACGCCCCGGCCATCCCCCTCTTCCCCGGGCCGCAGTGGGGCGAGTTCAGCACCAAGCGCTTCACGGGTTTCCCTAGCGAGGAGAACCCCTACGCGCTGCTCTCCACGTACGCCCCCACGCGGCTCCTGGTCATGATGGAGCTCAAGCCGGTCGCCGCACAGTAGCCGAGAGCCGGGGGCGCCGCCCACCGGGCGGCGCCCCCGGCTCGGCCCTACCACCGTCACGGGGTGCCGGCCGGGGGTCGGCGCACGCCGGGGGACACGGATGCGCTACATCTTGCGGCGGCTGGGCTTCTACGCCGTGGCGGCGTGGGCGTCCCTGACACTCAACTTCTTTCTGCCTCGGATGATGCCGGGGGATCCCGAGTCGGTCATCTTTGCCCGCTTCCGTGGTCAGCTCCGGCCCGAGGAAGTCGAAGCACTCCGCGAGGCGTACGGGCTGTCCGACGATCCAATCTTCCTTCAGTACTTCACCTATCTCACGCATGTCCTCCGCGGAGACTTTGGGCTCTCGATCTCCGCGTTCCCGGCCCCGGTCACCGACGTGATCGCTACCGGGCTGCGCTGGACGTTGCTGCTCGGTGGCGTCTCGCTGGTCCTGGGCTTCGTGGTCGGCAACGCGCTCGGTGTGCTCGGCACCTGGCGACGGGGCAGCCTGCTCGACTCGACGTTGCCGCCGCTGCTGATCTTCATCGGGTCGTTTCCGTACTTCTGGCTGGCGACGCTCGCGCTCTACCTCCTCAGCTTTGAGCTCGGCTGGTTCCCGCTCCGGCACGCCTACAGCGACCGCCTCTCGCCGAGCTACAGCCTCGATTTCGTCCAGAGCGTGCTGATACACCTCATCCTCCCGGCGGGTACGGTCGTGCTCGTCTCGATCGGCGGCTGGCTGCTGGGGATGCGGAACACGATGATCGCCACCCTGGCCGAGGACTACATCACCTTCGCCGAAGCCAAGGGGCTGTCGCAGCGGCGGATCATGTTCAGCTACGCGGCGCGGAATGCGCTCCTTCCGAACATCACCGCCTTCGGCATGGCGCTCGGCTTCGTCCTCGGCGGGGCGCTGCTGACCGAGGTCGTCTTCTCCTATCCCGGGCTCGGCTATCAGCTGTTGACCGCCGTGCGCAACCTCGATTACCCCCTGATGCAGGGGCTCTTCCTGATGATCACGTTCGCCGTGCTCGGCGCGAACCTGATCGTCGACCTGCTCTATGTTCGCCTTGACCCCCGGGTGCGCGGGTCATAACGCCAGCCATGCCGACACTCTGCCGCGGGTGCGACTTGCCCCCGCACACAAACGGCGAGGAGGCCGAAGATGGCCCAGACCGCTGACGAGCGACCGATCCCGATCCAGACGACACCGGCCGGGCAGGTCGTTCCGCTCGCACCTGACGCCACCGGGGGCGCCATGCCCGCCACGCGGCGAAGCGCCGTGTTCGGCGGGGTCCGACGTCTGCTCGCCAACCGGAAGGCGGCGTTTGGGGCGGCAATCCTGCTGATGTTTGCCCTCGTTGGGATATTCGCGCCGGTCATCGCCCCGGGGGACCCGAGCGACTTCGTCGCCCGGCCCCACCAGGCCCCGTCCGCCGAGTACTGGTTCGGGACCACCGGCCAGGGGCAGGACGTCTTCGCCCAGACGGTCTGGGGGACGCGCGTCTCCCTGACGATCGGCGTGCTGGTCGGGATCGCGGTCGCGATCATCGGGGTCGTGGTCGGCATGACCGCCGGCTACTTCGGTGGCCGCGTCGACGACGTCCTCTCGCTCGTGATGAACGTGTTCCTGATCGTGCCGGCCCTGCCGCTCCTGGTCACCCTCGCGGCGTTCCTCCCGCCCGGGATGCTCACGATCGCCTTCGTCTTGGCCTTCACGGGGTGGCCATGGGGGGCCCGCGTCCTCCGGTCCCAGATGCTGGCGATGCGGGAGAAGGACTTCGTCTCCGCTGCCCAGATCAGCGGCGAGAGCAAGGTCCGGATCATCTTCGCGGAGGTCCTGCCGAACATGACCTCGCTGGCCGTCTCGGGCGCCTTCGGGGCGACGGTCTACGCCATCGGCGCCCAGGCCGGGCTCGAGTTCCTCGGCCTCGGCGACATCAGCACGATCAGCTGGGGGACCATCCTCTACTGGGCCGGCAACAACGCCGGGCTGCTGACGGGAGCCTGGTGGACGTTCGTTCCGGCCGGGCTCTGCATCGCGCTGGTCGCGTTCGCCTTCGCGCTCCTCAACTACGCGCTCGACGAGATCACCAACCCGCGGCTCCGCGCCCAGAGGGAGATCAACAATGTCCTCGGTCGATCCAAGGAGAAGCTCCCGAAGCGTGCCCGCGCCACCCCCGTCGTCCGCCGGGCCGGTTAGCGTCGCCCTACTTGACCACCGCCGGGACGGGGCGGACGCGCCGCTCCTCGAGGTCCACGATCTCCACGTCGAGTACCTGTCGCCGCGCGGGCCGGTCCGCGCCGTCGATGGGGTCTCGTTCACGATCCGGCCGGGGGAGGTGCTCGGCCTCGCCGGCGAGTCCGGCAGCGGCAAGTCCACGATCGCCCACGCGATCCTGCGCACCCTCCACCCGCCGGCGGTGATCACCGGCGGCGAGGTCCGGTTCCGGGGCCAGGACCTGCTGGCGATGTCCGACGAGGAGCTCGAGCAGTTCCGCTGGCGCGACGTCTCGATGGTGTTCCAGAGCGCGATGAACGCGCTCAACCCGGTGATGACCGTCGGCGACCAGATCATCGACACGATCCTCGCCCACCAGGAGATGCCGCGGCAGCGGGCACGGGCGCGGGCGGTCGAACTCTTCGAGATCGTCGGCATCGACCCCGGCCGGCTCAACGCCTACCCCTTCCAGCTCTCGGGAGGGATGCGGCAGCGCGCGGTGATCGCGATCGCGCTCGCTCTCGACCCGCCGATGATGATCATGGACGAGCCGACGACCGCGCTTGACGTGGTCGTCCAGCGCGACATCATGCAGCAGATCGAGGACCTCAAGACGCGGCTCGGCTTCTCGATCCTCTTCATCACGCACGACCTGTCGCTGCTGGTCGAGTTCTCCGACCGGATCGCGATCATGTACGCGGGTGAGATCGTCGAGTTCGCGCCCGCCCGGGAGATCTTCGACAACCCGCTCCACCCCTACACGCGCGGCCTGATGAGCTCCTTCCCGGCCCTCACCGGCGAGAAGGTCCGGCTGACCGGCATCCCCGGCGCACCGCCCGACATGGTGGCGCCGCCGACTGGGTGTCGCTTCCACCCCCGGTGCTCCCAGGTCAAGCCCATGCACCGCCAGGTCGTCCCCCGACTGCGGGAGGTCACGCCCGGCCACTTTGTCGCCTGTCACCTCTACCCGGAGATGGGCTGAGCGAGCGGAGACCGAACCATGGTGACGATTCCTCTGTCCCAGACGCAGCCCCCGACCGTTCCCATGGGGGGCAGCGGCGCGCCGCCGGTCCTTGATGTCCGGGGCCTGACCAAGCGCTTCCCCGTGGGTGGGATGTTCAATTCCAAGCAGGTCCACGCCTTGGAAGATGTCTCGTTCACCGTCGATCGGGGCGAGACCATGGCGCTGGTCGGCGAGTCGGGCAGCGGCAAGAGCACCGCCGCGCGCGTCATCGCCCGCCTCATCGCCCCAAGCGCCGGCGAGATCCGGCTCGACGGGGTGGACGTCCTCAAGTCTGAGCGGCAGCCGTCGCTCGCCTACCGCCGCCGGGTCCAGATGATCTTTCAGGACCCGTTCGGGTCGCTGAACCCGGTCCACACCATCGGTCACCACCTCGCCCGGCCGCTGGAGATCCACAAGAAGGCGCGGGGACGGCGGGAGGTCCGGGAGCGGGTAGCCGAGCTGTTGACCACCGTCGGGCTGACGCCCCCGGATGAGGTCGCCGCCAAGTACCCCCACCAGCTGTCGGGTGGCCAGCGCCAGCGCGTCGCCATCGCCCGCGCGCTGGCCGTCGACCCCGACGTGCTGCTGGCCGACGAGCCGATCTCGATGCTCGACGTCTCGATTCGGATGGGCGTGCTCAACCTGATGGATCGGCTGAAGGAGGAGCGGGGGATCGCCTCGCTCTACATCACCCACGACATCGCCAGCGCCCGCTACATCGGCGACAGGACAACGGTGATGTACGCCGGGCGGATGGTCGAGGGGGCGCCGAGCACCACCCTGCTCGACGAGCCGGCCCACCCCTACACGCGGCTGCTGGTGTCGGCGGTGCCGAACCCGCGCGCCGGGCTGGCGAAGCGGGCGATCCAGGTCCGCGGCGAGGTTCCATCGCTGCTCGACCCCCCGCCGGGCTGCCCGTTCGCCCCCCGCTGCCCCCACGCGATGCCGATCTGCCGCGAGATGATGCCCGGGATCGAGATGGTCGGCCCGCGGCACTGGGTCCGCTGCCACCTCTACGGCCCCGGTGGCACGACGATCGGGTCGCCGGCCGGTCCCGCCACGGCCGGTTTGGCTACCGCCGGTCCCGCCGCCTGAGCTGGCGCCAGGCGGCCGCGGCGACGCCTCGGCATTCCCGAAGCCGCTAGAGCCTGAGCAGACCGTCGCCCTGTCGACTCGCGCGAGGGCGCTCCCCGCGCGGGGAGCGCCCTCGTCGGGGTTCGGGGCGGGGCACGCCCCTGCGCCGACCACCCCGCGACCGCCAAGGATTAATCTCGTTCCGCCACGCCGCGGCCGAGCGTCGGCTCCGCCACCTGCGGCGAACGAGAGCGGCCCCGCCCCTACCGGGTGCCGATTTGGGGCCGGAGCCAGGAGCGGACGGCGCCGAGACGCTCCGCCCCATCGCGCGTATCCCGTTCCCCTCACTGGGGAGTGCGAAGCGACGCCGGCGTGGGCGGACATGGCCCCAAACTGGCCCGGCTAGCAGGGAGACCGGGCGTCCCGCCGCGACCGGGCGTCCCGCCGCGACCGGGTGCGGAATCCGCCGGAGAATCGCCACCTGCCCGAGCGCCGCGTCGGAGACGGCGCCCCCGATAGGGTCGCCGGCCAGCCGCACGCCCGGCACCGGTCGGTGGCCCGCCGACCGTGTTGCGCCGGTCGGGGCACGGCATGCCGTGCCCCCGAGGGCGACCGGGATGTGCCCCCCCGCGGACGAGGCGCGACAGACTACGAGCCTGGGCCGCGCCGGTGTAATGATCCTCACGGTACGGTGACTACGTTCCAATAGCATGGACGGTGGGCGGGGGCCGAGACGGCGCCTCGACCCGTCGACGGTGCGGCCCGGGCGGGACGTCGCCGGCCGGCATGCGCCAGGGGCGGGAAGAGGTGAGGATGCGAATCGCGACGTTGGGGCGCTGGGTAGCGATCGTTCTGGCGGGGTTGCTCGCCGGGTTAGTCGGGGCGGCGGTGCTCACCTCTGTCCAGGCGGCAATGCGGTACTGGCTCGGGATCTCCCCGCCCCAGGAGATGATCCCCGACCGACTCGCGCCCACCCTGTCGATCAACGACTTCTTCGCGCTCTTTGGCGAGTACGGCGGCTACAACGGCCTGAAGCGCTTCGGGATCCGCTCCGGCCTGATGGGGGTAGCCGTCGCCGGCACGCTGGTCGGCGCGCTCTACGCGCTCGTGGTCGAGAGCCGGCGTTCCCGGGCCTCTCGCCGCTGGCCGCTCGGCACCACCGAGGTCGGGGGGCTCTTCGTCCTCGGCGCGCTCGCGGTGCTCTGGGCCGGGTCGCTGCTCTTCCTCGCCCCGACGCTCGACACGAACTTCCGTGGCCTGCCGCCGAGGCAGGCCGAGGCGGCGACCGCCGTCGGGTACCTGGTCGCCTTCGCGAGTTACGCGCTGACGATGGTCACCGTCTACCGCTTCGTGGCGCCCCGTCGGGGCCCCGTCGCCGCCCGCGGCGACGGGGCGTTGGAGCCGCCGGCGGGTGGCCCCGACGCGCTCGCGATGGGTCGGCCGCTGCCGCGCCGGGCGATCGTAGCCGCGGCGGCCGGTGTTGCCGCCGCCGCGCCCGCCTGGGCACTCGTCCGCCGCCTGAACGAGAAGGCGACCTTCTCCTACGACGGCACCGTCTACAGCAACAGCGACGGCCGCGGTCTCCAGGGCATCACCCCGACCGAGCGCTTCTACACCGTGACCAAGAACGTGGTCGACCCGGAGGTGAACACGGGTGTCTGGCGGCTCGTCGTCGACGGCAAGGTCGACGACCCCAGGCAGTACGACTACGAAGGGCTGCGGGCGCTGCCGGCGATCGACCAGGAGTCGACGCTGATGTGCATCAGCAACCGGATCAGCGCCGGACTCTTCAGCAACGCGGTCTGGAGCGGGACGCCGCTGCGCGACATCCTCCTCGACGCCGGCGTCGCCGACGACGCCTACGAGGTCGTGCTCCGTGGGGCCGACGGCTACACCGACACGTTCGGCATGGACAAGGCGCTCGACCCGACGACGCTCGTCGTCTGGGGAATGAACGGGGAGCCGCTGCCGCGCATCCACGGCGGCCCGGTCCGGGTGATCGTGCCGGGTCTCTACGGCGAGAAGAACATGAAGTGGGTCACCGGGATCGAGGTCGTCGACCACGATGTGAAGGGGTTCTACGAGCAGCAGGGCTGGGGGCCCGACTTCGTGATCCCCACCCGCTCGGACTTCTTCGAGCCACGGGTCCGGAGCGAGGACGGCCGGTTCGTCTTCGCTGACCGATTCCAGGTCGGCCGGGCGGTCACGCTGAAGGGGCGGGCCTTCGCGGGCGACCGCGGCGTCTCAAAGGTCGAGGTCAGCACCGACGGCGGCGAATCGTGGCAGCCCACTGCCGTCGCCTACCTGGGGACGAGGCTGACCTGGCGCCACTGGACGCTGCGCTGGGTGCCGCGCGAGGCCGGCGACCGCGAGTTCGTGGTCCGCGCCTACGATGGCAACGGCGACCTACAGCCGACCGAGAGCGTCGGGACCGTCCCCCAGGGCGCTCGCGGCCTGCATCGGGTCCTCGCCCGCATCGACGGGTAGCGCGCCCGAGCCCGCCGCGCGACGGAGGGGCGGGCCGGTCCCCACTAGGCGCGCCGTGACCACGACGCACGGTCGCCCTGGGCGCCACGCGGTCCGTCGCCGACGCGGACGGCCCCCCGTCCCGCGGACCCCGGGTGGTTACCGCGGCCCCAGTGCCCGCCGACCCCGACCAGCCAGGGCCGGCTTCGCGCCCGAGCCGCTAACCTGGACGCTCAGCCCCGGGCGGGCGAGGCCGTCTCCGAGCCGCTGGTCCGCCCGCAGGTTGCCTGGCTTCCGCGTTAGGGCTGATGGGGGCCGGGCACCCGCCGGTTCGCGAGGCCATGCCCGAGGCGAACGACCTGGACGAAGAGGGCCTGGCTGTCCGGGCCCCGGCCGCTGCGCGCCTCGCCGACCACGACCACCCGATCGCCCGGGACCGCGAGCCCGGTGCGCCGCAGTCCGGTCTCGACGGCGGCGATCGCCGCGTCGGTGGTCACCGGGATCGGCCCGACCACCGGCTCGACCCCGTGCCAGAGCGCCAGCCGCCGGGCCACCGGCGCCCGGTCGCTGAACGCGACGATCGGGACGCCGGGACGACCCTTGGAGGCGCGGCCGGCCGTCCGCCCGGTCCGGGTGAGGACCGCCAGGCACGGCACCCCCAGGGACACGGCGAGGGCCCGGGCCGCCGCCGCGACGGCCTCGGCCTGCGTCGGCCTCGCCGTGGCGGCCACCCGATAGACCTCGGCCGCGGTCTCGAGGATCGGCCGCGAGGCCGGGTCTCGCTCGGCCGCGAGGACGATCCGGGCCATCGTCGCCACCGCGTTGGCCGGGTCTGCCCCCACCGCCGTCTCGGCGGAGAGCATCACCGCGTCGGTGCCGTCGAGGACGGCGTTGGCGACGTCGCTCGCCTCGGCGCGGGTCGGCCGCGGGTTGGTGACCATCGACTCCAGCATCTGGGTCGCGGTGATCACGGGCATCCCGGCCGCGTTTGCGGCGCGGATGATCCGCTTCTGGAGCATCGGCACCGCTTCCGGGCCGATCTCCACCCCCAGGTCGCCCCGGGCGACCATCACCGCGTCGCAGGCCCGGATGACCTCGTCCAGCCGCGCGACGGCCTGCGGCTTCTCGATCTTGGCGACCAACGCCTGGCGCCCGCCCGCGCGGCGGATCGCGGCCCGCGCCTCCCGCAGGTCGGCCGCCGAGCGGACGAAGCTGAGCGCGATGTAGTCGACCCCCCGCGCGACGCCGAAGGCGAGGTCGGCGTGGTCCTTGGCGGTCAGCGCCGGCACCTGTAGCTGCGTGCCCGGCAGGTTGACCCCCTTTCGCGGCCGCAGCGTGCCGCCCGAAACCACCCGGCAGACCACCGAGCCGGCGGTGCCCGCCTCGTCCGACTGGGCGCCGGGTTCGGACGCCTCAGGCGTAGCGGCGCACGCCTCTCCTCGCGGCGGGCGGACAGATTCGACCCGCAGCTCCATCCCGCCGTCGTCGAGCAGGATCCGGTCGCCGGGCCGCACGTCGAGGGCGAGGCGCTCGTAGGTCACGGACAGCCGGTCGGCGGTGCCGACGACCGGTTCGGTGACGAGTTCGACAACGCCGCCCGGGACGAGCACGACCGCGTCGCCCTCGAGCTCGCCGACCCGCAGCTTCGGCCCCTGGAGGTCCTGGAGGATCGCCACGGTGCGGTGTCGCTCCGCCGCGAGCGCCCGGATGCGGCCGATCGTCTCGCCGTGCTCCTCCTGGGAGCCATGGGAGAAGTTGAGGCGAACCACGTCGACCCCGGCGTCGAGCAGCCGCCCCAGGACAATGGGATCCCTGCTCGCCGGGCCGAGCGTGGCCACGATCTTGGTCAGGCGTCGGCCCGGCGCCGCCGCCGGGAGAGACATCTCGGTCCCTGTCGCCTCCTCCAACGTTGCCTCCGCGCGAATCCTGCCGGTCGGCTGGCGAGTCTACCAACACCGGCTGGCACGGCGGGCGTTCCCGGTTTGGCAGCGGTCGCTGCCGCCGGTGGGCCCCGCCTGGGGACCTTGCTTGATGAAGGCGGTGGTACCTAGTGCTACAGTGTGGCTGCCCGCGACGGGAGATGATGGCCCATCGGCGGTCGCGATCTCCCGGTCCCCGGCCTGTCCCGCCGGACGACACGCCGGGGCCCGCGCGGCGTCTGGTGCGGTCCCGGGGAGACGAGCGGTGGCAACGGCGATCAGCTCGCGCGACGCCGAAGCCCTCGCGACGCGCGTCCTCCAGGATGTCCGTCGGCCCCCCGGGGCGAGGCGGACGACGCGACCATCAAGCACGCCGTGCGGCGGCCGGTCGGCGAGGGCCGGTCCGACGACGTCAGGTCTTCGACCCTTCGACCCTCGTCCCGGTCCTGGCGTCGCGCCGGGTTCCGGTGATACTGGAGGCTCAGGGAGGGCGGCACGTCGCCGCGGCGGTCGCGCCCGGGATCTGATCTCGACGGGCATCCGCGCGAGCGACCGACACCGACCCGATGTCCGGCGTGCGGCGGGTGACGGGGGGGGAGCGGCCGGTGCCGACGAAGAAGCGGAAAGCGGAACGCGCCGAGGCTCGGGCCGCGGAGAAGTCCCGGGGCCAGGGCAACGGGGGGCCGGGGCCGCGCGTGCCCGTGGCCCGACCTCCCGACGGTGGGGTGGCCCTTGGGCCGCCGGCCGGGACCGCGATCGCGGTGCCCGTCACCGGCACGGAGCCGAGGGTCGTTGACGGCCTCGTGCTGCCGCCGCTCGACCCGGACCTCTATATCAACCGCGAGCTGAGCTGGCTGGAGTTCAACCGGCGCGTCCTCGATGAGGCGGCAGACCCGACCACCCCGCTGCTCGAGCGGGTCAAGTTCGCGGCGATCTTCGGCGAGAACCTCGACGGCTGGACGATGATCCGCCTCGCCGGGGTCAAGCGGAAGCTCGCGGCGGGCATCACCGACCCGGGGCCGGACGGGCGCACCCCGCCCGCCCAGTTCGCCGCGATCCGGCGCAGCCTGCAGGCGATCCTCGACGAGCACGCCGCGCTGGTCCGCCGTGAGCTGCTGCCGGCATTGGTGGCGGCGGGGATCGCCGTCGTTCCGCACCGCGACCTGCGGCCCGACGAGCAGGAGGCGCTCGGCGAGGTCTTCGAGCGCGAGATCTTCCCGATCCTCACCCCCCAGGCGATCGACCGCGGGCGCCCATTCCCCCACGTCTCGAACGGCAGCCTCAACCTGATCGTCGCCCTCCGCTCGCCGAACGGCTCCCGCTTCGCCCGCGTCAAGATCCCGGCCACGCTCGACCGCTTCGTGCGCGTCCCCGCCGCGGACGGGTCCGGGGTGGGGGACGCGGATACCGGGACGCCCGGCGAGGTCCGGTTCACCTGGCTCGAGCAACTGGTCGCCGCCCACCTCGACCGGCTCTTCCCCGGCAACGAGGTGATCGCCGCCTACCCCTTCCACGTCAGCCGCGACGCCGACATCGAGCCGGAGGAGGAGGACGACGACGACACCCACGACCTGATGGCGATCATGCGGGAGACCCAGACCCAGCGCACCTTCGGCCCCGTCGTCCGCCTGATGGTCGACGGCACCCTGCCCGCCGACGTCCGCGACTGGCTGGTCGACCAGCTCCACGCGTCCGACCGCGACCTCTACCTCGTCGACGGCCCGCTCGCCGTCGGCGACCTCTTCGAGCTCGTCGGCTTCGACCGGCCCGACCTGAAGGACCCTCAGTTCGTCCCGGTCACGGTCGACCTGGCGCCGACCGCGTTGGCCGGCGGTGACGCGGACGACGAGGTCGCCGCCGCGCGGGAGGTCTTCGCGACCCTGCGTGAGCGGGACATCCTGCTCCACCACCCGTATCAGAGCTTCGCCACCGTCGTCGACTTCATCCGCGCAGCGTCCACCGACCCCAACGTGGTCGCGATCAAGCAGACGCTCTACCGGATCGGGAAGGACTCGCCGCTCGTCCCCGCCCTGATCGAGGCGCGGGACGACGACACCCAGGTCGCGGTGCTGGTCGAGCTCCGGGCGCGGTTCGACGAAGAGAACAACATCACCTGGGCCGAGCAGCTCGAGCGGCGGGGCGTCCACGTCGCCTACGGGCTGCCGGGGCTGAAGACGCACTGCAAGGCGACGCTGGTCGTGCGGCGAGAGCGCGACGGCCTGCGCCGGTACGTCCACCTCGGCACCGGCAACTACAACGCCTCGACGGCGCGGATCTACGAGGACCTGGGGCTGCTCTCGGCGCGGGAGGACCTCGGCCGCGACGTCTCGGAGCTCTTCAACGCGATCACCGGCTACGCCCGGCAGGACCGCTACGAGACGATCTGGGTGGCGCCGACCCAGCTCCGCGAGCGATTCCTGGAGAGGATCGCCCGCGAGGTCGCCGCCCACCGGCGCGACGGGCAGGGCTACCTCTGCTTCAAGATGAACCAGCTCGTCGACCGGACCCTGATCCGGGCGCTCTACGCCGCGTCCCGAGAGGGCGTCCGGATCGACCTGATCGTGCGCGGGATCTGCTGCCTCCGGCCGGGGGTGCCCGGCTGGAGCGAGACGATCCGCGTCGTCAGCATCGTCGGCCGCTTCCTCGAGCACAGCCGCGCCTACTACTTCGCCCACGGCGGTACGCGCGCCGGCGAGAACGGTGCCGGCGACGGGGACGCGCTCTACCTTGGCAGCGCCGACCTCATGCACCGCAACCTCGACCGCCGGGTCGAGGCGGTCTTCCCGGTCGAGGACCCGGTGCTGCGCGCCCAGCTCCGGGACGAGGTCCTGCCCGCCTATCTCCGCGACACGGTCAACGCCCGCGAACTGCGGTCCGACGGGAGCTGGGTCCCCGTCCGCGCCATGGACGGTGCGGAGCCGTTCGACGTCCAGGCGTGGCTCGCGAGCCGGTACTGACCCTGTCGGCACCGAGGGCTGCCCGGCGGCAGCGGGGACTGCCGCGACCGGCCGGGAGCGGGGCAGGGCGAGGCAGTGGCTAGACCGTCAGCCCCGGATGGGTCGGGCGACCAGGGGCCGGATGGCCGGTCCCTGGCATGGCCCCTCGACCGACCTCGACCGGGGGACGCTTCGCCTAGCTGGCGGTGCGATCGCTGGCCGGGGCCTGACACGCCTGGCCGAGGAGCACCGTCCCCTCGTCGCCGAAGAGCGACGCCGGATCCGGCTGTTGGTGGATGGCATCGGGGGCACGCCTGCGGCCGGGTTCGCCCGGGGCCGAACCGCACGCTCAGGGTCGGAGCGTGCCGACGTCGGCTGCGGACCGGCCGGGCGAAACCTCGGCGTTCTCCCGGACTCCGTGTGGCGGAAGGCGCGTCAGCCGTAGGGGATCAGCTCGGTCTCGACCTCGGCCAGCACGCCGACCTCGACCCGGCGCTCGATGAACCCGATCACCTCGGAGAGCATCGCGTCGCAGTGCGGGGCGCTGTTGCTGACGCAGACGACCGCCAGCGTCGCGGCGCGGGCGTCGTCCAGGTCTTCGACCTCGGCGATGCCGACGTTGTAGCGGTTCCGGACGCGATCCAGCAGCGAGCGGACGACCCGTCGCTTGTCCTTCAGGCTCTCGCTGCCCTCGAGGTAGAGCCCGACGCGGGCGACGCCGACGGTGGTGGGCACGGAGCCTCCTCGTCCGCTCGGGATGCCGGCGGGACCGAGCCGGACCGTGCGGACCGGTGCAACATCTCGGCGGCCCAACCCGCCAGTCTCTGCGAGCCGAGCACGATGCGCCGCCGAGTGGTGCGTCTGGACGGGCGCTGCCTGGCGTCGCCGGCCGGCGGCCGCCCACGGATCGATCGCCACGCGGTCGCCCCAAGGCGTTCCGGTCGGCAGGGGGACGACCGGCGTCCGGCCCGGTCGTCGGTGCTAGGGGGAGACGTCCTTCGTCGTCTGGCCGGCCGCGGCGTCCTGGCGGTCGACCGTGAGCCGGAGCTCGTCGTCGGTGAGCGCCCAGGCCCACGCCAACCCCCGCTCGGCGGCGATCACGGTGGTCGCGTCGAGGAAGACGGCCGCGTCGGCGGGCGCGACCCCGAACAGGTCGCACTGATCCCGGTCGGGGAACCCCGTCAGCGTCGCGGTCGACCGGTCGGCGCCGAACTCGGTCGCGTCCACGCTTGCCCCGAGCGACCGGAGGTTGGTGAGCATCCCGTCGAGGAACTCGTCGGCATCCCACGGCTCGGGGTCGCCCCAGGCGCGCGAGAACCGGCCGCCGATCGCCTCGGCCCAGTCGGAGACCGGGATGCCGCGCGCGCGCAGGAAGGCCACCGTCGCGATGACGGCGGCCTGGGCGTTCCCCTGCGCCTGCTCGAGGAGTTCGTCGGCGGTGTAGTCCTCGTGGCTGGGGACGAACCGCTCATCATCCGCCGCCGGCGTGGCGGGCGGCGCCGTGTCCTGGTCCACGTTGCCCTCCCGATCGCCCGCACCGGCCGCGTCACCGCCACCGTCCGGCGAGGATGCGGCGCGGGTCGCTGCCCTGTCAACCAGTTCCCCGCCGTCGCCGGGCTGGGGTCAGGCCGTCGCGCCCGCCGTGATGCCGGCCTGGCGGCGGGTCTCGCGGAGCTGCGCCAGGTGGCCGTGGGCGTGCATCACCCCGAGCAGGTGCCGGGCGACGGCGTTGAGTGGGCCGAAGCGGGGCACCGGGGTGTCGGTCGACGTCAGGTCCGGATGGTTGGGCCAGGTGACCAGGAACGCCTGGGTCATCCGACGGCTCTCTGTGAGTCGATCGCGGACCTGGGCCGCGGTGGTGACCGTCTCCCACGGCGTCTCGGAGCGGGACCGGCCGGTGATCCCGGCCCCCCGGGCCAGGGCGCTGCCAAGCGCGGCGGCCTCTTCCAGCCCGGCGGTGAGGTGCACCACCACATGCCCGATGGTCCAGCCGACCCCCGGCGGGTCGTTCGCGTTCGGGTCGTCGGGGACGAAGACCACCTCCGCGTCACTGGCGTCGCCGACGATCGCCGTGACCGCGTCGTAGATCTCGTCGGTCAGCCGCGGGAGGTCCGCCACCGGGACCCCCGAGAAGGCTTCGCTGGGGCTGGCCGACCCGGCCATAATCCCCAGAAAGTCCGGATCGCTCGCCATCATCGTTCCTCCATGTCCAACCGGTTCCCCGTCGCGCCGCGCCGCGGCACCACCGCGACGCGGTCGTCCCCCGGCCCGATCGTGCCGATCGCCCGGGCCGCCCGGGCCGCCCGGGCCGCCCGGGCCGCCTCGCCGCCCGAGGGCGCCGTGTTATACCGGATCCGGGTAATCGTCGGCGCTTCGCCCGGCGGGGTCGCGGCCGGCTTCAGCCGGCTTCGACCCTGAGCCGCTGACCTCGGGGCTCGGCCCCGGGCGGGCCGGCCGTCCCGGCACCCCCGATACCACCGCTGATCAGCCGGGTTCATTTTCGGTTGCCCGTCGGCCACCGTTGCGGAGCCGCGCACGATTCCCCGCGGGAAGCCCACGACCGCCAGCAACAGGGCTACTGGGTGGCGCGGGCCAGGGCGCGGCCGCATCTCCCGGACACGACGCACCCGCGGCTACGGTGCCCCATCGGGGACGAATCTCGTGCACCACCACGTCGACCGAACGCGCGGCCACGCGCTCGGCACGGGACGCCCTGGTGCAGACACCGTGCCAGGCGGGGCGACGGACGTCACCTCGCACGTCCCCCAGCAGGCCGCCCGCCCGCCGGGAGCCCGTCGGGAGCGCGCCGACAGCCCGAACGCCCGGGGCTACCCGAGGATCAGCAGCTCCCGCGTCGCCTCGTTGAGGCGTTCGCCGCCGTCCTCGGTGCAGAGCACCGCGTCCTCGATCCGGACGCCGAACCGCCCCTCCAGGTAGACCCCGGGCTCGTCGCTGAAGACCATCCCCGTCTCCAGCGGCAGGGCGTTGCCACCGACCAGGTAGGGCTCCTCGTGGACGTCGAGCCCCAGCCCGTGGCCCACCCGATGGAGGAAGGCCGCGCCGTAGCCCTCGCCGGTGATCAGGTCGCGCGCCGCCTCGTCGAGCGCCTCACAGGGGACGCCGGGACCGACGGCGTCGAGCGTCACCTGGTTGGCGCGGAGCACCAGGTCGTAGACGCGGCGGAACTCCTCGTCCGGCTCCCCGACGTGGACCGTCCGCGTGACATCGGAGTAGTAGCCCTCGATGGTGCCGCCCCAGTCGAAGATCACCGCGTCGCCTTCGCGGATCACCCGGTCGCCGGTGTGGTGGTGGGGCGAGGCCGAGTTCGGTCCGCTGGCGCAGATGCCCCAGACGCCCTTCAGCCCTCGGTCCGCCGTCAGGGCGCGGAGGCGACCGAGCGCCTCGGTCTCGGTCTGTCCCGCGAGCGGCTTGCTGACGAACTCCTCCCAGGCGTCGTCGGTGCGCCGCGCCGCCTCGCGCAGGGCCTCGATCTCCCTCCCGTCCTTGGTCATCCGGAGGGCGCGCAGGGTCGGGGTCGCCGAGACCCACTGCACCCCGGGCATCGCCGCCTGGAGCCGGAGCAGGAACACGCTGTAGAGCTGGTCCCCCACGGCGACGGTCTTGCCGGTCAGGTCCCCAGCGAGCGTGGCGACGAGGTCGGTCGGCGCCTGGGTCTCCTCCCAGGGGTGGACGTTGAGCAGGTCGCGGCGCGAGACGAACTGCGGCGCCTCCAGCGTCGGGACGACGACGCTCGGGTCACCGTCCCGCGGGAGCAGGAGAAGGGTCAGCCGCTCGCTGGTGTGCGCGTCGTGGCCGGTCAGGTAGCGGAAGTCCGACGAGGGACCGACGAGGAGCAGGTCGACGCCCTGCTGCCCCATTTCCGCTTGGGCGCGCTCGAGGCGCTCCCGATAGACGAAGAGATCGGGCGTCTGCGTGGTGGCGGTGCCGGCGTCGGTGACCATCGGGAGCCTCCTGGGACGGGGATGGGAGCCGGTCGGCGCCGACCCCGGATCGACTGGGCCGCGATTCTAGCAGCGTGCCCTGTCGTGTTGGTCCGTTGGCTCACGCTCCTCTGCGCCGCGCACCAGGCTCCCGGCTCTTCGCCAGCGACACGGAGGAGGCAAGGTTGAGAGCATCAAGCGCGCCCATCCCGGGGTGACTCAGCGTGTCGCGCACTGGCACTCTCCGGCACGACGCACCGGCGGGAGATCGCTGCGACCGGTGGCGGCCGCCGGGGCGACGCGGCCGCCGTGGGCTCGCCCAGTGCCCAGCGGCGGGGCTACCCCACTTTGCAAGGGGGCCCGTAGTTTCGGCAGGCGTCGTAGGCCGTGTAACACAGCGCCTCGAGGTC
>CADCWG010000201.1 GCA_902806335.1 uncultured Thermomicrobiales bacterium | reverse complement strand
GGCCGGTGAGGGCCAGGAAGACGTCGTCCAGGTCGGGGGTGTGGACGGTGAGCCCGGTGACGTCGACGTCAGCGGCGTCGAGCTGGGCGAGCAGGTCCTTGAGCGCGGCCAGGCTGCCGTCGTTCGGGACGTCCAGCGCCAGTGCGGCGGGGTCGGCCACGGGCAGGCCCAGCGTCGTCGCCGCGGACTCGAGCGGGCCGGAGCCGCTGAACTGGAGTCGCACGTGGCTGCCCGGCACCATTCGCTTCAGCTCCTCGGCGGTGCCCTCGGCGACCAGCCGGCCGCCGTCGAGGACGCCGATCCGGTCGGCCAGCTGGTCGGCCTCCTCCAGGTACTGGGTGGTGAGGAGGATCGTGACGCCGTCGGCCACCAGGCCGCGGACGACGTCCCACATCGCCCGGCGGCTGCGCGGGTCGAGCCCCGTGGTGGGCTCGTCGAGGAAGACCACGCGAGGGTCACCCATCAGGCCCATCGCCAGGTCCAGCCGACGGCGCATGCCGCCCGAGTAGGTCGCCGGCGAGGTGCCCGCGGCGTCGGTGAGATCGAAGCGGTCGAGCAGTTCGGCGGCCCGGCGGCGTCCCTCGATGCGGTCGAGGTGGTGCAGGTCGGCCATCAGCCGCAGGTTCTCCTCGCCGGTGAGGAGGGCGTCCACGGCAGAGAACTGGCCGGTGACGCCGATGGCCGAGCGCACCCCTCGCGGATCGGTGGCCAGGTCGTGACCCGCCACCTCGACGTGGCCCGCGTCGGGGAAGGTCAGCGTCGAGAGGATGTCGACGGTGGTCGTCTTGCCGGCCCCGTTGGGGCCGAGCAGGGCGAACACCGAGCCCTCCGGAACGGTCAGGTCCAGGCCGTCGAGGACGATCTCGTCCCCGAAGGACTTGCGGAGTCGGGACACGGAGATCGCGGTGGCGGTCATCGCAGGTCCGCTCAGGCCCGGCGGATGAGGATGTCGCCGTAGGACGTGCGGGCGTGGATCTCGACGGTCTCGCCGGCGCCCTCGGGTCCTTCGGTCTCGGTGAGCGTGTTGCGGATGCGGCCGGACGCGGACTGGACGTCGAGCCAGGCCGCCGTCCCCTCGCGCACACCCGCCTCGACCTCGCCGTAGGCGGTCTCGAGCACCAGCGATCCGCGGACCGCCTCGCCGACGCGCACCTGGCCGTACTTCGTGCTGCCGGTCAGCGAGTCCAGGGCCCGGTCGACGGTGACGTCGCCGTAGCCGGTGCCCAGTCGGGCGGGCCCGGCGGTCTCGCCGACGCGGACGTTGCCGTAGGACGTGGTCACCTCGGACTCGCCGTCCACGGTGGCAGCGGAGACGTTCCCGCTCGAGGTGCGGGCGCGCAGGCTGCCGGCCCGCTCCAGGCGCAGGTTGCCGTGCTTGCTCTCCAGGTCCACGGCGCCGAGCCGGCCCGCGCAGGTGATCTCGCCGGCCGTCGTGCGGACGTCGACCGACGAGCCGGTGGGCAGCACGACGTCGATCTCCACCTCTGGCCCGGAGCCGAAGAACAGCAGCCGCGGGCGGCTCGTCGACCGCACGAGCAACTGGCCGGCGGAGAAGGTGACCACGGTGTGCTCGGCGGCGCTGACGTCGGCGGCGCTCTGCTCGCTGCGGGGCCGGACGGTGACGACGGTGTCGTGCCGGTCGTCGGCGCGTACGTGGACCGAGCCGGACACGACCTCGATGCGGGCCGCGATGGGGCCGGGGGTGTCGAACGTGGGCATGGCTGCGCCTTCCTCAGGGCAGGGGTGGACGGCCCCGGGCCGGACGGCCGGGGTCGGCGGTGCAGGTGAGCTGGAGGAGCCGCGGTGCCTAGCGCGCCCAGCCGGTGTACTGCGAGCCGCCGGACCAGCGGCCGCGGCGGGCGTCCGACGACGGGCGGGACTGGGGCTCGATGGCGTTGGCGACGGCCCGGACGAGCCAGGTGTTGACCGAGACGCCGAGGCGTGCGGCGGCCTCGTCGACGCGGGACTTCAGCTGTTCGGGCAGTCGCAGCGTGATGCGGATGGTGCCGCCCTCGTCCGGGTCGACGGAGGAGGAGGCGGGGGCGACATCGGCGTCGGGACCCGGGTCGAGGGGCTGCTGGACGGGCGGAGGCGTGACGGCGAAGCCGAGATCGCTGCCCCGGAGCCGGACGTCGACGGTGCCGGGGGCGAGCTGGCCGGTGATCTCCTCGGCCGCCTGCGAGAGCGCGCTGAGCAGCGCCAGGCGGACCGAGGACTCCAGCGGGGCGACGAGCCGCTCCGCCAGTGCGCGGGCCTCCTCGCCGCCGGCATCGGCCGCGACGAGCAGGTCGCGGCGGAGCTGGTCGACGAAGGGAGCGAGGTCCATGACGTCACTGTGACACCAAGGTGACACCACATGCAAGTGCTCGTGGTGTCACGTCGAGGAGAAGCGGCGACAAGTGCACTCATCGCCCCCGTCGGGTCGGGGCTCCACCCCGGGTGTAGGCAGAACGGCATGCGCGCTGTGGGAGTGATCGAGTTCGGTGGGCCGGAGGCCCTGCACCTCGTCGACGTGGAGCCCGAGCCCCTCGGCCCGGGCCAGGTTCGCCTCCGGGTCGACGCAGCGGCGGTCAGCCCGACCGACACGCACGCGCGCTCCGGCGCCTACGCCGACCGCGACCCGGTGAAGACGCCGCCGTGGGTGCCCGGCATGGACCTCGCCGGCGTGGTGGTCGAGGTCGGGGACGGCGTGGAGCACCTCGCCGTCGGGGACGCGGCGATGGGCATCGTCGTCCCGTTCGGGTCCTACGGCGCCTACCGCGAGGACAAGGTCCTCTCCGGCAACTCGGTGGTGCGGACGCCGAGGGGAGCCACCACCGTCGAGGCCTCCACACTGCCGATGAACGGCCTCACCGCCCGCATGGCCCTGGACCGGATGGCGCTCGAGCCGGGTCAGGTTCTCGCGGTGACCGGCGCGGCGGGCGCCTTCGGCGGTTACGTCGTCCAGCTGGCCAAGGCCGACGAGCTGACCGTGGTCGCCGACTCGTCGGAGGCCGACGAGGAGCTGGTGCGTGGCCTCGGCGCCGACCACGTCGTCCGCCGCGGGGACGACGTCGCCGCCCGCATCCGGGAGCTGTTCCCCGACGGCGTCGACGGGCTGGCCGACGGTGCGGTGCAGAGCGAGCTCGTCCTCCCCGCCGTGAAGGACGGCGGGGCGGTGGCGACCGTCCGCGGCTACCGCGGGGACGGGCAGCGGGGTCTGCGGGTCCTGCCCAACCAGGTCGCCCGGGCGGCGGAGGACCGCGCCGGGCTGGACCGGCTACGGCAGCAGGTGGAGGACGGCGTCCTGACCCTCCGCGTCGCACGGACGTCCCCCGTGGAGCAGGCCGCCGACGCACACCGGCTGCTGGAGCGCGGCGGCGTGCGTGGCCGGCTGGTGCTGACCTTCTGACCGCGATCGCGGTTTCGCTGGCGCGCCCGGTCGTGCCGGAGGTCGGCCCGCGGTCGCTGCCGGGTGCCCGGCATGACAGGGTCACGCTTCGTGAACGGCGCCCAGGCACTGATCCGGACCCTCGTCGACGCCGGCGTGGACGTCTGCTTCGCCAATCCCGGCACCTCGGAGATGCACTTCGTCGCCGCGCTCGACGACGTCCCCGAGATGCGGGGAGTGCTCACCCTCTTCGAGGGCGTGGCCACCGGCGCCGCCGACGGCTACGCGCGGATGGCCGGCCGGCCCGCGGCCACCCTCCTGCACCTCGGCCCGGGCATGGGCAACGGCCTGGCCAACCTGCACAACGCCCGGCGCGGCCGGGCGCCGCTGGTCAACGTCGTCGGTGACCACGCGCGCTCGCACAAGCGGTTGGACGCCCCGCTGGAGTCCGACATCGACGCGGTCGCGGGCACCGTGTCCTCGTGGGTTCGCCGGTCCCTCTCGCCGGCCGACGTGGCCGCCGACGCCGCCGACGCGGTCGCGGCCGCCGCCCGCGGGGCCATCGCCACCCTGATCCTGCCGGCCGACGTGTCGTGGGAGGACGGCGCCGAGGTGGCAGCGCCGCGACCGGTCCGTCCGGCGCCGCAGGTGGTCGCCTCGGTGGTCGAGCAGGCGGCTGCCGCGCTGACGTCTGGAGAGCCGGCGGTGCTGTTCGTCGGCGGCAACGCGGTGACGGAGGAGGGCCTGCTGCTGGCCGGGCAGGTCACGGCCGGCACCGGCGCGCGGCTGATGTCGGAGACCTTCCCCGCGCGCACGGCCCGCGGCGCCGGCCTGCCCGACGTCATGCGACTGCCCTATCCGCCGGAGCTGGCGATCGCGGCCCTGGACGGGACGAAGCACCTGGTCCTCG
>CADCWG010000200.1 GCA_902806335.1 uncultured Thermomicrobiales bacterium | reverse complement strand
AATCCTCGACCCTCGCGTGCGGCTGGACTGAGGGCGGCGGGACCGGCGGCGGGCTGTCTGCAAGCGTCACGACGGTGTCGTCGGCCGGGAGGATCCGCCGGGTCTCGTCGGTCGCCGGCGCCACCCGCGTCGGGGTCCCACCGGTGGCGGCGGTGTCAGCCCCGGGCGTCCCGTTCGCGGTCATCGCGGTCCCACCGCTGGGCGGCGGCCGACGGACACGCGCCGCCCGTCGCCGCCCATCGCCAATCCGCGACCGCCCGGGGCTGCCGGCCGTCGGCTCTCGGCTGCGGCCCGCCGGCTCTCGGCTCCGGCATGACGATCTGTCAGAGCATCGCCCCGATCACCCAGGGGTTGAACTCTTCCTCGCCGACGCCGGCCAGTTCGCTCTTGGTCTTCTTGCCGGAGGCGACCGCGACCATCTCCTCGAAGATCTCCTGGCCCAGCTGCTCGAGCGGCATCCCGTCCAGCACCTGGCCGCAGTTGACGTCCATGTCCGGCTCCTGGCGCCGGTAGAGCTCGGAGTTGGTGGCCAGCTTGAGGCTCGGCGCCGGCTTGAAGCCGAAGGCCGAGCCACGTCCGGTGGTGAAGACGACCAGGTTGCAGCCGCCGGCGACCTGTCCCGTGACCGCGACCGGGTCGTAGCCGGGGGTGTCCATGTGGACGAAGCCCCGCTCGGTCACCCGCTCGCCGTAGCCGACGACCTGGTTGAGGGGGGTGTTGCCGGCCTTGGCGATCGCCCCCAGCGACTTCTCGTAGATCGTCGTCAGCCCGCCGAGCTTGTTGCCCGGGGCCGGGTTGTTGTCGATGCTGGCGCCGAACAGGGCGGTGTAGCGCTCCCACCAGTGGATGCGCTCGACCAGCGCCTCGCCGACCGCCCGGTCCTTCGCCCGCCGGGTGAGCAGGTGCTCCCCGCCGTAGACCTCGGTCGTCTCGCTGAGCACGACCGTGCCGCCCTGGCGCACCACCTCGTCGGCGGCCAGCCCGAGCCCCGGATTGGCCGTGACGCCCGACCAGGCGTCGGAGCCGCCGCACTGGAGCGCGACGACGAGCTCGGAGACCGGGACCGGCTCCCGGGTCGCCTCGTTCGCTTCGGGCAGCAACGTCTCGACGGCGGCGATCCCGGCCTTGACGGTCTCGGCGAAGCCGCCGTCCTGCTGGATGGTCAGCACCGTGGGCGCCGCGCCCTGGCCGAGGCTGGTCGAGCCGATCAGGTCCTCGGGCTGGTTGACCTCGCAGCCGAGGCTGAGGATCACGTAGGCGCCGACGTTCGGGTGGTCGACGATGCCGGCCATCGTCCGCTGGAGCAGGTGGAGGTCGGACGAGCCGTAGTGGGCCCCGCAGCCGCCCTTGGTCGGGAACGGCACCACGCCGTCGACGTTGGGGTAGGCGGCCAGCGCGCCGGGACGCTTGAAGTGGTCGGCGATCGCGCGGGTCGCCGACGACGAGCAGTTCACGCTGGCCAGGATCCCGACATAGTTGCGGGTCCCGACCCGCCCGTCGGCGCGCCGGAAGCCGAGGAACGTCCGCCGCTCGGCCTCCGGCACGAAGGCGACCGGCGGCCGCTCGGACGCGAACGCGTAGTCGAGCGTCAGCTGGCCCTCGCCGACCGCCAGGTTGTGGCTGTGGACGTGGGCACCGGGCGCGATCGGCCTGGTGGCGAAGCCGATGATCTGGCCGTACTTACGGACCGGCTCGCCCTCGGCGACGGCGCGCAGGGCGACCTTGTGCCCCGGCGGGATCATCGCCCCGACGCGCACCTCGCCGTCGTCGGCGGCGAGCACCGTCCGCGGCAGCAGCGGCACCTTCGCGATCGCGACGGCGTCCTCCGGGTGGAGCCGAACCGCGACCTCGTCGAGCGGCACCGGCCCCTTCGCGGGACCGGCGAGCAGCCCCATCGCCTCGCCCCGCTTCGCCCCGACCGGCCGCTCGATGGTCGACATCACCATTGCTCCTCTAGACCGACGAAGGACCGCCGATCACGACCGACGACCGACCACGTACGGGAGTCACGCCCAGTACCCAGGGGCCGGACCGCGCCCACCCGGTGACGGCCGGGATCCCGTGCCATCCACGCGGCGTCGAGCACCGACCACCCATCAGCGGGCGGTGAGACCGCCGTCGATCGTCATCTGGGCGCCGGTCACGTAGGCCGCCTCGTCGGAGGCCAGGTAGAGGGCCAGCGGCGCGATCTCCTCCGGGCGGCCCATCCGCCCGAGGGGCTGGCGGGCGTGGAGGGCGGCGCGCGTCTCCTCGACCTCGCCCGCGTGGTACCGCTGCAGGTAGGCCTCGACGAACGGCGTCTCGACGGTGCCCGGGCAGACGCAGTTGCACCGGATATTGTCGCCCACGTAGTCCATCGCGGTCGACTGCGTCATCGAGATCACCGCGCCCTTGGTCGTGCAGTAGGCGAACCGGCGGGCGACCGCGACCTGGCCGGCGATCGACGCCATGTTGACGATGGCGCCGCCCTTCGGGTCCTGCCCCAGCATCTGCTCGACGCCCGCCCGGGAGCAGTAGTAGACGCCCCGCACGTTGACGTCGACGAGCCGGTCGAAGTCCTCCGGCTCGGTCTCGGTCAGGTTGCCGACCATCCCGATCCCGGCGTTGTTGACCAGCACGTCGAGCCGCCCATAGCGCTCGGCCGTCGTCGCCACGGCGGCCCGGGCCGACACCAGGTCGGTCACGTCGAGCGGCTGCGCGAACGCCTCCCCGTCCTGGGCGAAGATCTCCCCGGCGACGGCCTCGGCGGCCGGACCGTTGAGGTCGGCCACGCAGACGTTGGCCCCCTGCTTGGCGAAGAGGAGGGCGATCTCCCGCCCGATCCCCGACCCCGCGCCGGTGACCAGCGCGACCTTCCCGTCGAGACGGAACATGGTGCCTCCTGTGGCGTGATGGCGACGTGGTGGGGGACGGGCCTCACGGCCAGCGCTCCTCCCCCCAACCCCCCTCTCCCAACGTTGGGAGAGGGGGGCTCTTTCCAGGGCGTAGGTGTCCTCTCAGGAGCCCGGCCGTCGTCGGCCGTCCATGCCGAACCCTGGGATCACCGCGGAGCGACCCCGGCCGGGGCAGAGCGACCCCGGTCGCGGTCCCTGACCATCCTCGACCCGGCCCAATCCTACCGCCGCGACCGGGCCGGGGTGTGGCGCTCGATGGGGGCGCTCCCGGTGGTCAGAGGACCGCGACCGGGCGGACCCAGCTGCCGGTGGCGCCGCGGATCTTGAGCGGCAGGCAGGCGAAGAGGAAGGTCGTCGCGCCGGTCGGCACGAGTGGCTCGAGGTTGACCCACTCGAGCAGGTGGACCCCTCGCCGGTAGAGCATCTCGACGTGGAGGTTGCGCCGCCAGTCGGGCACCGGCTGCGGCTCGACGCTGGTGTTGTCGGCACCGAGGACACTCATCCCCTGGTCGTAGAGCCAGATCGCGGCGTCGACGCCGAGCCCCGGCTGGCCGGCGACGAACGTTGCCGGGTCGTCGTACTGCCGCATCTTGCCGGTCCGGATCAGCACCGCGTCGCCGGGCTCGACGGTCAGCCCCCGTCGGGTCAGCGCGGCCTGGACCTCCGCGAGCGGGATCTCGTCGAAGTCCGGCAGGCGCTCGACGCCGCGGTCGCCCGCGATATCGAGGAGGACGCCGCGGGTCAGGATCGGCTTGATCCCTTCCATCGCCTGGGCGCGCCAGCCGAAGTCGCCCTCGGCGTCCCCGGCGGTGGCCCCGCCGTAGACGCGGCCGTCGTACTGGACGTGGCAGAAGGCGTCGAGGTGGGTGCCGACGTGGGGCGTGCCCATCACCAGCTCGGTGCTGAACGAGGCCCCCGCCATCTCCTCGCCCCGGACGATGTCGCGGCTGGTCCGGTGCCGCAGCACCTGGAACGGTGCGAAGGTGTCGTCCCCACGCCCGCGGGGCATGTCGCGGCTGAGGGTCGAGCCCAGGTCGACGACCTCGCCGGTGCGGACGAGCCCGAGGGCGTGCAGCGTCACCGCCGGGGTCAGCCGGGCCAGCGCCCCCTCCGGGTGGTTGTCGATCGGGCCGCCCTCGTACTGGCCAGCCGGGGCGCCGCTGGTGGTGCTCACGCCGGTCATCCCTCCGCGTCGACGGTCGGTCTCCGGGGGATGATCGCACCTCATGGTGGTGCGGCGTGCCACCCCGCGGGGCCAACCGCGGCGGCCGCCATGGTGGCCGGGGTGAGGGAGGGCACGACGGCAAGGCGGTGACCAGCGGCGCGGCGGGGATGACAGCGCGGGGAGATGCGGGCACGGCGCGGCGGGCGCCGCGACCGGGCGGGGCGAGCGCCGCGACCGGGCGGGGCGA
>CADCWG010000199.1 GCA_902806335.1 uncultured Thermomicrobiales bacterium | reverse complement strand
CCGCGGCCGTCGGCGACGACGGCCGGCGCTCCGAGGGCGGCGGCGGCGGCGGCGAGGACCTGGGTCGCGTCGCCGCCGGCCGCGGCGAGGTCGACGAGGCGGCGCTCGAGCTCGGTGCCGAGCCGGTAGAGCTCGCCGCGGCGCTGGGTGAGGAGGCGGTTGACGTCGCCCTCGAGGTCGGCGGTGAGGGGGGTGGCGACGACGAGCGGCAGGGGCGGGGAACCGAGCGGCGCCGCGTCGAGGACGACCCCCACGACCCGGTGGGCCGCCAGCTCGCGCAGCAGCAAGGGGAGGGAGACGCCGGACTCGGCCAGGACGCGGCGGGGCAGGATCACGAGCTCGCCTCCCCGGAGCTGCGGCAGCATCGGGGTGGTGGCGCGGGCGGTGACGGCCCAGGTCAGCTCGCGGTCGAGGTCGGGGTTGGCGGCGTCGGGCGGGAGCCCGTCGCCCGGTGCGCGGGCAACCATCGACGCGGCCGCGCCGCCTGAGCGCGTCGCCGCGGACGTGCCGTCGCCGGGGTCGTGGATGCGGAGGCGCGCCTCCCAGGCGAGCAGGTCGCCGAGGGTGATCTCAGCCATCGGCCGGCACCGCGAGCTCGGGGGTCACCGCCGCGTGGCGCACGCCGCTCCTCCTCGTCACGATCGCGGCCTACCCCGCCGATGCCGATGGCCCGTTCGGGCTGCCGGCGTGCCGGCCGGGGCGGGTCCTCCGGGCGACCGTCCGGGCCGGCCACGACGCCGTCCGGCAGGCTGTTCTTGGCCGAAGGGCACAATCCCGCGGCGGCGCGTGCGGTGTCCTCGGGCGAAGCGCCCGTATACTACGGCATCGGGCGAGCGCGACAACCGGTCCGCGCGGCGCCCACGGCCCATATCTGTCTGTTCAGCACAAACCTGGGCGGTGTCGGTCCGGGCGGAGCGCCGGTCGGCGAGGCCGCGCCCCCGCGCCGTCGTCGTCACCGCGTGGGACCGGTCGGGCAGGCGGGACCGATCGGCATGGCATCCCGGGCTAGACTCGTCGGCACGGCGAGGCGGGTGGCTCGCGGCGGGGACGGATGGCACGGATGGGCGCGACGGGCGGACGGACGGCGGCGCGGGGGACCCCCTCGGCCGGCGGCGTCGTGCTCGTCGCGAGCGTCGTCGGGCTGGTCGGCTTCCTCTTCCCCTTCTTGCTGCCGCTCGTGCCAGGTGGCGGGGCGGCCGGCGAGCGCGACCAGGCGGCGGGGGCCCCGCTGATCTTCGCCGCCGTGACGGGGCTCAGCCTGCTGGCGATCGTGGTCGACCTGGGCGGACGCGACCGAAGGCGGGGCGTCTCGGCCTCGAAGACGGTCGCGCTGCTCGGCGTCCTGGTGGCGATCGACGCGGCGCTGCGCCTGGCACCGACGTTCCTCGGCGCCTCGCCGGTGTTCGCCCTGATCCTGCTCGCGGGGGCGACGTTCGGCGCCGCGTTCGGGTTCCAGATGGGGGCGCTGACGCTGCTGGTCTCGGCCTTCCTGACCGGCGGCGTCGGGCCGTGGCTGCCCTACCAGATGCTGGGCGCGGGCTGGGTCGGGCTGACGGCCGGCTGGCTGCCGCGGCCGGCGTCGGCGCGGCGGCGGTTGCTGCTGCTGGCGGCGCTGGGGGGTGTCTGGGGGTTGCTCTACGGGGCCCTGCTGAACCTCTCGTTCTGGCCGTTCACGGCGCCGGGAGCCGGCGTCGAGGCGGGGCTCGGGTGGGTGCCCGGGCTGGGGTTCGGGGAGACGCTGACGCGGTACGGCACCTTCTATCTGGCGACCTCGCTCGCCCACGACCTGGCGCGGGCGGCCGGGAACGTCGTGCTGGTGCTGGCCCTGGGCGGACCGGCACTGCGGGTGCTGGAGCGCTACCGGCGGCGGTTCGCCTGGGAGCCCTGGGAGGCGGGGCGCGCGACGACGGACCCGCCCCCCGCGCCCGGGCCAGGGGGCGCGGGGGTCCCCGCCGGCCCGCACGCCATCCCCGCCCCGGCGGGGCCGGCCAGGCGTGCCCCTGGCCTACCCCGCTAGACGGGCAACAGCGCGACGGGCAGGGCCCGCTGCTCGCGGATCTCCCGGATCACCCGATCGAGGGGCCGAATCGGGAGGACATGGACAGGCAATTCCCCTTCGACCTGGAGATCGAGGAGCCGCTCGGTGTAGAGCGCGGCAACCTCGTCGGTGTCCTCGACATCCACCGTGGCTACGAGGTAGATGCCCTCGGGGTCCTCGCCCCGTTCGACGTTGAACGTCGCGGCCGGATAGCGCTCGCTGATGAGGTCCCGGAGATCGGCCAGTGCCTGCCGGATCTGAGGATCATCCAGTTCGATGCGGCCTCCGCGCGTGCTCATGCCTACCTCAATCCTGCCGAATGGCTTGGACGAACGTGTTGGTGCGACCGAGCGCCCGCCGGGCTTGCGTCTGTGTGACACGGTCGGTGCTGTAGTCAGCGACCTGGCGGAGCCTGAGGTTGTCCTGAAGCACCGTGCGGAGTTCCGGAGAATAGCGCTTCCGCCGGTTGATCAACTGCCGCACAAACTCCGCTTGCACGAAGTCGTGGCCCCATTGCTGGGAACGCCCCGTGGGTCGAATCTCAGCCCGGAGGAGACCCGCGATCGCCGCCTGGAAGCAGGCGTAGTAACAGCGGTTCGCACAGCTGTTGTATCGGCCGTTGGCGAACTCGCTCGATGCTGCGGCGAGGCTCTCGTCCGCTTTGGCGAGAAAGACCGTGATCTCGTCGTCCATAGAGGCCGGGGGGCTTGGATCGCGGCGTCGGGCGGAATCCGTGCCGACAGAGCATGGGCGAACGTGAGACGCCGGTCAACAGTGATGGCGCCCGACCTTTGCCCCTCCTCGCCAACCGGGCCTTCGGCCAAGGGTGATGCTCCAGCGGGGCACGGGTCTGTCGCCAGAGCGGGTGCCGGAGCGATACCGGCGGCGGTTCGCCTGGGAGCCGTGGGAGGTGGGGCGCCCGACGGCCGACCCGCCCCCCGCACCCCCCGGCCCGGGCGCGGGGGTGTCCGCCGGCCCGCACGCCATCCCCGCCCCACCGGGGCCGGTCGGGCGTACCCCTGCATCGCCCCGCTAGACGGGCAGCGGCGAGGCAGCCAGGACGCGCCGTCCGCGGGTTCCGGTAGTCACCCGACTAGGAGCACGATCTCGCCAGAAACTGTCGGCCCCCAGAACCCCGAGGAGGCGGCACCCGGTCTGGGTGCCGGCGCGCTCCTCGGCCCGCTCAAGGCCCCGTCTAGAGCCCCACCTTAGCGGCGGGGTTGTGCGGAACAGTTTGCCGTCGTGGATGTACCGCCGCAGTACCACGGTCGAGCAGTGCCCGGTCTGGGCCATGAAGGCCCGCTCCTCGATGCCGGCGGCCGCGGCGCTGGTCGCCAGGCCGGCGCGGAGCGAGTGCCCCCGAAGCGGGCCGGGTCGAACCCAACCGCCTTGGCCGCCTTCTGGACGGCGAGGGCCACCGCCCGGTCGGAGAGCCGGCCCGAGCCGACGTTCCCGTGGCGGTCGACCGGCCGGACGAGCGGCCCGTCGGCGATCCCCGCGGCCGCCTGCCACGGCGTAGTTCCTCGCCCGCTCGGCGACGAGGGCGAGTGCCGCAGCGGTGTCCTAAGGGACGGCGAGGGGGTGGCGGTCGGTCGGCGCGGTCGCGTCGGTCACGGGTGGCCCCTCCTGAGCGGTCTCGGTTTGGTACCGCTTTCGTCCCGATTGCCGGTACGCCTTTGGTACGCCTTTTGTACCCCCGGCCCTCGACCGTCGGCCCCGCGCCGGTCCGGCTTCGGTCTCTCCCCGCGCCGGTGCTGACATCCGATAAGAGAACCTTATCGGAACCCAGGAGCGCCGGCTGGGGCGGCACCGAAGCGGCCCCGGGCGCGGGGGCGAAGGCGGCCATGACGGCGGCGGGCCCGCGCGGCGATCGCCGCGCGCGAGGCGACGGAGGTCGAGGCGCGCCTAGCCGCGCTCGAGGCGGCGGGCGGGCGCCGCCTCGAGCTGCGGGCTAGTACGGCGGGGTGCACTCCCACTGATTGTGGCTGTGCCGGCTCTCGCCGTCGACGACGATGAAGTTGACGGTCTCGGTGCAGATGTAGGGCGTGCCGTCGACCGCGAACGTGGTCCACGAATCGGTCATGAATGGGTATTTGTACTCTGTCGCGAGGAGGGTGGTTCACCGATGCTGGTGGGGCGGGGCGGCCCTCCGCGGGCGCCCCGCCTTGGGCGCGTGCCTCGGACCAAACAGTGCTACGAGGCACCGAGCTACGAGGCGGCGGAGCGGGTGCACCGCGGGGCCCACGGGCTGGTCGCCGACGGGCTGACCGAGGTGCGGGAAGGCG
>CADCWG010000198.1 GCA_902806335.1 uncultured Thermomicrobiales bacterium | reverse complement strand
AGAAAAGCCCTCGTCACCACGCCGTCGAGCCGCCGGTTGAGCTCGGCCACGAAGTCGAAGTCCTCCTGCTTGAAGCGCTCCATGTAGATCGACCCCTTCCCCACCCCGTCCGCCCGGACCGTCAGCATCGGGCCGAGGCGCTTGAGGTCGAAGCGGTCCCCGGCGCGATGACCACCTCCCACCCGGCCGGCTCCCGCCAGAACACGACCTCGGGGCCCGGCCGGTCGCGCAGCAGCTCCCGCGCCGCGTGGGCCACCGCGCCGAGGGCGACCCGCCACGCGGTCCCCCTCCCGTCCACTCTGTCCCCCCCCCACGGCGGCGCCCCGGCGGGTGACCCGCCGGGGCGCTCGGTCGTCCGACTTGCCGGGGCTAGGCGCTCTGCCGCCGGGCGGCGACGGCGGCGAGCCCCAAGGCGCCGGCTAGGGCCAACAGGACGAGCGGGCCCGACTCGGCGCTGTGCGCATCACCGGCGCCGGTGTTAGGGAGGCTCACGACCGGTCCCGCGCCGGGACCGGTCGGGGCAGCGCCGTCCGGACCGTAGACGTAGAAGACGCGGCACTCGACGAGGTCGCCGTCCTCGGCCGCCGCCCGAGTGTGGAAGCCGGCGACGGTGTGGACGACCCCGGCGTCATCGCCGTCAGCCTGCTCGCACGCCGCGATGTACCCGAGCGCCCCCTCGGGGAGGAGGGTGCGTTCGCCGCTGACGGTGAGGTTGACGTTGTACCCGGCGGCGTTGGCGGACAGCGGGACGGAGGCGAGGCCGGCGGAGCCGGTCGAGGCGGTCCGGGGCTGGTACTCGTCAGTGGACGAGATGGGCCGGACCGAGATGTCGATTCCCGCCTGCGGGACCGAGCAGGCGGCCTCGAGCGCGGTGATCGGGTCGGCCTCGGGCGCTTTGAAGCCGTCGGGGCAGGTGATGGCCTCGACGTCGAGCTGCACGGCCCCGTAGTCGACGGGCCCGGTCGCCTCGGCGTCGGTCGGCTCGGTCGCCTCGAAGACGAAGAGGGGGAAGGGGTCTAGTCCGGCCTGGATGACGCCGGCAGCCCGGATCTCGAACGTCTGCGAAGGCTCGCTCACCAGCCGCAGCCCGGCCGCGACCGCCGTCGCGTCGATCGAGACGGCCACCGTCGAACCGTAGGGCACGACGACGGAGCACGAGGCGGAGCAGGTCTCGGAGAACGACCCATCGGCGGTCTCGAATGCGACGGTCACGCCGGCCAAGGGGGAGCAGCCGGAGAAGCTGAACGGAGGCGCCGTGGGGTCGGCGAGTGCGGGGTCGCAGGTCACGACGACCGCGTCCAGTGCGACCCCGTCGGCCGCGACCCCCTCGCCCTGAGCGGCGGCGGGCCGGGTGACAGCGGTGCCGAGGCCAAGGGTGAGCAGGAGCGCGGCGAGAACGACGAGGGGCGAGCGGGCGACGGCTGCGGGACCCAGAGCCACGACGCGGAGCCTTTCTGTCGAACGGCCAAGGCGCCGCGGATGGCGCCTTTTCCATGCTACGCGGGTTTGTGCCCGCCTGTCGATGCCACGGTGACGCACGAGGGAGTGGCTCGGGCTCCGGGCGGTCGTCCCGAGCCCTTGTCGACAGGGACGGGGAGGGCGGAGGCGGCGAGCAACCCGACAGGGATCTCGGCGGCGGAGACGCCACGCATGATCGTCCCATTGCTCTGCTGCGCAAGGCGCCCGGGCCAACGGGGGTTCGTCCGCCGCTATGGGCTGGCGCCGGACCGACGCGCCGCTCTGCTGTCGTGTATGACTCGAGGGTATGTGCGAGGGCCCAAGCGATGCAAACGCAGCTGCCCGCGCCCCATGCGTACCCTACTGCCTCAGCTCTGGCCCGAGCCTCCTCAGCACCGCCGCGTTCCATGGTTACTCGGGCGTCCGTCTGGCCGCCCTCGCCCCGCTGGGTGAACTCTCCCGGACCATATCGACCGCGGACACGAGGCTTGGGGCCGCCGGTCTGCGGGGGCCGCGTCACACGCCGGCCAGAGGTGACCCGGTGGTCGAGGTCGTCCACGCCGCTGCCTGCCAGCGGCAGTCGGTTGGGCACTGGTCGCTTCCAGTTTGCGTTGCCTCGTAGACTGGGCGGTCTTCGGTCTCGGGAGCTGCGGTCCGGTGGCCGTCCGGCCCAGTGCGGCGAGCGTCGATGGCACTGGGCGGGAACGGACTGGGAGGGTGTGATGGTGGTGGTGCGTGAGGGGTCGCGGGGGACGGACTTGACGGCGGAGGGGCACGCCCTGGCGCTGGACGCGGCCGACCCACTGGCGGGGTTTCGCGAGCGGTTCTATGTGCCCGAGGGGACGGTCTACCTGGACGGCAACTCGCTGGGGCTGCTTTCGCGGGAGGCGGAAGCGGAGGTCCTGCGGGCGCTGGCGGAGTGGAAGCGGCTGGCGATCGGCGGCTGGCTGGGCGCCGAGCCGACGTGGTTCGAGATGGGGGAAGAGCTGGGGGCGGCGACGGCGCCGCTGGTCGGGGCGGAGCCGGGGTCGGTGGTGGTGACCGGGGGGACGACGGTCAACCTGCACGCCCTGGTGTCGACCTTCTACCGGCCAGAGGGGGCACGGCGAAAGATCGTCGCGACCGCGCTCGACTTCCCGTCCGACGTCTACGCGCTGGCGAGCCAGATCCGGCTCCGAGGGGGCGACCCGGCGACGGACCTCGTGCTGGTGCCGTCGCGCGACGGGCGGACGATCGACGAGGCGGACGTGGTCGCCGCCTTCGCGGACGACGTCGCGCTGGCGCTGCTGCCGAGCGTGCTCTACCGGTCCGGGCAGCTGCTGGACCTGCCCCGGCTGGCGGCGGCGGCGCGGGAGCGGGGGGTCTCGCTGGGGTTCGACTGCGCCCACTCGGTCGGGGCGGTGCCGCACCGGTTCGACGAGTGGGGGGTCGACTGGGCCTTCTGGTGCTCCTACAAGTACCTCAACGCCGGGCCGGGGGCGATCGGCGGCCTGTACGTCAACCGGCGTCTCTGGGGGACGGCGCCGGGGTTGGCGGGGTGGTGGGGGTACGACAAGACGCGGCAGTTCGACATGGCATTCGACTGGACCGGAGGTGAGGGGGCGGGGGCCTGGCAGATTGGGACGCCGTCGCTACTGGCGGCGGCGCCGCTGCGGGGGGCGCTGCGGGTCTTCGCCGAGGCGGGGATCGGGGCGCTGCGGGAGCGGTCGCTCCGGCTGACGGGCTACCTGATGGGTCTGCTGGAGGCGGAGGGTCTGCTCGAGGAGCCGTTCGGGTACCGGATCGGCACGCCGCGGGAGCCGGCGCGACGCGGCGGGCACGTCGCGGTCGAGCACGCGGAGGGGGCGCGGATCGCGCGGGCGCTGAAGGCGCGGGGGATCGTGCCCGACTTCCGGGCGCCGAACGTGATCCGGCTGGCGCCGGTGCCGCTCTACACCTCGTTCCACGAGGTCTGGCGGGCGGTTGGGGCGCTGCGGGAGATCGTGGCCGAGGGGGAGCACCTGCGGGGAGCGGCGGGTCGGGAGTTGGTGGCGTAGCGGACCCCAGAGGAGCCGGTCGCCCTCCCGGCGGTCGCCCTCCCGGCCCGGGTGGGAACGATGCGGGCGTCCAGAGTCGTATACGTTTGCCTGGATGGCTTGATCGTTCCGGACCACCCGCTGCCTCGGCGCGACACCATGCCTCCCCCGCCTCGTCGGCGCTCATGGTCGGGCCGGCGTCGGTCCCGGCGCCGTTGCCCCACCGACTGGACGCGGCCTCCTGCGCGTTGACCGAGGCGGCGCCCCGCCGGGCCGCGGGGTCGTCGAACGCGACGACCGTCTGCGGCGTCCGGTGCCGCGCGAGCAAGCCGGCGGAACGCTGCCCTTCTCCGTCCGAGATCGTCGACCTTGGCTTCAGCGACAGCAAGGGGTGCCTGCTAATCGCCCCGTTCGTATCCGCCCAGCGCGGCGCCGATCTCCTCGGCGACGCTCACGGGAATGCCGCCAGGATCCCGGGCGATCCTCTCTCGTATCCCCTTGAGCGCGGCCACGTGCGCCGCGCGGAGCGCCTCCTCCTCTGGCACCGCGACGTCCGGGATCACCCCGGTCCCCTCCCAGTCGGTCCCCGTGATCGGATTGACCGGTCGCCCGTTGGGGATGAAGGCCTCGAAGCCCCGGCCGATGGGGAAGAAGCGGCCGGGGTGGGCGTGCCCGCCGCTGGTGGCTCCCACGACGGTCGCGCGCCGGAGCGCCTGCAGGTTGTAGGCGAACTCCTCGGCCCCGGAAAAGGTCTCCCGGCCGATCAGGACGTAGACGGGCTTGCCGAGGTAGCGCCTGCCCGGCAGGAACGCGGAGGTCCGCGACTGGTAGACGCCCCCGCCGTCGCGGGCGACGAAGTCGTTGAGGTGGACGGACCCCTCGAACAGGTAACCGGAGAGCAGCGCGACGGTCGCGGGGTCGCCGCCCCCGTTTCCCCGCACGTCGACGATGAGCGCCTCCGTCTGGGCGAGGAATCCCATCGCCGCCACGACCGTGTCGCCGGCCCACTCGATGCCGCCGAACTCGCGCACCTGCAGGTACCCCACGTTCCCCGCCAACCGCTCCGCCCTCGTGAAGCCGAAGTTGCCCGCGGCCGCGAGCCGTCGCCACGCCTCGCGTCGCGCGGGATCGTCCTCCGGCTCCTCGGCCCCCGGCGCTTCGCCGCCGTAGCGCACCCGCAGGTGGCCGTCGCGGCTCACCTCCCGCAGGTGTCGGGTGAGCGCCTCAGCCAGCTCCTCGCCCTCGGACAGCCCGTCGTACTCGCCGCTCCCGAGCCGTGACCGGATCGCCTCCTCCATCCGCCCGGCGACCTCCGGGTAGACGTAGCGCTCGCGAAGCTCGGCAAGCAGCGTTTGGATCACCTCCGTCCGTACCACCCCGTCGAAAGCCGGTGTCGTCGCCATATCGTCCGTCCCTCCCGAGGTGCCCCATCGCTCGGGTCGCGCTGTTCGCCCCGTTCGATCTGCTCTGCCTCCCGGAGGGACTTGTGGTCCTCGCCCGGGATGCCCGACCAGGGCAGTCATCTTGCCCCGAGCCGACGACCCGTGCCTGCCCCGCCTCGGTCTGGCCCTGGGACCGCGGAAGGACCAGCCCGGCCGGTCGTGGTACAGCCGCCTGCGCTGGATCGGGAGTGCACGGACGAGCCGCGCGGTGGAGTTCGACCCGCCTCCGCGGCACCGGGGGACGGCCGAACTCGCCGCGACAGCGAGCGGGTCCGGAACGCTGGTAGACCCCGCTGGGTCCTTCCCCGCTCTCCCTGGTCTTGAGGGGGTGCCCCTGTCGCTGCGAGAGATGCCCGTGCCATTGCGCATTCGCCACAGCGGCGCCCCCACCCGGACCCCTGACGTAGGTGGCTACCACATGTACCCTGCCGTTCTTCCTCCGACCGGTCGAGGCTTCCAACCCGTCTGGGCGGTCTTAAGGCGCCGAAGGGGCTGATCGCAGGTTGCGTTAGCGAACGCTGAGGCATGTTGACCGACGCAACCGCCAAGCGCCGGATCCGACGACCCGGTCCATCCGCCCGTTCCCGGGATCGGCTCCACCCGCCGGCACGACTCGCAGGGGGGGTGGAGCCGGTACTGGGCACCACCGAAACTACGTGGACTGGGGGTGGCGGGTCACAGTGCGCATGGTTTCGACGATGCGGGCAACCTGCTTGATGTGCGGCTGTTCGTGCTGGGCCAGCCACCGCGCGTAGGTCAGCACGGTCCGCGTGAGTGGCCTTCCCGCCCCGGTAACCGTCGCCGCGCGCGACCAGCCTTCGGGCGGCAACGGACCCAGGACCGCCAGGAGCTCGGCGCGCTGCGCGGCGAAGGCGCGCAGCGCGGGGCGGAACTCCAGGTCGGGATAGTCCGTCCCCTTGATCCAGGTGGTGGGATTGACGGCCCGCAGCGTCGGCGTCTCCTCGGCGAGGATCGCCGCGATGCAGCCGCCCCAGACGTCGGCGCAGGCGCGGAGATGGGCCAGCACCTCGTTGGCGGACCACTCGCCGTCGGCGGGGGCTACGCGCAGAGGTGCCGGCGCCAGGCCGGCGGTGAGCGCCTCGATGCGCGGCGGCGTCTCGGCGAGCAGCGTCAGCACCTGCTCGGCCGTGGGCGAACTGTCGGGCACGCGATGTGGTCCTTTCAGCTGGGGAAGAGGTCATCACTCTCCACGGACAGTCCACGGGTCGACGTCGACGGCCCCGTAGGCGGGTGCGGCGGGTCCGGCGGGTCCGGCGGGTCCCCGATTACCGGCGCCATGCGAGCCCCGGGAAGCCGGTGCTCGTGACCGGCTTCCCGCGACCGTCTCCTGGCGACGGCCGCAGCGAGACTCATGCGTTGCGGGCGGGCTTCCTCGGCGACGTCCCGGAGCAAGACGACAAGCCGCTGGACGTCGCGCGGGCCGGAGTCGACGGTCCGCCCCGTGGGGTGCGATGTCACGGCCCCCGGCGACTTCGGCATCGGCCCAGGGAGTGTCGCCCCCGGCCGTCCGGGAGTGCCCGGCGCTTCGGCGGCCTACTCCGCCCGCCAACATGCGCCGGACTGCTTGGCGGATCGACCGGCCCAACCGCCTAACGGCCCCGCCGCTTGAGGTCCCAGAGGGCGTGATCGATCTCGGGCAGGTCGGACACGCCGAGGCGCGCGAGGATATGCAGCCACTCGGTGCGGTGCTCCGCGTCGTGGAGCATGACGTGGAGGATCGCGCCACCGAACGTCATCGGCTCGCCGAAGGAGTCGATGAAGGTGTCGTCCAGGCGCTGCTCGTCGCGCACCCGGCGCGCGAGGGCGGCGAAGGCCGCGTAGGAGCGCTCGTGGCGGTCGGTCAGGGCGGCCAGCGAGTGGTCGTCCTCCCGCGCGTCGCCCCGCTGCCCGACCATCGACGCGGTCCAGAACTCGACGTTGGAGACCATGTGCCCGAACGTCGCGCGCAGCGTCCGGTGCCCGATGTCGAACTTTTGATCCAGCTGCGCGTCGGTCAGGCCACGGCTGACGTCGAGGAGTTGAGCCGTGGCCCAGTGGAAGTGTTCCAAGAGCCGATCGACCGGATCCATCCCATGTCCCCCATCCCCATGCCTCCCTCGCGGGAGCGCGACGCCCTCATGCTAGGGGCATATGCGGTTATCGTCCGTCCTATCAGGCGACCCGCGCCGCGGTCCCGCGCCCCGACGTCCGCCGAACCGCGGCCGTGGCGGGATGGCCGAGCAGACGTCGCCCCGCCGCTCGGCGGCATCAACCGCATCCCCGGCGCGGCGGCGTGGGGTCTCGGAGAGGTGCGGCCGAGGGACGATCGGTATCTGCGCTCTTGGACTGGCGGGGTGTAATCGCGTCGCCGGGCCGGCACCCGTCCCGGGGCTCTGGTCTCCGCGGGATCACCGCTTCACGCGTCCCGAGGCGGCTGGCGACTCGCGAGACTCACGGCGGAGGTGGGGAAGGCGTCGGCCGCCAGCCGATGGCCCCACCCCCGGTTAACGCGCTCGCTCGCGGGCGGATGTACCCGCGGCCCTCGCAATGGTCATACGTGTCTACCTGTGCGGCGACGTGCGGCCATTGCGCGCCGCCTCGGTCGTGCTCAGCCGACCCCGCCTCCCGAGCGAGCAGTCTCGTCGGCGCCAGCGCCCGTGCCAACAGCCGCGAGATCCGTCTCCTGGTCGAGGGCGATGATTCGTCAATCGTGGCGGCCGGAGAAGAGGGACCGCCTTCACCCTCGTCCGAGAGCCCGAAACGACCACGGCGACCGGCACACTGGACCGGCTCGTCGACCGGCTCGACCACGCGATGCCGGGACCCGGCCGATGCCGCGCTACGCGCGGGGCAGGAGGCGGAGTCCAACGTCGGCCCGAGGCGCTAACGAAGCCTCCAGGCAGAACACACGGTCGTCGCCATCCTCCCCGGCGCCCCCAGCCACCCCCATGGTCGTCGGCGCCCTTAGCCCAGCACTCACCGCAGACTCGGCGGCAGGGTTGGCGTCGGCGGTCAGGGGATGCTCGCGGCAGGCGCGGTCAGGAGCGCGCCGCGATCACCTGGCGGAAGAAGGCGACCAGGGCGTCGGCGTGGTGGTCGAAGGTGAAGCGCGGACGGTGGTGCCGGATGTTGGCGCGCAGGTCCGTCATCCGGCGGTCGTCCCGCAGCTGCTCGCCGAGGTCGCCCATATCCCCGAAGAAGACGCCGAAGTCCAGCTCCCGGGCGAGGGTCTGGGTCGCCACGACCGCGCCCCCGTTGTCGCGCTGGATCACCGGCAGGCCGGCCGCGGCGAACGTTCCGAGGCGGGCCGGGTAGTTCAGGTCGTCCCAGGTCGCCCGGCGCAGATCCCCGCCGTTCTCGCTGGCGAACGTGTGGAGCCAGCCGGCGTCGTACCGCGAGAACTCCCTCACCCAGCCGTCCTGGTTGGCCTGGGGGTGGAGGTGGAGATACCCGGGGGCGAGGTCGCGGGTCTTCTCGATCCAGGCGCCCCAGCGGCGGTGGAACACGTGGCCGTAGAAGTGGAAGTGGACGCCCTGCTCCGCCAGTGCGGCGACCATCTCCGGCTCGATCCCCATCGGCCGCCCCGGCAGGACGGTGTGGATCTCGCCGTCCGTCTCCGCCAGGCGGGGGGAGAAGGCGCCGTCGAACCATTCCCGCTTCGGCAGGTCGCCGTCGATGGCGAGCGTGGGCCGCTCGACGGCGTCGGGGAGGGCGGCGGCGAACCAGTCGCGCAGCTCGGGGCTGGCGTAGATCCTCCCGTCCGACCGGGAGTGCAGCTCCGCCAGCTGGGGCCACGTCCCCTTCCGCAGGCAGAAGAACGGCCCCTCCTTGAAGTGCCAGACGAAGGGGATCCCCGGGTTCTCGGAGAGGACGTGGTGCGCCCAGGGCACCGCCTGCCAGTTCAGCAGGGCGTAGATCACGTCGGGCTTGAGCCGGCGGACGGCGTCCCGCCAGCCGGCGTGGGGCACGTCCTCGATGCCGCCGAAGGGGAGCGGCCCGACCGTGTTGAAGTCGGCCGGGGTCGGCGTCCAGAGCCCGTAGAGGCGGTGGCCGCGGTCCTCCAGCGCGAGGACGCGCTCCGGGTTGAAGGCCAACTCGCCGACGAGCAGGATCTTCAGCCCGTCGGCCGCCGACGTCGGCGCCGGCCGCTCGCGGAAGCGCCGGTAGTGGGCGACCTCGTCGATCTCGTTGCCGATGGAGGAGTGGAAGCGGAGCGGGTGCGGGACCCCGTGGTACCCGCGGTAGGTGTTGATCCCGCCCGTGTCTCCCTCCCGGATCCGCTTGTGCCGCTGGTCGGGGTGGTCGACCCACTCGCAGCTGACGCGCCCGGTGCCGACGAAGGCGCCGCGGCGGCGGAGGGCGTCCCAGAGCATCCGGTCGAGGTCGTCCGTCGTCAGTTCGTCCCGCTCGACCCAGCGGTCGGCCGTCCGCCGGTGGAGCACCTGGACGAGCTGCAGCGGCTCTCCCTCGATCTGTCCTGGGGTGAGGCGGTTGTCGGCGTGCCGGACACCGGCGAAGGCGAGCACCGCCTCCGGCGCGGCGTCGAGGCGGGCGACCAGCGAGGCGAGGTGGTCGGCGTGGTAGACGTCGTCGGAGGGCAGGTAGGCGACCAGGTCGGCGCGGAGCAGGTCGCGACCGGCGTTGAGGGCGTGGCCCAGCCCCCGGTTCTCTTCCAGGCGCAGGTAGCGCAGCCTAGGGTCGGCGAGGAACGGGGCGACGACGTCGCCCGTTCCGTCCGGCGAGCCGTCGTCGACGACGACCAGTTCCCAATCGGCGAAGGTCTGGCCGAGGAGACTCGCCACGGCGCGCGGCACGAAAGGCGCCTGCCGAAAGGTCGGCATCACCACGCCGACGCGCGGCACACCGCCCCCCGTCGAGCCGACCGGATCAACCATCGGCGGACATCCCGGCGCCGACGGGCTGGCCGAGCGCCAGTCCAATGCCCCGACCGAGCATCGAGACAGCGGCAGGCTTGCGAGCGGCGCGGCGGGGCTTCACGGTTGGTCCTCTCCAGACGTCGGTGATAAGGGGTGGCGGGGCGACGGTCCACGCGGGCGGGTCCGGCGAGCACCGACGGGCCGCCCAGGACCTTACGGGAGCGGCATGCATGACGCCCATCTCGTGCCAACGTCGGCCCGCGCGGGCCCGTTTCCCCCCACGGGACCCGATCGCGCCTCCCGGCGACTCCCCGCGCCGAGGGCCGGCGACGGAGCTTATCGGTCTCCGCCCCTATAATCGGCCCCCTTCAGTCCGCCCGCTAACGGGGAGTCACCGTGGCCCAGCAGCAGCACGACCAGAACGGCAGCGCCAACCCGCTCGATCGGCTCGAATGGCGCCTGATCGGCCCCCACCGCGGCGGCCGCGTCGTCGCCGTCGCCGGCGACCCGTCGAGCATCGGCGTCTTCTACTTCGGCTCCACGGGCGGCGGGGTCTGGAAGACCACCGACGGCGGCCAATATTGGGAGAACGTCTCCGACGGCTTCTTCCGGCGCGCCTCGGTCGGCGGCCTCGCCCTCTGCCCCGCCGACCCCAACGTCCTCTACGCCGCGATGGGCGAAGCGACCATCCGCGGCAATGTCTCCCACGGCGACGGCGTCTACCGCTCGACCGACGCCGGCCGCACCTGGACCCACCTGGGGCTGGAGCGCACCCGCAACATCGGCAAGATCCGCGTCCACCCCCAGAACCCGGACCTCGTCTACGTCGCCGCCCTCGGTCACGCCCACGGTCCGAACCCCGAGCGCGGGCTCTACCGCTCGGCGGACGGCGGCAAGACCTGGAGCCTGATCCTCTCCCGCGGCGAGGACGCAGGCGCGGTCGACCTCTCGCTCGACCCCACCAATCCCCGGATCCTCTACGTCTCCTTCTGGGAGGCGCGCCGCGGCCCCCACGAGATGAGCAGCGGTGGTCCCGGCTCCGGCCTGTGGCGCTCCACCGACGGCGGTGATACCTGGACCGACCTGTCGGACAGGCCCGGGATGCCGCGAGGGATCAAGGGCAAGATCGGCGTCGTCGCCTCACCCGCCCAGTCCGGCCGCGTCTGGGCCATCGTCGAGCACGAGAAGGGCGGGATCTACCGCTCCGACGACGGCGGCGACACCTGGCAGCGCCTCAACGAGGAGCGTAACCTCCGCCAGCGCGCCTGGTACTACTCCCACCTCTGCGCCGACCCCCGGGACCCGAACACTGTCTGGTGCCTCAACGTCGAGCTCTTCCGCTCGGTCGACGGCGGCAAGACCTTCCAGCAGGTTCCCGCCCCCCACGGCGACAACCACGACCTCTGGATCGACCCCGCCAACCCCCAGCGGATGATCCTCGGCAACGACGGCGGCGGCACCGTCTCGTTCAACGGCGGCCTCTCCTGGTCCTCCCTCTACAACCAGCCGACCGCCGAGCTCTACCACGTCACCGTCGACTCCCGGACGCCCTACCGCGTCTACGGTGCCCAGCAAGACAACACCACGATGAGCGTGCCCAGCCGCTCGAACTACGACGCCATCACGGTCACCGAGTGGTACGAGATCGGCGGCGGCGAGTCCGGCCACATCGCCGTCCACCCGACGGACCCCAACGTCGTCTACGCCGGCAGCTACCAGGGCTTCCTCAGCCGCTACGACCACGCGACCGGCCAGCTCCGCGACGTCACGGTCTGGCCCGAGGCCTACTCCGGCTGGGGGGCCAAGGACTTCAAGCACCGCTTCAACTGGACCTCGCCGACCGTGCTCTCCCCGCACGACCCGACCACCCTCTACACCGCCGCCAACGTCGTGTTCCGCTCGACCGACGAGGGGGCTAGCTGGGAGCCGATCAGCCCCGACCTCTCCCGCAACGACCCCGCGACCCTCCAGCCGTCCGGCGGCCCGATCACCAAGGACAACACCGGCGCCGAGGTCTACGGCACCGTCTTCGCGCTCGCCGAGTCCCCGCGCGAGCCCGGTCTCCTCTGGGCTGGCTCCGACGACGGCCTCGTCCACCTCTCCCGGGACGGCGGCGCGTCCTGGGCGAACGTCACCCCGCCCGAGCTCCCCGAGTGGGCCCTCATCTCCACGGTCGAGCCTTCGCCGCACGACCCCGCCGTCGCCTTCGTCGCCGCCACCCGCTACAAGCGCGACGACTTCCAGCCCTATCTCTTCAAGACGGACGACTTCGGGCGGAGCTGGCGGAAGATCGTCGCCGGCATCCCCGAGGACGACTTCACCCGCGTCGTCCGCGAGGACCCCTCGCGCCGCGGCCTTCTCTACGCCGGCACCGAGACCGGGATCTACGTCTCCCCCGACGACGGCGCGTCCTGGCGCCGCCTCGGCGGCAACCTGCCGGTCGTCCCGATCCACGACCTGGTCGTGGCCCAGGGCGACCTCGTCGTCGCCACCCACGGCCGCTCCTTCTGGGTCCTCGACGACGTCGCCCTCCTCCACCAGCTCCTGGCGCCGGCGAGCGGCGTGGGCGGGGCGACCGAGGGATTGGACACGACCTCGACCCGGCTGTTCCGACCGCGCGACACAGTCCGGTTCGGCCGGATCGCCGGCTTCGGCCACGCGCCGGTGGCGGGGAAGAACTACGCCTTCGCCGGCGGGATGATCCCCGCGTTCAACCAGACCGAAGACCCGTCGGGCGAGAAGAAGACCGCCTGGCTCGACGCCGGCACCAACCCGGCCCACGGCGTGATCGTCCACTACGCGCTCGCGGACGAACCCAAGGAGCCGATCAGCCTCGCCGTGCTCGACGCCGCGGGGCAGGAGATCCGCGCGTTCAGGAGCAAGGCTCCGGACGCCGAGGCGAAGGGGGCGGAGGCCGGTCCGGGGGGCACAAGCCTCTCGACCGCCGAGCCCGCCGCGCCCGCGGGATCGATCGCCGGCGGGGAGGACACCGCGTCGGACCAGGACGACAAGGACAAGGACCCGACCGTTCCCGCCAGGGCCGGCCTCAACCGCTTCGTGTGGAACATGCGCTATGCGGACGCCGCGGCGATTGCCACCAAGGGCGGCGACCAACCCGGCCGCGAGGGCCCCCTTGCCGCCCCCGGCGACTACCAGGTCCGCCTGGTCGTCGGCGACCAGACGTTCACCGAGTCGTTCCAGATCCTGAAGGACCCCCGCGTCGCCGCCACCCAGGACGACCTCGCGGCCCAGTTCGACCTCGGCCGCCAGGTCCGCGACACGCTGGGCACGGTCAACGAGGCGATCAACCGCATCCGCGCGGTCCGCACCCAGACCGACGGCTGGCTCGAGCGGACCAGGGAAACCCCCGACGAGGAGCGAATCGGCGGCCCCGCGAAGGACCTGAAGGCCAAGCTGGACGCGATCGAGGGCGAGCTGATCCAGACAGCGGCCAAGAGCTCGCAGGACACGCTCAACTTCCCCGTCAGGCTCAATTCCAAGCTGGCGGGTCTCGCCGGGTCGGTCGGCAGCGGTGACGCCGCCCCCACCAGGCAGCAGCGCGACCTGTTCGCCGATCTCTCCGCCCGCGTCGAGGATCAACTCGCCGCGCTCCGCGACGTCGAAGCGCACGACGTCACCGCCTTCAACGCCCTGATCCGCGACGCTGCCCTGCCGGCAATCGCCCCGCCGCCCACCGCCCCGGCCGGCGGACAATAGCCGCCCGCCGACGCCAGCCCCCGCCAGCCCCGCGGGTCGCGACGGGGCGGTCAACATCGGCTCGATCGCGAACGGCGGTCCCCCTCCTCCGCGGGGGGGCCGCCGTTCGGGACGCCCGTTCCTTCGCGGCAGATCAACCGGAAGCTCCCGCC
Source organism: uncultured Thermomicrobiales bacterium (assembly GCA_902806335.1). Lineage (GTDB taxonomy): Bacteria > Chloroflexota > Chloroflexia > Thermomicrobiales > UBA6265 > CADCWG01. Next base: position 10,627 of record CADCWG010000198.1, on the reverse strand, counting down.
GACGAGTCGGGCCGAAGCCGGCCGTCCGAGGAGCGCCATGCCGGCACCAGTCCCTCGCCGAGCGGCGCCGCCGCCCGGGTTCTGCCGAAGAAACACCTCCGGCAGAGATCGACTCACGGCTTCGCGAGTTCCGCGGCCGCTAGCTCCGCCACCGCCAGGGCCAGCTCGGGGTGGTCCCCGTTGCCGAGCGTCCAGGTCGCCGAGAGGCCGGCATAGGCGAGGACCCAGCGCAGGAGCCGCCCCCGCTCCAGCCCCGCCACCTCGGCCACCACCCTCGCCTGCCGTGCCAGACGTCCGGGCGCCGTCGCCACCTCGAGGTCGGGGTTGCAGAAGATGTTCGCGAAGTCGAAGCCGCGCTCGCCGAGGAGGCCCTTGGGGTCGATCGCGAGCCAGCCGCGAGCCCCGAAGTCGAGCACGTTGCCGTGGTGGAGGTCGCCGTGCAGGACGGCGACGTCCCGCGGCTGGGCCAGTAGGTCGCGCGCCGCGCCGGCGGACTGCCGGAGGACGCCACCGTGCCGCGCCGCGGCCGGCTCGAGCTCCGAGAACCAGCGCCGGAGAGGCACGAGCGCCCCCGCCACCGGGCGGTCACCACGCGCATGCAGGGGGGCCACCGCGGCGCAGAGGATACGGCTCGCCACGTCGTCACCGGCCTCGCCGGAGCGTGCCATGGCGACCAGCGACGCGGTGCCGACGGCGCGCTCCATCAGTACCGCGTCCCCAGCGTGGGCCAGCACGCGGGCCGCGCCCTGTCCTCCCTCGCCACCCCACCAGGCCAGCACGGCGGCGCCCCGTCGCTCTTCCTCCGAGTGGGCGACCTTGAGCATCGCCCGCTCGTCCCCCCGGCGCACGGGCAGCAGGGAACTGCTGTGGGTGACGATCGGCTCACCGTCCGGCTCGAGGCCCCAGCGATTGCGGTAGGTGTCGAACATCGCCGAGTCCACCGGGTCTGCCCTTGCCATCACCGGGGGCAGCGCGTCGAGTCCCCGCCGCCCGTCGGCGCCACGGTAGCACCCGGCGAGCCTCGGACGTCGCCCATCCACCTCGGGCCACCAGCGTCGTCCTAGGTGGGCTCGAGAGCGACCCTCACGGGGTCCGCGGGGCATCGGCAACGTCCGTCGGGTACGGCCTACGGGGATCGTTCGATTCCTTCCCGTCGGCCTACCAAGACCACAACTGGCTCCAATCCCCCGCGAAGCGATCTTCGTGGTACGTCCAGCCGTCCATGCCGGGCGGATCGATGTCCTGCTGGGTGAGGATCGCGGCGACCCGCGCGCGGTGCTCCGTGGCGTGGTTGATGGCCTGGACGAGGAGCAGCCGGACCGGCAGCGTGTATCCCTGGCCGCGCCGCTCTGCCGTCACGGTCGCCCCGGATCGAGCCCGGGCGGCCAGCTCGACCAGCGCCTCGCCGCTCGCCCGCGCGCCGTCGCGCAGCTCGGCGAGGCCAAGGAATGGGGACCGCTCGCGGCTCACACCGACCGGCCCCGCCTCGGCCAGCGCCGCCACGTAGCGCTCCTGCGCACCGACGATGTGGATCAGGGTGTCGCGAACGCTGCCGAACGTGCCAACGACCGTCGCGTCCAACCGCGCGTCGCTCAGCCCCTCGCGGGCATCGAGCAGTCGCTCGTTGGCCCAAGCGTTGTGTCTGAACAGCTCGACCAGGTTCTCGGACATCGCGGTCGCCTCCTCGGCGGGATACGCCTCGCGAGGTGGTGTCTCCGCGCCCCCAATCTACGCGCCCAGCGACGTGCAGAACGGGTCCGAGGGGTTCCGCGTCGTCCCGTAGTGTGATCGAGCGCGGCGGTCCCACGGCCGGGAGAGGTCGCCACGTCCACGCGCACGGGCGGGTCCACCCCGCGCCGGTCTTCCGCGGCTCCACGTCGATCGGCTCGCGATGAACAGCGAAGGGCGCCAGCGATCGGGCTGGCGCCCTCTCGCCTGGTGCCCGGCTCCGCTCGTGTCGACGCCCTCCCCCGCGTCGCCCTACGTCCGGCTCGCGCAGTTGATCATCCACCGGACGCCGAACCTGTCGGCGAAGGACCCGAAGTAGTCGCCCCAGAACATCTCCTGCAGGGGCATCTCGACGTTGCCACCGGCGGAGAGCGCGGCGAACAGCGCGTCGGCCTCGGCCCGCGAGTCCGGCTCGAGGCAGATGGCCACGTTGTTCCCCTGGTTGAGCGTGAAGCCCATCGCCTCGGTGGCGTCGGTGCCCATCAGCACGTGGCCGCCAAGGATCGGCAGCTGGACGTTGATGATGAGCTGCTTGTCGGCATCGCTCGGCCCCGGCTGGCCCTCCGGCACGGGGACATCAGCGTGGCGGGTGATGCCGACGAACTCGGTCCCGAAGACGGACCTGTAGAAGGTGAAGGCCGCTTCCGTCTCCCGCGCGAAGTTGAGGTAGGTGCTGGTCCGGGCCATTGCTGTCTCCTGTCGACTGGGTCGGTCGACCGTTACGCCTGGTTCTGTCGACTCGGTGGGTCCCGCGGTCGCCCCCTCCCCTGACGGCGGTCGGCCCTGGTCCGAGGCCGCTACTGCTCGTAGGCGGCCTGGAGTTCGGCGACGTCGAGCTTGGTCATCTGCAGCATCCTCCGCATCACCTGTCCGGCGCGCTCACGGTCGGCGTCGCGGAGCAGGTCGTTGAGCACCGTCGGCACGATCTGCCACGACACGCCGTACCTGTCCTTGAGCCAGCCGCACGGTCCCGGCTTTCCCCCCTCGGTGAGGGTGTCCCAGTAGTAGTCGACCTCGCCCTGGTCGGCACAGGGGACGGAGAACGACACCGCCTCGCTGAAAGAGAACTCCGGCCCGCCGTTGATCGCCTGGAACGCCTGCCCGTTGAGCTCGAACTCGATGAACACTACCGGGGCATCCGGGTCGGGACCGACGTCGCTGAACCGGTCGATGTGCAGGATCCTCGATCCCTTGAAGACCGACACGTAGTAGTTGGCGGCCTCTTCGGCGTTGCCGTCGAACCAGAGGCACGGGGCGATCGGCTGGGTCATGGTCGTCTCCTCCGACTCCACTCCGAGCGGCTCGGCGACGTCCGCGGTCCGCGTCCGTTCCAGACGTCGCTCCTGCCAACTAGTCGAACGGCGTGGCCGGGAATCGACACGTTGGGGCGGCAACCGGGGTGGGGTCTCCGAGTCACCCGCGGCCGTCCCTGGCCGGGGCGCCCGGACCCCGGCCACCCGATCGCGAGTCGATCGGCCGTCGGGGCCGACCCGCGGCCACCGGAGCGACGACGTTCCCGGATCAGCGGCGCGGTCGCCACACCCTGAGTAGGCGAAGTTGGTCCCGCCCGACGCGGATCGGCGGTCAACTCGCCGCGAACCGGTTCACGGCACCGACGATGGCGGCGGTGAGGGTGTCGCCGCCGCCGTGGCCGGCGTCGTCGAGGGCCTGAAGCTCGCCCGTCGCCCACCGGTGGGACAGGCGCCAGGCGGTCTCCAGTGGGCTGCTCACGTCGAAGCGGCCGTGGATGAGCACGCCCGGGATGCCGTCCAGCGTCGGCGCGTCGCGGAGCAGTTGGTCCTCCCCGAGGAAGGCCGCGTTCCGCCAGTAGTGGGTGACCAGGCGCGCGAACCGGAGCCGGAATGCCGGGTCGGCGAAGAGGGGGCTCGGTCGGTGGCCGGGCGTGAGGGAGACGTGCGCGTCCTCCCAGGCACACCACTCCCGCGCGGCGTGCTCCCGGACGGCGGGGTCGGGATCGAAGAGAAGCGTGGCGTAGGCGTCGGCCAGCGGGAGGTGCCGCAGCCGGTCCGGCACCGCCGAGGCGAACCGGTCCCACTCCCGCGGGAAGATCCGCCCGACATCGTGCGTGATCCACGCGACCTCGCGGCGCGACGTGGTGGTCACCAGTCCGAGCACCAGCGCGTTGACCCGTTCCGGGTGCGCCTGGGCGTAGGCCAGACCGAGGGTCGTGCCCCAGGACAGGCCGAGGATGGTCCACCGCTCGACCCCGAGCACCCGGCGCAGCGCCTCGATGTCGGCGATCAGGTGGGCGGTGGTGTTGGCGCCGAGGTCGGCGCCGAGCTCGTCGGCGAGCGGCCGGCTGCGCCCGGAGCCGCGCTGGTCGAACAGCACGACGCGGTAGGCGTCCGGGTCGAACCAGCGCCGCTGGCCCGGCGAGGCACCCGAACCGGGTCCGCCGTGGAGGTAGAGCGCGGGCCTGCCGTCGGGGTTGCCGGAGCATTCCCAGTACACCCGGTACCCGTCGCCCACGTCCAGCATGCCGCTCTCGTACGGCTCGATCGCCGGAAACCTGTCGAGCACCGCGCCTCCCTATCCGCCGTGAGCGGGCCCGCCGTCCACTTGTGTTGGCGGGACGGCACCCACCGATCGTGCGCCGCTGACCGCGAGCCTACCCCGTGTCGTCATGTGGCGGCGATCGATCACCGAAGGGTGCGAGCGCACCCGCGGGTTGCAACGACGCGCGGCGGAACGGAGCAGACGATTCGTCCTGGCACCGACGTGTTCGGCGTGGGCGCAACAACAGGGAGGAGTCGCCCCGCGCGACGCGCCGCGGTGTTCCCGGTTGTGGACGGGGGGAGTGAGGTGGTGCCGTCGGTCGTCAACGCCGGGCCGGGATCTACCGCGCGGCACCCGGGAACGACCGGATACAGGGACATCGCGATCCTCACCAGAATCGACACCAGTGACGACCACCTCGCGTCTCGCGTCCGCGCCTCGCACTGGGAAACCGCACCACTGGGTCAACCCCTCAGAGCACGCGGCCGGGCGTCCGTGGCTGTCGACCGTTGTCCCGCGAGGGACAGTGGCCCGCCCTGATCGGACGCGCTCACGCGTCGGTGCGGGTTAGGCTGATCGGCGGGCGGCCACAGACAGCGTGTGGGGCCATCCGATCACGGCGAGTCCACCACGTCTGGTCGCACCGCCGCGGGGCCGAAGGACGGAACCAGTGGAGGACGTCCCGCCGGGGAACGCGCGGGGGGCCGTCCCTGGCAGGTCCGGGAGATGCGCGCCTTCGACCCGGCGTGTGACGCCTCCCGTCCGACCCGAACGCGTCGCCCGGTCTCGCCGAGCCGACCGGTTCCCAACTGGCTCCTCGACCCTCCTGACGCAGCCTCACGCCCATAGATCCGGCACAGGGACCGGTCGATGTGGTCCCCGGTCAGCATGGGACCGCTAGACCCGTTCCCCATCGCGGCGATCTCCGGTACCGTAGCCGCCGCGTCGCTCGGCACGGGGTGGAGACGGTCGCCAGAGGAGGGAATGTCGGGTGAAGATCACCGACCTCAAGTGCACGGTCATCGGGGACAACCCCGTGGTGCGGATCGTCACCGACGAGGGGATCAGCGGCTACGGGGAGGTCGAGTCCTACAAGCCCTACCTCGTCCCCCATGTCCTCCACTTCAAACCCGCGCTCCTTGGTCAGGACCCGACCAACGTCGAGCGGGTGATGCTCCGAATCCGCCAGCGTGGCGGCTTCAAGCCGTGGGGCAGCGCCGTCAGCGCGATCGAGATGGCGCTCTGGGACGTCGCCGGTAAGGCGGCCGGGCTCCCGGTCTACAAGCTCCTCGGGGGCAAGGTCCGCGACCGCGTCCGCGTCTACAACGGCGCCGTCCGCGAGCCGATGACCGGCTACACCCCCGCCGACTTCGCCGAGAACACCGCGCGGATGAAGGCGCGGCCGGAAGGGTTCACCATCGTCAAGCAGGCGATCGCCTTCCACGGCCCGATGCGAACCCAGGTGCCGAACTTCTTCTACGGCGAGCCGGAGCAGGTCCCACTGGCGGGGACCCTAATCCGCGGTCTGCTGACCGAGCGGGGTCTGAACCATGTCGTCGCCTGCGTGGCGGCGATGAAGGAGGTACTCGGTGACGAGGTCGGCCTCGCCCTCGACTGCGGACCCGGCTGGGCGGTTCCGGACGCGATCCGCCTGGCTCGGGCGCTGGAGCCCCTGCACCCCCTCTGGCTCGAGGACCTGATCACCGGCGACTACGTCCCGTACGTCTCGGCCGACGTCTACCGCGAGGTGACCCGGGCCTCGACGGTCCCGATCCACACGGGCGAGCAGATCTACCTCCGTCACAACTTCAAGGGCCTGATCGAGGGCCACGCCGTCCACATCGTCGGCCCCGACCCCTGCGACGTCGGCGGCATCGCCGAACTGAAGTGGGTCGCCGAGTACGCCGACCTGCACGGCATCCTGATCGCCCCCCATGGCACCGGCAACGGGCTGCTCGGTCTCGCGGCCCTGGTCCAAGTCTGCGCGACCTTGCCCAGCAACTTCATCGCCTTCGAGTACCCCATCGGCAAGCCGGCCTGGTGGTACGACATCGTCCGGGGTCTCCCCGACCCGATCGTCCAGGACGGCCACATCGAGGTCTGGGATCGGCCCGGGATGGGCGTCGACTTCGACGTCGAGGCGGCAGCCGCCTACCTCCCGGAGGCCGACCGCGACTTCTTCGCCTGACGCCTCGACCCCGTTACCCCGACCGCGCTCGGCTGGACCGGGGACGGCGCCGTCCGCGCGATGGGACGTGGCGGTGCCTCTGCTATCATCGCGGGCGCTTCGCGCCGTCTGTCGCCCGATCGGTCGTCCCCGGGCCACCCAAGCGAAAGGTTCGGCCCCCGATGCGGGCGCTGCTCAGCGTGTACGACAAGACCGGCCTGGCCGGCCTCGCCCGCGGGCTGGTCGACCTGGGGTACGAACTGGTCTCCACCGGCGGTACCCACCGGACGCTCGCCGCGGCGGGTCTCCCGGTCACCGCGGTCGCCGACGTCACCGGCTTTCCGGAGATCCTCGACGGCCGGGTCAAGACCCTTCACCCGGCGATCCACGGCGGCCTGCTCGCCCGCCGCGACGACCCCGCCCACCTCGCCGCCCTCGAGGCGCACGGCATCGGACCGATCGACGTGCTGGTCGGCAACCTCTATCCCTTCGCCGCGACGGTGGCGCGGCCCGGGGTTGGGCTCGCCGACGCGGTCGAGCAGATCGACATCGGCGGCCCGGCGATGATCCGTGCCGCGGCCAAGAACTTCGCCGGCGTCGTGGTGCTCTCCGACCCGGCCGACTTCGGGCCGGTCCTCCGCGAGCTCGGCGCGGGCGGGGTCTTGCCGGCCCGGCGCCGCGCCCTGGCGGCGAAGGCCTTCGCCCACGTCTCTGCCTACGACGCGGTGGTCGCCGACTACCTGCGCGGCGACGCGGACCGCGGGGCGTTCCCGGACGAACTCTCGGTGTCGGGCGCCCGGGCGCTTGGCCTGCGCTACGGGGAGAACCCGCACCAGCGCGCGGCGGCCTACCGGCGCCTGGCGGGCGGCCAGGCGGCTCCGGGGGTGCTGGACGCGCGGCAGCTCGCCGGCAAGGAGCTGTCGTACAACAACCTGCTCGACGCCGACGCCGCGTGGGCGGCCGCGACGTCGTTCGATGAACCGACCGTGGCGGTCGTCAAGCACACCATCCCCTGCGGTCTGGCGACGCGGGCCGACCTGGCCGACGCCTTCGCCCTCGCGCTCGCCGGGGACCCCGTCTCCGCGTTTGGCGGCATCGTCGCCCTCAACCGCCCCGTCGACGGCGAGACGGCCCGGCGGATGGCGGAGATCTTCTTCGAGGTCGTGATCGCCCCCGGCTTCTCGGACGAAGCCCAGGACGCCCTCGGCGGCCGCCGCGGGCTGCGCCTGCTGGCGATGCCCGAGGCGGGGCCGACCACTCGGGCTTGGGAAGTCCGGTCGATCGCCGGCGGGCTCCTGGTCCAGGACGCGGACGATCAAGGCGACGACCCGGCCGCCTGGCGGACCGTCACCGACCGTGAGCCCTCCGACCCGGAGCGGGACGACCTGGTCTACGCCTGGACGGCCGCGCGCCACGTCAAGTCGAACGCGATCGTGCTGGTCCAAAGACGAGCCGTCGTCGGCGTCGGCAGCGGGCAGCCGAACCGCCTCGAGAGCGTGGCGATCGCCGCGCGCAAGGCCGGCGACCGCGCCCGGGGTAGCGCCCTGGCCAGCGACGCGTTCTTCCCGTTCGCGGACGGCGTCGAGGCCGCGATCGCGGCCGGCGCGACAGCCATCGTCCAGCCCGGCGGCTCGGTCCGCGACGCCGAGGTGATCGCCGCCGCAAACGCCGCCGGTATCACCATGCTCTTCACGGGGACGCGCCACTTCCGCCACTAGTCGGCGTGGTGGTCCCGCTTGAACCGGGCGACCCACGGTCAGGTCGGGCGGTCTCGCCCTCCTCCTTCTATGGGCCCGGCAGAGGGTCCCCGGTCCGCGGCCGACCCCGCGCCTCCCGGTCCGCCGCGCCGACGAGCGCGTCGACGAAGGCGCGCCGGGCACGGAAGTCGTCCGCCTGTTGCGGTTCACGCCGCTGGATCTGTGCCCGGTCACCCGGGTGGTAGAGCGGGACGAGCCACCGGTCGCCCCACGGCGCCGGCCGCCCTACATCCGCACGCAGCACGAGGTGATGGGGGTGACATCGGGCGACGGCGGCGAGCGCGACCGCGCCCAGTGGAGCGACCACCAGCGGGCCGACAACGGCGATCTGGCGGCTGAGCAGATCGGCGCAGGATCGGAGCTCGGTGCTGGAGGGCGGTCGGTTGCGCCGACCGTCTGGCGAGCGCGGGTTACAGAGCACGGCGTTGGTGACGAAGACGTCGTGCCGTTCCCACCCAGCGGCGGCGAGGAGCCGGTCGAACCGGGCGCCGCTGCGGTCGCCGCTCAGCGGCACACCTGTCCGGTCGCCGCCCAAGCGCCCCGGAGCCTCGGCGACGAACATCACCCGTGCTCCCGGCCGCCCGTTCGCGGCCGAGAGGAGCCGAAGGCGTCCCGCCATCCCGGGGCAACGGTCGCACGCGGCGGCCGCGACACAGAGGTTCTCGTACGCCTGCTCCGTGGTGGCCGCCATGGCGGGACCGGTCGCCAGTCCGGAGACGGCGGCGGGGTCAGCCTGCGGCAGCGCCGCTCCCATCCCGCGGATCTCCGGGCGCCGCCGTTCCCAGCTCCTGCAGGGCCTCCATCCGGGCGATCCACTGCTCCGGCGCCCGGATCTCGGTCATCGTCGGCAGCGACTCCGGTCCAGCCCACAGGCGTCGCGCGAATGTCTCACCCCGCTCGGCGACGACGCGGGCGATGAACGCCTCGCCCAGCCGGTACTGCTCGAGCTTGACGTCGAGCGCGATCAGCCGCGCGAAGAGCTGCTCGGCGGCCGATCGCTGGCGCTGCCGCCGCTCGAAGCGCTCGGCGATCAGGTCGTAGGTCGGCAGGAGATCGCGCCCCACCCCATTCATGACGTGGTTCGAGAATCCCTCGATGATGCACATCATCGCCTGCATCTGGGAGAACAGCGCCCGCTGCTCGGGCGACATCAACACCTCGATCCAGCTCTGCTGCCCGGCGGCGTCCCGGCCCCGCACGCGCTGGGCGAAGACGCGCAGCCCGTTCAGGCCCTGCTTGAGGTGCTCGGCGTCCTGCTTGAGGTACTCGATGTACCGCATCAGCAAGCTGTTGAAATGCACCCGCACCCACGGGTGGGCCTCGAACTCGAAGGCGTGCGTCGTCTCGTGGAGGGCCAGCCACATCCGGAAGTCTTCCCGCGGCAGCCCCAGGGCCCGCTCGACCGCCCGGATGTTCGGCTCGACGTAGTAGAGCTTCCCGGCCGAGATCGGCTCCCGACCAAGTAGCGCCAGGTCGTATTGTCCCAGAACCCGCCGCGCCAGATACCCGAGCAGCACCCCCAGTTCGGCGCTGACAATCGTCTGGTTCACGCCGCCAAGCACATTCGATGCGGGCGTCGCGGCCCCACTCCGCTCGGCATGAAACTCCTCAAGGGGTGCGAAGAGCGGTTTGAACGCTTCGAGGTTGGCGTCGATCCAGTCCACCCGATCGAAGACGAAGGTTCGCTCCACCGTCGGTGGGAGCGTCGTCCCGGTGAAGTCCTCCACGAGCGGCACGCAGCGCCGAACGAGCTCACGGTAGTAGCGGTCCAGGCGCTCGCGCTCGGGAGCGGTGAGCGCCGCACCCCGGTTCATGTTCACCGCGATCTGGCGAGCACGATCCCAGTCGATCAGCGCCGCGGGGCGGGCAGCAGTGGTCGAAGGGCCGAGCGCTCGGGCAGGAGTCCTCAGGCGCCCACCCGCCCAGACCCCGATCGCCGCGCCGGCCATCAGGCCGGCGGCGATCACCCGTCGGTCGCCCCCCGCGAGCATTCCACCGGACGAACGGGACGACGACGACGGAAGCGGCATGCGGGGAACCTCCAGGGACCGATCCAACATCGATGAGTTCACGGTAGGACCGCAGTGGACATCGGCCAACAAGGCGGTAGAAGGCCGCTTGCCAGACGGTGACGAGAACCGGTGTGTGGGGCGCCCCGTCCGCAAGCTTCGTCTGGAGGAAGCCTACACGACCCCTCCGCCCCGGTCGACGCACCGGTGCCCGTCATGCCGCGCCCGCCTCACTTCGCCCGTGCAGAAAAACACAGACAGGCGGGACACCAATGGGTGTCCCGCCTGCTGTAGATGCTATAGCACCGTGACTCGGGTTGCGGGGGGGGGATTCGAACCCCCGACCTTTGGGTTATGAGCCCAACGAGCTGCCGCTGCTCCACCCCGCGGCGTCGCGCGCCCGTCCCCCCTCCCGGGGGTCCGCCCCCGCCCGAAGGGGGGGGTCCCGC
>CADCWG010000197.1 GCA_902806335.1 uncultured Thermomicrobiales bacterium | reverse complement strand
TGCGCGCGATCACGCCGTGGTCGGCCACCGCGTCGTTCGTCTTCGCCGGCATCGTGTTGACGGTGTCCGGGCCGATCAGCTCCTCGACGTAGAGGGTGTCGGGGTAGGCCGGGTTCTTGACCCCGGTGCTGGCCCAGAGCGGGCGCTGGACGTTGGCGCCCGCGGCCCGCAGCGGCGCGAACCGCTCGCTCTCGAAGAGCTCCTGGAACTTCACGTAGGCCAGCTTCGCGTTGGCGACGGCGACCTTGCCCTTCAGGCCCTCCAACCGCTGCCGCTCGGCGTCGTCGCTGGCCGCCGCGATCTTCTCGTCGAGCTGCTTGTCGATCAGGGTGTCGACGCGACTGACGAAGAACGAGGCGACCGAGGCGAGCCGGTTGATCGGCTGGCCGGCGGCGTGCCGGGCCTCGAGCGCTTCGATGTAGGCCGTCGCGACCTCCTCGTAGCGCTCGACGCTGAAGAGCAGGGTGATGTTGACGTTGATGCCGTCGGTCAGCGCCCGCTGGATCGCCGGCAGCCCCTCGGCGGTGCCCGGGATCTTGACCATCAGGTTGGGGCGGTCAACCGACGCCCACAGGCGCCGGGCCTCCTCAAGCGAGCCGTCGCCGTCGCGGGCGAAGGAGGGAGCGACCTCGATCGAGACGAAGCCGTCGCCGCCCTCAGACTCTTCGAAGAGGGGCCGGAACAGGTCGCAGGCGGCCTGGACGTCCTGGACCTCGGCCGCCTCGAAGATGTCGCCGGCGCTCTTGCCCTGGCGGAGCAGGTCGGCGATCTGCTCGTCGTAGGCGTCGCCGGCGGCGATCGCCTTCTCGAAGATCGCCGGGTTGGTGGTCACCCCGCGGATGCCGCTGCCGATCAGCTCGGCGAGGTCGCCGTCCACCAGCATCTTGCGGCTGATGTCGTCCAGCCAGACGCTCTGCCCCTCCGCGAAGAGGCGGCGGATCGGGGACGTGTCGTCGACGGTCGTCGTCGTGGTCTCGGGCATGGGAGCCTCCTTATGAGCCGTCAGCCTTCAGCTATCAGCCGTCAGCTTGACGCATTATGGACCCTGCGATCCATCGCTAACACCTCGCCGACGACGGGCATTCCCCGCCTCCGGGCGGCTGACAGCTGACGGCTGACGGCTGATAGCTGACAGCTCGTAGTCGACGGCTCGTCTACGAGTGGCCCTCGCCGCCTTCGGCCTGCTCACCGGCGGTGTCGCCTTCCGCCTTCGGGGGCTCGACCTGGTCGGCGAGGTCGTCGCGGCCGAGCAGCCGCAGCGCCTCGGCGGCGACGTGCTCCTTGCTGAAGCCGTAGGCGGCGAGCACCGCGGCGCCCGCACCGGAGGCACCGTAGGTGTCGACCCCGATCATCCCGCCGTTATCGCCGGTGTACTTGCCCCAACCCAACGTCGTCCCGGCCTCGACCGAGAGCCGCGGCGTGCCGCGCGGGCCCAGCACCTGGTCCTTGTAGTCGTTGCCCTGGGCCTGGAACAGCTCCCAGCACGGCAGGCTGACGACCCGGGCCTGGAAGCCGTGCTCGGCGAGGGTGGCCTTCGCCATCAGCGTCAGTTCCAGCTCCGAGCCGGTGCCGATCAGCACGATGTCCGGCCCGCCGTCGCTGTCCGCGAAGATGTAGCCGCCCTGGGAGAGGTCGCCCCTGGCGCCGGAGCGATCGAGGATCGTCAGGTCCTGGCGGCTCAGGATCAGCGCGGTCGGCCCGTCGTGGGTCAGCGCCGCCTTCCAGGCGTCGACCGTCTCGTTGGGGTCGCCAGGGCGGATCACGTGGAGGTGCGGGATCGCCCGCAGGCTCATCACGTGCTCGACCGGCTCGTGGGTCGGGCCGTCCTCGCCGACGGCGATCGAGTCGTGGGTGAAGACGAAGATCGACTTCAGCCGCGAGAGGGCGGCCAGGCGGACGGCCGGGCGCACGTAGTCGGAGAAGACGAGGAAGGTGGACCCGAAGGGGATCACGCCCCCGTGGGCCGCCATCCCGTTGACGGCGCTGCCCATCGCGTGCTCGCGGACGCCGAAGTGGATGTTGCGGCCGGCGTAGCCCCAGCCGCCACCGGTGGTGCCCTGGACGCCCTCGGCGGAGGCGCCCGGCCCCTGGAAGTCGCCGGCGCCCTTCATCGCGGTGTTGGTCGACGGGTTGAGGTCGGCGGAGCCACCGACGAACCAGGGGATCTTGGGGGCGAAGTTGGCGATCGTCTCGCCGGACGCCTTGCGCGAGGCGACGGCCTTGGCGCCGACCTCGTAGGTCGGGAGGTCGCTGTCCCACCCCTCGGGCAGCTTGCCGGCGAGCGCGAGCGTGTACTCGGCGGCCTGCTCCGGGAAGGCCTCGGCGAAGGCGTCGAAGCGCATCCGCCACTGCGCCTGGACCTCGGCGCCGCGGTCGAGTCCCTCGGCGAACTTCGCCCGCACCTCGTCGGGGATCAAGAACGCCGGCTCGGTGGGCCAGCCGAGGTTCTCCTTGGTGGCGCGGACCTCGTCCGGCCCGAGCGGCGAGCCGTGGACGCCGAAGGTGTTGGCCTTCTTCGGCGAGCCGAACCCGATCACCGTACGGGCGCAGATCAGCGAGGGCCGCTCGGACTCGGCACGCGCCTGGTCGAGCGCGGCGCGGACGGCACTCGTGTCCATCCCGTCGATGGTCATCGTGTGCCAGCCGAGGGCGTCGAAGCGGGCGGCGACGTCCTCGGTGAAGGACAGGTTGGTGGTGCCGGCGAGGCTGATGTGGTTCTGGTCGTAGAGGTAGATCAGCTTGCCGAGCTTGAGGTGGCCGGCCAGCGAGGCGGCCTCGGCGGCGACGCCTTCCATCAGGTCGCCGTCGGAGACGATCCCGTAGGTGTAGTGGTCGACGACCTCGTGCCCGGGGCGGTTGTAGCGGGCGGCCAGGAACGCCTCCGCCATCGCCAGGCCGACGCCGTTGCCGAAGCCCTGGCCCAGCGGACCGGTCGTGACCTCGACCCCCGGGGTGTGGAGACGCTCGGGGTGGCCGGGCGTCTTGCTGCCGAGCTGGCGGAAGGCCTTGACCTGGTCCAGCGAGAGGTCGTACCCGGAGAGGTGGAGCAGCGAGTAGAGGAGGGCCGAGCCGTGTCCGGCCGAGAGGACGAACCGGTCGCGGTCCGGCCAGTGGGGGTCGCGCGGGTTGTGCTTGAGGTACTCCGTCCAGAGCACGTAGGCCATCGGCGCCGCGCCGAGCGGCAGGCCCGGGTGCCCCGAGTTCGCCTGCTGGACGGCGTCGATCGAGAGCGTGCGGATCGTGTTGATGGCCAGCGTCTCGAGCTGCGGGGGGGTGGCAACGGCCACGGTGGGCTACCTCCTGGGTGGACTGCGGCGCGGGCGGGAGGCCCTGCTGATGGCTGGGGCTAGGGGGACCGCCCCCATAGACGATCCGGACGCTCCCGAGGGCAAGCAGGATCCTGGCCGCATAGGGCTTGCCACGGCTCAGCCTGGGCCTACGGGCCGTGCCTGGCTCCCCTGAGGGCAGTTGGCAGCGCCGCCGGCGACAGGGGTGAGGTCCTGCCGGCGGCGCGCCTCACTCGTCCCCCGCGCCGAATACCGGGACCTGGAAGCCGGGGAGCACGGCGGCGCTGCCGAGGACCTCCCATTGGCGCAAGACCCGCCCGCCCCCCGGGTAGGCCCCGCCGCTCACCCGGCGACCCCGCGGCACGGCTCCCCATGCTCATCGCGTCCCCCTGGTGCGAGCGTCCGGGGTCGTCAGGCCGCCGCCGCGCCCCCCAGCGGCCCTGTCCCCGGTCCCGGCCGGTGATAGCATCGCCGATCCCAAGCGATGGCTTGGCCACGACGGCGGTCGCCGCGGCCGTGCAGGAGAGCAGATGGCGACCTACTCGATCGAGCCGACCCGAGCGACGCTGCACGGCCCGTTCGACCGCGACCGGCCGCCGGTGCTCACCGTCGAGCCGGGCGACACCGTCCGCTACCGGACACTGGACGCCGGCTGGGGGCTGGAGCAACGACCGGCCGACGGGGGTGCCTGGGCACGGTTCGCCGAGTACGACCCCGAGGTCGACGCCGGCCACGCCCTCTGCGGTCCGGTCGCGGTCTGGGGGGCCGCGCCCGGCTCGACGGTCACGGTGACCATCGGCGAGCTACGGCCCGGCGCCTGGGGCTGGAACGTCGCCGGCGGCCGGGAGACGGCCGTCAACACGCGGCTCGGCCTCGGCGCCGGGTACGAGGGAACGGTGCTGCGCTGGGATCTCGACCGGGCGCGGCTGATCGGCACCGACCAGCACGGCCACGCGCTGCCCCTCCGGCCGTTCCTGGGCGTGATCGGGATGCCCCCGGAAGCGCCAGGCCGCCACCCTACCGCCCCACCCCGGCCGACCGGCGGCAACATCGACTGCAAGGAACTGGTGACCGGTAGCACGCTCTACCTGCCGGTGGCGGTGCCCGGCGGCCTGGTCTCGGTCGGCGACGGCCACGCGCTCCAGGCCGACGGCGAGGCGAGCGGCACCGCGATCGAGTGCCCGATGGACCTCGCCGAGCTGACCTTCGGCCTCCGCGACGACCTCCGGCTCTCCACGCCGCGCGCCGAGACGCCGGTCGGCTGGCTGACGTTCGGGTTCGACGAGGACCTCGACGAGGCGATGCTGGTCGCGCTGGAGGCGATGCTCGACCTGATGGGTGAGCTACACGGCCTGCCCCGGCCGGAAGCGCTCGCGCTCGCCAGCCTGGTCGTCGACCTGCGGATCACCCAGGTCGTCAACGGCGTCCGCGGCGTCCACGCCGTGCTCCCGCACGGCGCCCTCGGCGCGCCTTAGGGGCCCTCGGCGCAGCATAGGGGCCCGCCAGCGTGCCCGACTAGGAAGTCGCGACGGCGGGCAGCGGTCCCGTGGCGACCCGGCCCCCGGCGGCTCGCGCCGCGCGGAGCAGCTGGAGGTCGTCGCTGATCACGCCGTCGACCCCCCAGGCCAGCAGCTCATCCCGACGCCCCGCGTCGTTGACGGGCCAGGTCAGCACCGTCACCGCCCGGCCCTTGAAGGTCCGGACGGCGTCGCGGTCGAGCAGCCGCTCGGAGACCGAGACGGCCGGGAGCGCCAGCCCGGCGAGGCGCGGCCACACCACTCGCAGCTGGCGGGGGGTGCCGACGGAATAGACGAGGCCCACCTCCGGCCGACCGCGCAGCGCGTCGAGGAAGTCCCACCGCTGCGAGCAGACGAGGGCCGGCGCGCCGGGGCGGTGCCGACGGAGCGCCTCGACCACGGCGCCGGGCAGCCGGCGGTCGCGCCCCTTGAGGTCCAGCAGCAACACCGTGCCCCGCGCCGCCGCCGCGAGCACGTCGGGGAGCTGTAGCCGCCGGCCGCGGGCACTCGCGAGTTCCCAGCAGTCCCAGAGGATGGGGATCGGTCCCAGGGTCCTGCAGTGGCGGACCTCAAGCCGACCGCGGTGGAGCCAGACGTCGGCCTCGACGTAGTCGACCCCGGCCGCCTCGGCCCGTGCCAGCTGGCCCAGGTCGTTGCCGGCCCGGTGGGCGACGGCGAGCGGACGCGCCCCGTCGCCGCCGTGCCCGAATCGTGTCCCGTGGTCCACCGGTCTCTCCCGTCGTCCCGCCCTGCCCGCTACCGGCGGGTCCCGACCGGGTTCGCACGGCGACCGCCACTCGAGACTCGCCACCCGTAGTCGCCGCGACCGGGGGTCGCCCAGCGGCTCCCTTGAGGCTGTCAGGCGCGCTGCCGTTGGGGCAGGGACGATCCGGCGCGTCGAGGCACCACCCCGCATCCCCCACCCGAGCAACGTGGAGGACGAGGAATGAGCGTGCCTGGCGGCCTCTCTCGCGTCCGCCCCGGGACGTGCCGGCCCACAGCCGACGGGGCATCGCACCGGAGACCGCCGAGGTACCCGTGCTCACGTGGGGTCCGTGCTGCTACCGCGGCACCGGGTGGCGGAGCGGGATGTCGCGCGCCCGCGCGGGCTTCGTCGCCTGGCCCGCGATCGGGAACGATCGACCGAGGCGGCGAAGGGCTCCTCCGCTGCTCGCCTGCTTGCCTGCTCACCTCGGGGTGCCCATGTGGGAGCGTATCCCGCCCGTGGTCGATCCGCGGTGACGGCCGGGACCGTCGCCGGGCGCATCGGGCTCCGTTGAGCCGGAAGCACCCGATGAACCCGACGCCGCCACCGCCCCAGCTCAGGCACTGCTGGCGGTCAGGTCCTTGTCTTCCATCTCCCAGGCGTGATCCAGCGTGTGATAGGCGGTGTGCCGGATCAGGTAGCGGAGCGGCCAGGTCCGGGCCGCCTTGCCCTGGGAATGGAACGTTCGGATCGCGTCGCGGTAGGCGTCGCGATGCGCGTGCAGCCCCTCGTCGGTCAGCATCGCGCCTTCGGGCGTGAGCACCCCGATCTTCTTCGCCCAGTCCCGCTCCGTGCCGAAGGTATGACGGACGATCTGGTCCCGATGGCGCCCTCCCCCGCGCGGCCCCTTCCGCATCTCGACCGACACGCGCGAGCGCACGTCGTCGAAGAACGCCCAGCACGCCCGCATCAGCGCCAGCTCGCGTTCCAGCGCGTCGCTCGACACGTCCTGCCGGTCGATGTCCGAGAACGCGAACGAGATGCCCCAGAAGTCCGTCGACCCCGTGCCCGGATACCGCTCGACCACGTCGACGGTGCTGCCGGTCGCGAACGCGGCGTCCATCCCGGCCAACCGCGCGACCGGCGCGTAGCGAGGACGGTAGGAGTGGAGCCGTTCGACCGCGGCCTCCTCGGTCTTCGCCCCGCGCTCGAGACCGGGCCAATCCGGCGCCACCGCCACCACCTTCTTGCCGTGCGGTCCGATCTCGAGCATCACCCGGATCTCGGCAGCCATCTCCCCTCCCGGCTCCGCTCCGCGCGGCGGTCACGGTCCCATCCCACAAGCCTACCAGGGCCATCACGGGCCCCAGCGAGACCAACCCGCTTCGACTCGCCGCTCGTCGCGCGCCTGCATCGAGGGTGGAACCACAGGTCGTCCCCCCGCGAACGACCGCCGGGAGCGGTGGGGTCAGCCGCGCCGGGCCGAGAAGCCCGTGTCGCCACACGGGAGGTGACCGGCTGCCGGACGCGGTCGCCTCCTGTCGCCTCCTGATCCGGACAGCGCTCGGACGGACACGTCACGGCTCCGACCGTCCCCCGGGCAGGCCCCAGGGCCACACGCGCTCCCGCCGGACGAGCCATGACGCGGTCCCGTGTCACATGCCCTACCCCCGGCCGGCGCCCATCGGATCCCGGTCGCCGGTCGGTGGCCGTCGCTCGCCGCGGGTTGCCCCGCCCGTGCCCCTACAATGCGTCGTCGCCGCGACGCCCGGCTGTCGGGTCTCCGCGCAGGTCCGCCCGCCGCCCACGGAGGCGCCGATGCCGTCCGTCTCGCTCGCCGATGCCAAGGCGCCGCTCGTCCTCGCGATCGACCTCGGCACCTCGTCGTTCCGGGCGCTGCTCTTCGATGCGCGCGCCCGAGCCGTCGACGGCACCGAGGCGCAGCACGGCCACCAGGTTCGCTCCACCCCCGACGGCGGCGCCGAAGCCGATGCCCCGGCCCTGTTCGACCTCCTCGTCCGCTGCGTCGACGGCGCGCTCGCCAACGCCGGTGACCGGGCCGCCGACATCGCGGCGGTCGGTCACTCCTGCTTCTGGCACTCCCTCCTCGGCGTCGACGCCGCCGGCGAGCCGACGACGCCGCTCCTGATCTGGGCCGACAAGCGGTCCGCCCCCCAGGTGGCGGGGCTCCGGCGCGAGCTCGAGCCCGCGGAGACGCACGCCCGGACGGGCTGCGTGCTCCACTCGAGCTACTGGCCGGCCAAGCTGCGCTGGCTCCAGGCGACCGCCCCCGAGGCCGTCGCCCGGACCGTCCGCTACCTGTCGTTCGCGGAGTACGCCGCCGACCGCCTCCAGGGGGACCCGCGCGCCTCCCTCTCGATGGCCTCCGGGACGGGGCTGCTCGACGTCCACCGCCTGACCTGGGACCCGGCGGTGGCGGAGGCGGCCGGCGTGCCGCGAACCCAGCTGCCCGAGCTCACCGACCGCGACCTGCCGCTGGCGCCGCTCCGCGCCCCCTGGGCCGCCCGGTGGGGGGTGCTCGCCGGCCTGCCCTGGTTCCCGGCGGTAGGAGACGGCGCGGGGGCGAACGTCGGCAGTGGCGCGGTGGCCCCGGATCGGATCGCGCTCACGCTGGGGACGTCCGGCGCGCTCCGGGTCGTTCGGCCGCCCGGCGAGGTCCACCCCCCCACCGACGTCTGGACCTATCGCCTGGATCGCGACCGGGCGGTCCTCGGCGGTGCGCTCAGCAACGGCGGCAACCTGCTCGCCTGGCTCGGCGGGATGCTCGACATCGACTTCGGCGACGAGACCATCGAGGCGGCCGGGGAGATGCCGCCCGACGCCCATGGCCTTACGGTGCTGCCGTTCCTCGCCGGCGAGCGCTCCCCCTCGTGGAACGACCGTAGCCGGGGCGTCGTCGCGGGACTGACACTGGCAACCGAGTCGCGGGACCTGGTGCGGGCGACGATGGAGGCGGTCGCCTACCGCTTCGCCCGCATCTACGACCGTCTGGCGCCGCTGGCGTCGCCGGGCCATGAGGTCGTCGCCAACGGCGGCGCGATCCTCCGCTCGCCGGCCTGGCTCCAGATCGTCGCCGACACCCTCGGCCACGAGCTGAGGACCCTGCCGCCGGACGAGGAGGCCTCGGCGCGCGGCGCGGCGGTGCTCGCCCTCGTCGGGGCCGGGCATCTCCCCGACCTGAGGGGCCAACCCGACCCGGTGACGGCGACCGTCTACCGGCCCGACCCGGCCCGCCACGTCCGCTACCGCGAGGGCCTGGCCCGGCAGAGCGACCTCGAGGCGCGGCTGTTCCCGGACGGCACGGCGTGGGACGTGCCGGCAGCGGCGCCGTAGCGCCGTCGCCCGCACACACGCCCAGTCGTCGACGACGGCCGACGACCGGAGCGCGGCGGCACCACACGCCCGCGCGATGCTGCTATCCTTTGTATAGTATTGGAGACCGGGTCCCGTGGGGCCCAGCGACAGGAGCGATCGACCGATGGCCGAAACCTTTCCCATCGCCGCCGACGGCGGCCCCACCGGCGACGGCATCACCGTCTACGGCGCCACGTGGTGCGGGGACACCTCGCGCTCGCGGGCGCTGCTCGACCGCCTGGCCGTCTCCTACGCGTTCGTCGATGTCGACCGGAGCGCCGCCGCGTCGCGGTGGGTCCAGGCCCAGAACGACGGCAACCGCTCACTCCCGACCATCCGGGTCGGCCGCGGCGGCGCGACCCTCACCGAGCCGAGCGACGACGAGTTGCTGGCCGCGCTCCGCGACGGCGGCTTCGCCCCGACCGGAAGCTAGGGGCTGGGCGCCGGGCCCGGGTCGGCCCGGCCATGCGCGAGGGGGGCCGCCCCGGCGGGGCCACGGGACGGGCCGGTGCCGCCTCACGGTGGCGTCTCACCCACGTTGAACGTAGGCGCACCCGAGACGGGCGGCGAGAGAACGAGGACCAGGATGTCGATACCCATTGCCACCGCCGCCACCGCCACGCCGCCGGCCGCGGTCGGCGTCCCCACCGAGGACGTGACGCCGGCTCCGGTGCTCTTCGCCTACGCCCACCCCGACGATGAGGCGTTCGGCAGCGCCGGCAGCATCGCGCTCCTGACCGGCCGCGGCGTCCCGGTCGTCCTGGTCTGCGCCACGCGGGGCGAGGCCGGCGAGATCAGTGACCCCCGCCTGGCGACCCGGGAGACGATCGGCGCCGTCCGCGAGGCCGAGCTGCGCGCCGCGATGGCGGTCGTCGGGGTGGCCGACATCCGGCTCCTGGGCTACCGCGACAGCGGCATGGCCGGCACGGCCGAGAACGACGACCCGCGCGCCTTCGTCAACGCCCCGCTGCCCGAGGTGGTAGCCCAGCTCGCGGCCCAGATCCGCGCGGTCCGGCCGACGACCGTCGTCACGTTCGGAGCGGACGGCATCTACGGCCACCCCGACCACATCTACACCTACCGGGCGACGGCCGCCGCCGTCGAGGTCGCCGCCGATCCGGACCAGCCGACCGGTCTCGGCGAGCCCTGGCGCGTCGACGCCCTCTACTTCAACGCGATCCCGCGGGAGCGGATCGAGGCGATGGCCGAGCGGTCCGACGGGCCGTTCCGATCGATGCCGCCCGAGGAGCGCGCCAAGCTCGGCACGCCGGAGGCGGAGATCGACACGATCGTCGACGTGGCAGACCTCCGCGAGCGGAAGGTGCGCGCGATCCGCGCCCACCAGACCCAGGTCGGCGAGGGCGGCCCGATGGCCAACCTCCCGCCCGAGCAGGTGGCCCAGTTCCTCTCCCGCGAGTTCTTCCGCCGCGCCCCGCTGCCCTGGGAGGTGTCCGCCCCGGGCCAGGACCCGCTCGGGGTGCTCGCCCAGGAGACGGCGGCGGTCCCCGCCGACTGATCCCGCCGACCCATCCCGCCGGCCGCCGCCGTGGTCCGTAGCCGGCGGCGGCCACCGGCCTGGCCCGTCGTGGCCGATGCCGACGCTTCCCCTGTGTCGTGGGGCCAACCCACCGTACTGCCCGCCTAACCGGTCCGCCGATCGCCCGTGCTGGTGGCCTAACCGCCGAACCGGCGCGTCGCGACGGCGCCCCGTTCGCCCTCGCCGCCGGACGAGCGTGCTGGTACCTTCGGTGTCCCGGTCGACGCGGTCTGACCGACAGCCGTGGGCGAGGGCGTCTAACCGGACGCCGACGCACCGTCGGACGCCGACGCACCGTGGGACCGACGGACCTGGGGCGCAAGGGGGGAGGGTAGGCATGGACGACCAGACCCTCCCCGGGCGCCCCGCTTCCCAGCGCGCACTGCCGTTCGGGCTGACCGATGCGCCGACCCCGCCTCCTCCCTGCCCGGAGGTGGGCCCGGACGCGCTCTTCGCCTGGCGGGGCGGCGCGGTCGTGCTGTTCGCCGAGCGGTCCGACGGACCGACGGGCGCGCGGTGGGTGATCGCCCGCGGCTGGCCGAGCGGCGACCGCCTGACCGACGTTCGCCGCTGGGTCTTCGACACCCCGGTCCGCTTCGCCGGCCAGGTCCGCCGCCTCAGCTACGAGGCGACCGGGGACCACCGGGCGGCCACGGACCTCGCCCGGCGCGCCCTCGCCTGGGCCTCGGCGCAGGACGGCCCCGGCCGCGGCACGCGCCTGACCTGACCGACCCACCAGACCCGTCGCCGCGTCGACCAGACCGGTCGCGGTCCTCACGACGGCCGTCGAGTCCGCATCGGTCGACGTTCGGTCGGGCCCAACCGCCAGTGGAGCGATCGACGGCCGGGCGCCGCTGGCCGCGCCGCTGGCCGCACCGCTGGCCGCGCCGATGTCCTCCCGGGGTTCGCCACGGGTAACCTGACCGCGGCGGCCGAACGCCCGCCCCGAGCGACCCGGAGCTACGGGGCGGTCTTGTGGGGCTCGCGGCGGCGTTCCATACTGGCCGTCACGGACACGCCCCTCGACAGAACGTGGCGAACCCGGTCGCCGCTCCCCGTGGCGGGCGCGGAAGGGGTCACCGCATGGCGACGCCCCGACTCCTCATCGCCGCCGAGGCGGCCGCCCGCTTCGGCGCGGGCCAGGACGCCTTCGCGCTCGCGCTGCGCGACGGGGCGGTCCGCCCGCGCGCGACGGGGCGGGCCCGCTACTGGCCGGAAGAGGTGGACCTCGCCGCCCTCGCGGCCCAGGTCCCGGGTGACGCTGCCCACGTGCTTGCCCTCGTCCGGTCGCTCAGCGCCGCCGCCGACGGCTCCGCCATCGCCGACGCACTTGGCCGGCACACCCACCTGCTGACCGGCGCCGGCAAGGTCACGGTCACCCTGACCCAGGGTCACGACGGCGAGGGGGCGCGTGGACGGCTCGTGGCCGTCGTCGACACCGGCGGACCGCGGACGTCGCCCGCCACGTCGCCCGCCACGTCGCCCGCCACCCCGGCGTCGAACGGTGTCGCGGTCACGGTCTCGGCCGACGACGCGATCGCGGTGCCCCTGGTCGACGGCAGCCTGACCGTCGGCACCCTGGTCGCCAGCGGGTGGGAGGACGGGCGGCCGCCGGGTTCGGCGACCCGAGTGCTGCTCGCGGAGATGGCCGGGCTGGCGGCGGCCTCGCTCGGCCGGCTGCGTCCCCCGGGCGCCGCCGGGGCGGGTTCGTCAGCCCCGACCACCTCCCCCACCGCCGGCGTCGGAGACGGGGAATCCCTCGCCGACGGCGGTGCCAGCCGTCGTCCCGCCGATCTCGCCGCGGTGCTGGCCATCTCGCGGGCGATTGCCTCCCGCGCCGACCTGCCGACGATGCTGCGGGTGATGGCCGAGGAACTGGCCGTCCTGGTCCCCCACGACGGCCTGTCTGTCCACCGCCTGTCCCCCAGCGGCACCTCGCTGGAGTGCATCTTCGCCCGCCGCGAAGGCAAGCCACTCGACGGCTCCCTGATCAGCCTCAGCGTCGACGAGGGAATCATCGGGGCGGTGCTCCGGACGGGCCGGGCCGAACTGGTGAACAACGCCCACCTCGACCCCCGCTCGGTCTACCGGAACCCGGCCCGCGCGACGGCCGTCGCCCAGCGCGGCGAGCACACGATCCAGGTGCCCCTGGTGGTCGCCGACCTGCCGGTCGGCGTGCTCCACCTCTACCGCGTGGGCGGCCAGCCCTTCGCCCAGGACGAGTTCGCTGCCTGCCAGCTACTCGCCACCCAGACCGCGGTCGCGATCCGGAACACGACGCTGCTCGATGAGGCCCGGACCGCCCAGGCCCTGGCCCACGCCCAGGCGGCCAACCTGGAGGCGGTGCTCGCGGTCTCCCGCGTCGTCTCCTCCGTCGGCGACCTGGCGACGATGCTGAACACCCTCGCCGGCGAACTGGCGTCGCTGGTTCCCCACGACGAGATCGCGCTCTACGGCCTCCAGCCCGAGGGCGGGTCGCTCCGCACCGTCCTCCACCGCCACTGCCTGCCCGGTGGGACGATCGACATGCCCCCCGTCTCGCTGCGCCTGGGGGAGGGCCTCGTCGGCCGGGCGGCGCTCTCGGGTGCCGCGGAGCTGGTCAACGACGCCCACCGCGACCCCCGGTCCGTCTACGATCCGGCCGAGGCGCGCCTGCCCGAGGTCGGCGAGCACGCGGCGCTGGCGCCCCTGGTCGTCGCGGGCCACGTCACGGGGGTGCTCTACATCAACCGTGTCGGCGGCGAGCCGTTCGCGGCGGACGAGTTCGCGGTCTTCCGGGTGCTGGCCGAGCAGGCCGCCGTGGCGGTGCGCAACGCGACCCTCCTCGCCGAGAGCAAGGATGCCCACGGCCGTGCCGAGCGGGAAGCGGCCAACCTGCAGGCCGTCCTGGCGGTGACCCGATCGATCAACGGCGCCGGCAGTCTGGCCGCCACCCTCGGGACCGTGGCCGACGCGCTCGCCTGGCTGGTCCCGCACGACGAGGTCTCGCTCTGCCAGCTGGACCCGCGCGACGGCATGCTTCACTCGCTGCTCTTCCGCCAGTGGGTCGACGGCGCGCCGCGGGACGAGCCGCCGTTCGTGCTGCGGGAAGGCGAGGGGCTCATCGGCAGCGCCTACCGGACCGGCCGAGCGGAGCTGCTCAACGACGCCGATCGCGACCCCCGCTGGGTCCGTCGGCCGGGCGGCGAGGGCCGAGACGGTGGGACGAGGGCGATGCACGCCCCGCTGGTCGTCGCCGGCCGGGTGACCGGCGTGCTCCAGTCCATGCGGATCGGGGGTCCCCCGTTCACCGACGAGGAGTTCGCCGTCTTCCGGGTGCTGGCCGAGCAGGCCGCCGTCGCCGTCCGGAACGCAACGCTCCTCGCCGAGAGCGCAGCCGCGCAGGAGCGGACGGCCCGCCACGTCGCCAACCTGGAAGCAGTGCTCGCCATGGCGAGCGCGATCACGGCCCAGCACGACCTTGCCGCGACCCTGGGGACCCTCGCCGACCACCTGGGGCGGATCATCCCCCACGACGGCCTGGTCGTCTGGCGGGTCGACGAGGCGGCCCGGGTCTTTCGCCCGTTCCTGACCCGAGGGGCGGCGCTGACCACGGGCCAGGCCCGGGCGGTCCCGGTCGCGGCGGGCCCCCTCGCCCGGGTCGTCGCAGGGGGGAGCCCGACCCTCATCAACGACGCCCGGGCACCCGTGCACACGCCCCCGACGGGCCAGGGGTCGGCCGGGTCCGAGCACCTGCTCGTCGCGCCGATCCGACCGGGAGGGCACGTCTTCGGGGCGATCGTCCTCAGCCGCCGAGGCGACGCGCGCTTCACGACCGAGGACCTCGTCGTCTTCGAGGTGCTTGCCGGGCAGGCCGAGGTGGCCGTCCAGGCCGCGCTGCTGATCGAGGAGGAGCGCCGCCGCCGCCACCGCGCGACGGCGTTGGTGCGGGTCGCGGCCACGCTCAACCGCGTGACCAGCCTGCCCGACCTGGTGCGTGCGCTGCCCCCGGTCATCGCCAGCGTGGCCGGCGTGGACCGCTGCGAGCTCTCGGTGTTCGACGAGACCGCCACCCGCACGGTCGTGACGGGCGCCGTCGAGCCGCCCGGATCGCCGCCCTCGCTCGCCGCCGGAGCCGCGGCGCCGTCGGAGCCTTCGGCCGCCGAACGAGCGGTGATCGCCTCCGGCACGCCGCTGCACGGCGAGGCGCTGCGCGCGGTGCTGGACGGGCGGCCGGGAGCCGGTGCCGACCGGCACCGCGGTGGCGCGGTGGTGCCGATGGCCGTGGTACCGATGGGGGTGGGCGGCCGGATCGAGGGCGCCTTCACCGTCTGGTCGGGTTCCCCGCGGGGCGTCGACGGCGATGGGACCCCGCGGGCGTTCGCCGCCGACGAGCTCGAGTTGCTGGCGGCGATCGGCGACCAGGCCGGCGCGGCGATCGAGCGGGCGCGGCTCCACGCGGAGACCGAGCGTCGCGTGGCCGAGCTGCGGGTGCTCGGGGGGGTCAACGCGGCGATCACCCGGTCGCTCGACCCGGCGGAGATCGTCCGCGGCGCCCTCGCCGCGCTCCGCGCGACGGTGCCCTTCCGACTCGGCGGTGTCCTCACCTCGGGCGACGATGGCGACGGGCTGCGCCTCCTGGCCGCCATCGGCGAGGACGCCCTGCGCTACGAGGACCTCCTGGTCCCGGCCCAGGGCAGCATCGTGGGCGAGGCGTTCCTCGGGGGGGTGTCGATCCGCCGCGACACCGCCGCCGGCGCGCCCTACTTCCGCCCCGCGGGCGCGGCGGCACCCGGCCGGTACGTGCTGGCGGTCCCGATCCGGATCGAGGGGCGGCCGATCGGGACGCTCTACGCGGCCCGGACCGAGCCGGGGGCATTCTCGGCGGCCGACCAGGACTTGGGCGAACTCGTCGCCGGCCAACTCGCGGTCGGCCTGGAACGCGCGCGGATCTACGGCGTCGCCCTCACCGAGCGCGGCCGGGCCGAAAGCCAGGCCCGCAACCTCGCCGCGGTGCTCGCCGCCAGCCAGGACCTGGCGCTGCGGGCGGACCTGCCGTCGGTGCTCGCGACCCTGGCGGACGGCGCCGGGCGGCTCGTCTCCCACGAGGTGACGGCCCTCTTCCACGCCGACGCCGAGCGGGGCGAACTGCGCCGGCTTCACGTCGAAGCCCGCGGGGAAGCGTGGGCCGTCGCCGGTCGGGTCGCCTTCGGAGAGGGGATCACCGGCGAGGCGGTGGTCCGGCGGGAAGCGCAGGTCGTGTCTCATGCCGACCGGGACCCCCGACTGGCGACGGAGCTGTCGTTCGCGGTCGGCGGGGACGCGTCGCCCCCAGGAGCCGCCGTCCCGGCGGTCGGGCTGCACGCGATGGCGGTGCCGCTGATGGTCGAGGGGACGCTGGTCGGGGCGCTCTCGCTCTACCGGCGGTGTGAGCACCCGTTCAGCGACGAGGAGGCGGCGATCGTCCAGGTCTACGCCGGCCAGGCCGCCGCCGTTCTCCGGAGCACCGAGCTGCAGGCCAGGAACCGCGACCTCTACCTGACCGGGATCCGCGCCCTCGCCTCGGCGGTGGATGCGAAGGACGCCTACACCCGCGGCCACTCGGAGCGGGTCGCGCGCTACGCCCGTCGGACCGCCGAGGCGATGGGGCTCGACCACGCGACGGCGGAGGCCATCGAGCTGGCCGGGCTGCTGCACGACATCGGCAAGATCGGCATCCCCGACGCGATCCTGCAGAAGCCCGCCCTCCTCGACGACGCGGAACGGGCGGTGATGATGGGCCACGCCGCCCTCGGCGCGGCCATCCTCGCCGACGGCCGGGGCGGCGCGCTGGCCCCCCTGATCCCACTCGTGCGCCACCACCACGAGTGGGAGAACGGGGGGGGCTATCCCGACGGGCTGTCCGGCGCAGCGATCCCGCTCGGCGCGGCGATCATCAGTGTCGCCGACGCCTACGACACCATCGTCACCGACCGTCCCTACCGCGCCCGCCGCTCGGTCACCGAGGCGATCGCCGAGCTGCGCCGCGCGGCCGGGACCCAGTTCCGCCCGGACGTCGTCGAGGTGCTCGTCGCGATCCTGGAGGCCGACCCCGGGGTTACTCCCGGCGCTCCTCTGGTGGCGACGCTCGGCGAGCCGGGCGCCCTGGCGATCGACGCGATGACTGGACTCGACAGCGACGCCCTGAGACGGCCGGGAGAGCACAGCATGACCCGGGGGCCGGGTCAGCTCGGCGACCTCCGCGCGCTCGGCCTGCTGATCGAACTGGCGGCGATGACCCGCGACATCCCCGACCTGCGGGGCTTCCTCGGCCGTGTCGCGGCGATGGTCCGGCGACGACTCGGCTACGAGGAGGTGATGCTGATGCTGGTGGACCGGGAGGCGGACGAGCTCTGGGTCGCGGCGTTCGACGCCGACAGCGCGTCCGAGATCGACGGGTACCGCCAACCGCTCGGCGTGGGCGTCTGCGGGGAGGTGATCCGCACCCGCCGCGCCCGCAACGTCCCCGACATCCTCGCGGACCCGACCGTCCATATCGCCTGGCCCAACGCCCGTGGGTCGGAGCTCGTCGTTCCGCTCGTCGTCGACGGCGAGGCGATCGGCCTGATCAACGTCGAGTCGCCGCGGGTCGCGGCGTTCACCGCCGCCGACGAGGCCGTGCTGACCGCCGTCGCCGACCATGTCGCGACGGCGGTGTACGTCGCCCAGCTGCACGCCGACGCCCAGCGCGCGGCCCGGACCGACACCCTCACCGGACTGCGCAACCACGGCGCCTTCTACGAGGACCTCGAGCGGGCGCTCCGGGAGGGCGGTCCGCTCGCGGTGGTGGTGTTCGACGTTGAGGGCCTGAAGCAGGTCAACGACAGCCGGGGCCACCTTGCCGGGGACGCCCTGCTCCGGTTGGTCGCGGCGACGATCCGGGCCCACGTCGGGCCGAACGACATCGCCGCCCGCTACGGCGGAGACGAGTTCGCGGCGGTGCTGCGGGGCGCCAGCGCCGAGGCCGCCGAACGCATCGCCGACGGGATCCGCCGCGACGTGCGCGACGCCAGCCAGGAGTACAGCGCCGACAGTCTCCCGCCGACGACGGTGCGCTTCGGGGTCGCCGGGACGCCGAGCGACGGCACGTCGCCCTACGAACTCGTCGCCGCCGCCGATCGCCGCCTCTACGCGATGCGCGCCCAGGGCCTCGCCCAGGCCGTCGCGGACTGACGCCGAATCCCAGAGATCGCCGCGGGATCGGGGGCGCGGGGACCGCCGGGCCCGCCTGGGCGGGCCTTGGTCTCAGCCCAGGTGCAGCAGCAACCGGGCCCCGAGGGGCGCCGCCGGCGGGAGGGGACGGACCGCCGCGAGCAGCGCGCGGAGGTGGTCGGGATCGGTCAGCCAGCGCTGGGCGACACCTTCCGCGCGCAGCCAGGGCAGGAACCGGCGCCGCACGGCACGGGCGTAAGGCCGCAGGGCGGGCTCGCGCAGGTCGCCGGCCGCGAGGGCGGTCGCGAGCGCCTCCCCGGCTCGGGCCCCGGTGTCGAGGGCGAAGGCGATTCCCGCGCCGGTCAGCGGCCCGACCAGCGCGCCCGCCTCCCCCGCGACCAGCAGCCCGTCCGCCGCGAGACGCCGCCGCCGCGGTCCCAGGTCGAGGGGCCAGGAGCGCGGCTCGCCGTCGGCGCTGGCGCCGGCCAGCCAGCCAGCCGCGGGCGACGCGGGGTCGTCGACGAAGCGCTCGTAGAGCCGCCGCAGGTGCTCGCGCTCCCCCGCACCGCCCCTGACGAGCGTGCCGACTCCGACGTTGGCACCGCCGTCGGGGAGCGGGAAGACCCAGCCGTAGCCGGGGAGCACCCACCCGTTGAGGCAGAAGGCGATCCGGCCGGCGGGGGCGTCGACGCCGCGGAAGTAGCCGCGCATCGCGATCCCTCGCGGCGGCTCCGCCAACCCCACCCCGCCGCCGGATGGGTGACCGGAGGCGGCGGCCGGTGCCGGGGCGATTCCCGCCGCGACGCGGCACCCGTAGCCGCCCGCCGCGACCACCGCCCGAGCCTGGAGTCGGACCGGACCGTCTGGCCCGACGCCGGTCACCTCGCGCCCACCGTCGGGCCCGCCGCGCCACGGCCCGACCTCCCGCACGGTGCAGCGGCGGAGCTCGGCGCCAGCGCGCTCCGCCGCCCGGACCAGGGCCGCGTCGAATACCAGCCGGGGGATTACCCGGGCGTCGGAGCCGCGCAGCGACGCCCGGCCGAGGGCGGAGCGGGGGGCCAAGTCGACCGCGCCACCGTCGGCCGCGACGAGCGCGCCGACGAGCGGTGGGTAGGGCGCGAGGTCCGCCTCGGCGACGCCGAGGCAACGCGCCCAGGCCAGCGCCCGGGCGCCGATCAGGTCGCCGCAGGGCTTGTCGCGGGGAAAGGCCGCGCGGTCGAGCAGGATCACCGACCGCCCGGCGCGGGCCAGCGTCGTCGCGGCCGCGCTCCCGGCGGGGCCGGCGCCGACCACCACCACGTCGACGGATCCGTTCCCCCCCACGCCGCCTCCCATTCCGTGTCCCTCGGCCATCACCGGCGTCCTCGCCATCGCTCCGTCTCAACCTCAGTCAACCACGAGACGTTTGCTCCGGCACCCGAAGCGACCATCGTCGGTGGGCACCGACGCGGTCGCAAGGGGCGGTCCGGGGACGCCGTCACCCGGCGGGGCGGGATACAGACCACGGCCGGCCGGAGGAGCCATCGGCGAGACCCGGGCACGGTGATCGGGTCGCCGCGGCGGGTGGCCGAAGTGGGCGGCGTGCTCCGTCTCGGGGCGACAGCGGCGCGCCCCCTCCCCGGCACCGAGCCGTCCTATCTAGAATCTAGAACCGCGGTTCCAGATGGTCGGGAAAGGGCCGCGGTGCTGTCTCAGCCTGACGCCGGACGATCTCTGTGGTATCCGCGCCTGCCTGCCCCGCTGGTTTGGGCTGGCTTCGCCCCGGGACCTCTGTCCTCGGGTGTGCCCCGTGTGGGCCCGGCCACCCCCGCGCCCCCGATCCGTTCACCGACGATACGGACCCGGCATCAGCCGGCCGTGCGGCGCGTCCGGTCGATGGCGGCAACGACCGCCTGCCGTCCCCGCCGGAGGTTGACCGCCCGCTGGAGGCCGAGCGGCGGAACCCGGAGCCGATGACCTTCCCAGACAACGCTCTCGAGCCGGGCAACGGCGTGGGGCCCGAAGTCCGCCGGCTCCGGCTGGTCCACCCACGCGAAGGTGTCGCCAGCGATGTCCACGCAGGCGCCGACGAAAACGCGGCACCACCAGGCGCAGAACCACCCGGGGGTCTCACCGACCGGCGCGACCGGCGCGACCAGGGCGGAACTCAGGAGGGGCGCCATGACGGCCAGGACGGCGAGCGCCTCGCTACCGACCAGCCACCAGTCCACGCCCTGGTCGTCTGTCGCCGCGATCACCGCCCGGAGGGCGTCCGCCCACGGGACCGGCTCCTCCCCCGCCTTCTGGCGGAGCATCGGCCCGATCGCCTTTGTGAAACCGTCGTAGGCGCGGTCGACCTCCGTGCTCCCCGCCGGAAACCACCGGGCGAAGGCGTCCCGTTCCTCGCCGAACCCCAAACCGCGGGCAGCCGCGCGGTAGCGGTCGTCGAGCCCGGCGAGCACGAAGGCGACGCGCCCGTCCTCGTCCCAGCGCTCGGTCCGCATCCTCCCCGCTCCTCTCGCGTGCCCCGT
Source organism: uncultured Thermomicrobiales bacterium (assembly GCA_902806335.1). GTDB lineage: Bacteria > Chloroflexota > Chloroflexia > Thermomicrobiales > UBA6265 > CADCWG01. Next base: position 4,192 of record CADCWG010000197.1, on the reverse strand, counting down.
ATCATCCACCGCGCGGTGCGACCGGACCCCGCAGCGACGCGGACGCGGGGACTAGCACGGGGGTTCGACGGGTTGGGCGACGAGGTCCGTCGCCGGTTGCTCGAAGGGGGCGGACGTGGCGACGGACACGGTGGTGGCCGAGGATGCGGGCGGGGCCGGAGCGGAGACGGCCGAGGAACTGCGGCGCCTGTTCCTGCTCGACGAGGACGTGGTCTTCCTCAACCACGGGTCGTTCGGCGCGACGCCGCGGCCGGTCTTCGAGGCCTACCAGGCCTGGCAGCGGGAGATGGAGCGGCAACCGGTCGCCTTCCTCCAGCGCCGCAGCGACGACCTCCTCGACGCCGCCCGCGCCGAACTCGGCCGGTTCCTCAACGCCGCCGGCGACGACCTGGTGTTCGTGCCCAACGCGACCACCGGCCTCAACGTCTTCGCCCGCTCGCTCCGCCTCGAGGCCGGCGACGAGGTCCTGACCACCGACCACGAGTACGGCGCCCTCAACCTGACCTGGGAGCACGTCTGCGCCAAGGTCGGCGCCCGCTACGTCCACCAGCCGATCCCGCTGCCGGTCACCACCCCGGAGGCGCTGGCCGACGCCTTCTGGGAGGGCGTGACTCCTCGGACGCGGGTGGTGTTCCTCAGCCACATCACCTCGCCGACGGCGCTGACCTTCCCCGTCGCGGAGATCTGCCGGCGGGCGCGGGAGGCGGGCATCCTCTCGGTGGTGGACGGCGCCCACGTCCCCGGCCAGCGTCCGCTCGACCTCGCCGCGGACGGCGCCGACGTCTACGCCGGCAACTGCCACAAGTGGCTCTGCGCGCCGAAGGGCTCGGCGTTCCTCCACGTCCGCCCGGAGCACCACGAGTACGTCGAAGCGACGACCGTGAGCTGGGGGTGGGGAGAGGGCGGCCTCAGGTTCGGCAGCGAGGTCCCGCGGTCCCGCTTCGTCCGCCGCAACCAGTGGCAGGGAACGCGCGACCTGGCGGCCTTCCTCGCCGTGCCGAACGCGATCGCCTTTCAGGAGGAGCACCGGTGGGAGGCCGTCCGCGCCCGCTGCCAGGCGCTGGCCCGCCAGGCGCGGGAGCGGATCGGCGCCCTGACGGGCCTCCCACCGATCTCGCCCGACGGACCGATCGGGGCGACCGACGACCCGTGGTTCGCGCAGATGGTCGCGGTGCCGATCCCCCCCGTCGACGCGGCCACCGTCCACCGGCGGCTCTACGACGAGTTCCAGGTGGAAGTGCCGCTCACCGGACACGACGGTCAGCAGATGGTCCGCGTCTCCGTCCAGGGCTACAACACGGCCGCCGACATCGACCGCCTGCTCGAGGGCCTCGCGGCGCTGCTCCCCCGGTGTTGAGCGGCCGGGGTCGTCCACCATCCGCCGTCCCACCGGTCGGCTCGACCGGTCTGCCCGGCTGGTCGGTCGAGCCGCCCTTCCCCCGACACGGTGCCGCGGGTGAGCCGCTCGTCCCCGTCATCGAAGCGGCCACGGCCGTGGCGGCCGCGGATGACCGTCGCGCTCCCGTCCCCGCGCCGGGCCGTCTCCCGTTCGGGCGGGGCGGGGCCTCGGTCGGATGCTGCCGGCCGGGGGCGCCCCCTCGGCTCACCAGGGCGGCGGTGAAAAGCGGTGAAAACGTGATTCGGATCCTCCTCACGGGCATGTCGGGCACCGGCAAGTCCACGGTGATCGGGGAACTGGCCGCGCGCGGCTACAAGGCCGTCGACGCCGACGAGCCCGGATGGTCGGCGGTCGTGGAGGTCGCCCCGGACGAACCGACCGGCCTGGACCCCGGACAGGACTGGGTCTGGCGGGAAGACCGCATCCACGACCTCCTGGCGACCGACGACGCCGACGTGCTGTTCCTCAGCGGGTGCTCCCCGAACCAGGGGCGGTTCTACCCGTGGTTCGACCACGTCGTGCTCCTGACCGCGCCCGCCGCCGTGATCGTCGAGCGGTTGGCCACGAGGACGACCAACCCGTACGGGAAACGTCCCGAAGAAGTCGCCCGCGTGCTCGGTCTCCAGCGGACCGTCGAGCCGCTGCTGCGGCGCGGCGCCGGGCACGTCATCGACACCCGCGCCCCGCTCGACCAGGTGGTGACGGAGGTGCTGCGGCTCGCGAGCGTCCGCGCCTGATCGCCGTCGCGGCGATCACGGACCGACCCGTCCGTCGCGAACCCGCGCCCGTCCCGCTCCCGACGGGGCCGTCCGCCGGCCCGCACCCCGGCCGGCGTGCTGCCCCCTCAGCACCCGTCCACCCGGTCGGACTCGCCATGCCGGGTCGGGCCGCGCACCGCCGGCAACCGCCGAGCCGGGTGCCATCCGGCCCAGGGCGCGGGCGGCGCGGGGTCTACCCGCCGGTGCCAATCGCCGGCGCCGGTCGCGACGCCGGCGGCATGTCGACGGCGCCGATCGCCCCCTCTGTGGCGCCACCCCCGGTGTCGACCACGCGGACCCCAGGACGGAATCCGGGTGACCACCCGTGGGTCGCCTGGCGCACCCGACGCCGGCCTGGGCCGGCCCCCTCCCCGAGCCGCGGCCCCTGGGGCGTGCTCCGGACGGGCACGGACGCCAGCGGGCCTCCGAGCCCACAACCGACCTGCCGGATCCCTCGGAAGTTCCTGCTCATTCCTGCCACGTCCTGTCAGGTTGCGCCGCTACGATGGTCCCGGGCCAGTCGGACGACGGTTACAGGGGGGGAACGGCGTTGGCGACGCACGTATTGGTCGGCGGCGCGTGGCTCGGAGCGTGGGCCTGGCGGGGGGTGGCGCGGTCCCTCCGCGCCAAGGGGCACGACGTCTATCCCGTCAGCCTGACCGGGCTGGGCGAGCGCGTCCACCTGGGGGGACCGGGCGTGGACCTGGAGACGCACATCGCCGATGTCGTCAACCTGATCGACTCGGACGGGCTCGACGACGTGACCCTCGTCGGGCACAGCTACGCGGGGATCGTCATCACCGGGGTCGCCGACCGGGTGCCGGACCGCCTGGGCCAGATCGTCTACCTCGACTCGGTGCCGTTCGCCGACGGCCAGTCGTTCCTCGACATCAGCCCGCCCGAGGCGCAGGCGGCGCTGCGGCACCAGGTCGCGTCCCTCGGCGACGGCTGGCGTCTGCCGTTCCCGACGTTCGAGGCGCTGGGCCAGGAGGCGAGTCTCGCCGGGCTCGACGAGCCCGCGCGTCGCCTGATGCGGGAGAAGGCGACCCCGCACCCCTTCGGTACCTACGAGCAGCCGCTGCGACTCGGCGGGATGGCGACGGCGCCCGCCCGCTACGGTCGCGTGATCGTCGCCTGCGACGATATCCGGGCGCTGCTAGCGGCGGGGATCCCCGGGTTCGAGGTCTTCCGGGAGCCGGCGTGGCAGGTCGTGGACCTGGCCACCGGCCACTGGCCGATGCTCTCCGCGCCGGACGACCTCGCCGCGGTGCTGGACCGGCTGCCAACGAGAGACATCGACCGAGGGTGATCCGACGCTCGATCCGACGCGCATGGGAGGTCGAGGTGGCCGTCCCGTGCGGGGATCCGCGCCCGCGCCGGAACGGTCTGTCCCCCGTCTGGTCATCGGGATCGAGTTCCCGCGGCTACCGCTTCCGGGCCACCTTACCGTACAGCAGGGGAAGGCGGCACGTCCTCGGGCAGGACCAGCCGCCAGCCCGGCTGCTCGCGCATCCGCCCGAACCGACGGGCGGCGTTCAGAGAGGGGTACTCCCGCAGCGCGGTGACGACGAGTCCGGCGTCGAGCATCGCCGTGGCCACCTCGCCGATGCCCCGGTGGACCTCGTGACCGGGGTGGGGATTGACGAAGCCCTGGACCGAGTCGACGTACCCCGACGGGGCCAGCGCCGCGCCGGTCATCTCGACGTCATCGCCGACGCCGTGCTCGACGCTACGCGGCGCCCCCCGGCGAAGTAGGGTCGCGCGTGCGTCCAGTCCCGGTCGAAGACCATCGCAACGGGGTGGAACTCGATCAGGACCACGCGCCCGCCCGGCCCGAAGACACCGGCGCCCCCCGAGCCCAGGCGGCGATGTCCGACAGTCAGACGAGGACGCCGGAGGACGAGAAGACGATATCGAACCGCTCGGGTTGCCGGGCCGCTCCGGCCAGCCAGTGGTAGACGTCCGACCTCACGAAGGTGGCCGCGATGCCACTCACGACGGCCAGCAGACGGGCGAACGCGATCGCCTCGTCGCT